>QNZV01000054.1 GCA_003978395.1 Sulfurovum sp. | reverse complement strand
CTTAAGTTAATTTAGGAAGTGGAGTATACTTATTTATCATTCAATATATGGCATAATAGAGCCAAAAGGATTCATATGATTAAAAAATCAACGATACTATTTACTTCTCTACTCATTTTATTTTCGGCTTGTGGAGATAACTCAATTAATTCTGAAAAAGAGCCATTGGAAAAAGAAAAAAATCTTATTCCAAAAGAGCATCAAAAGCCCAAAACTACGGATGATTTACTCAAAAATATGGGCTTTGATTTCAATGGAGATAAAATTCTTATAGATATGAATAAAACAAGCAATTTCTTTAATCAAATAGAGATTGAGATGCATGGAAAAGTAGAAGAGATAGAGAGAAAAATTACTAATGCTGAAATTAATTTTACAAAAGGTATTGGAATAGAGTTGACAGGAGATAAAATAGGCATTGATTTAAATAAGACTCGGAATATGTTACAAGAGATAAATATTCTAGTCAAAGATATTGTTTTGGATATTAACCATACTATTCATTAGTAATATTGTTGTAGAATTCCTTTATATATAATAAAATAAGGATAACAATGAAAACTGTTGATATGAACTCACAAGAGTTTAAAGATGAATTTGAAAAAACATGGAGTTTTGTTCATAAAGTAAATAAAAGCTTTGGTTGGGTACAAAACCCAAATGAAGATGTCAATGAAGGTGTTGCAATGGGTCTTGCTAGAAACAAACTCATGTATGGAAAACGCTTCTGTCCTTGTTTTATGGTTATTGGTGAAACAAAAGCAGAACAAAAAGCAGCAGATAACCGTATTTGTCCATGTAAACCAGCTATAGAAAAAGAGATTCCAGAAGATGGTACATGTCATTGTGGTATTTTTTGTACTCCAGAATTTGTAGAGTCTCAAAAAAAAACGAAATAATTGAAGAGATTGCTCATAATCACTCACGAGGCTTATCAAAAGATGAAGCCTTAAAACTTTTAGAAAAAGAGCAATTAGAGAGTGATGAACTAGAAGCACTTATTGAAGCTAGAACTTTAAAAATGTTAGATTTTACACTGATTGATGTACGAGAGATGATGGAGTATAAAATGAGTCATATTGTAGGAACTGATGCTCTTGTACCTACCTCTAATTTTTATGCCGAAATTGAAAAGTTCAATGATAAAAAAGATGAACCTATTATTGTATATTGTCTCTCAGGAAGCCGAAGTTATCAAGTTCAACATGCTATGAAATCACTAGGATTCAAACATGTTGGAAACCTTCAATATGGTACAATGAGTTTTGCAGGAGAGACAGAACAGGGCTAACTTTAGCCTTTGTTATAAAAATCTTTGTACCAACGTACAAATTCATTTACACCTTGTGAAAGAGGGGTAAATGGTTTATAGTTAAAGTCGTCTATTAATCCAGAAGTATCTGCATAAGTTGATTCTACATCTCCATCTTGCATCTCCATAAAATTTTTCTTTGCAACTTTACCAATCGAAACCTCTATTTCAGAAATAAATTCCATGAGGTTTACAGGTGCATTATTTCCAATATTATAAATTCTATAAGGTGCAGAAGAGCTATTTGGTTCTGGTTGATTTGCAGACCATTGAGGATTACTCTTTGCAGGATTATCTATAACTTTTATAATCCCTTCTACAATATCATCTATATAGGTAAAATCTCGACTCATATTTCCATGATTGAAAATGTTTATAGCTCTATCATTTAAAATAGCATCACTAAAAAGCATAGGAGCCATATCTGGTCGTCCCCATGGACCATAAACGGTAAAGAATCGAAGACCTGTTGTAGAGATATTATAAAGATGGCTATAGGTATGAGCCATCATCTCATTTGATTTTTTAGTAGCTGCATAAAGGCTAACAGGATGATCTGTATGGTCTGTAGTTTTAAAAGGCTGTGATTTATTTAAACCATACACTGAAGAGCTACTCGCATAAGAGAGATTTTTGACACCATGATGCCTACACCCCTCTAATATATTCATAAATCCAACAACATTAGAGTCGATATAGGCATTAGGGTTCTCTATGGAATATCGAACCCCTGCTTGTGCACCAAGATTACAAACAGCATCAAACTGTTCATCTTCAAAAAGCTTATTCATCTCTTCTCTATCTTTTAAATCCATCTTCACAAAAGAGAATTTTTTAGAGAGGGATTGAACAACTTGATTATCCAAAATAGTTGCTCTATCGACTCCCAACTCATTTAATCGTGCATATTTTAAATTTATATCATAATAGTCATTTATATTATCTAACCCAACAACACTATCCCCTCGTTCAAGAAGTTTTTGACTTAAATGAAAGCCAATAAATCCTGCTGCTCCTGTTATAAGTATCTTCATATAGTTCCTTTATTCTTTATCACTAATTTATAACCCTTCTTTCCCTAGAACAACTTTAATAGTTTTAAAAATAACCATTAATTCTTTTTTTAAAGACCAATTTGTAATATATTCTATATCATACTCTAGTTTTTTCTTAGCATCATCTACATTACGTCCATAGGGGTGACATACTTGTGCTAAACCTGTAATTCCAGGGGCTACAGTATGCCTTTCATGATAGTTTGGAATTATTTTTTCATAATCTTTTACTAAAATATCCCACTCTGCTCTAGGTCCAATAAGATGCATCTCTCCTTTTAGAATGTTAAGTAACTGAGGAAGTTCATCAATACGCATCTTACGCATTGTATTTCCAAAAGGAAAAATTCTAGAATCATTCTCTTGAGTATAGGGATTAAATTTACTATTCACATGCATACTTCTAAATTTATAGCACATAAATGCTTTACCATTTAATCCTATACGAGATTGTTTGAAGAATATTGGACCTGGAGACTCTTTTTTAATTCTAAAGATAGTGTATAGCATTACAGGTATAGAAACTAATAATAAAGAGCCTCCAACTATAAAATCGATTAATCTTTTTTGAAAAAACTGAGTTTTTACGTATGTTTTATTATTTTTCATTTTTAATTTTATTTTTTTATCAATTTTTGTAATCAACTGTCTATTTTTTTTAGTAATGGGGAAAGTCATTTTATACTCCATATAATATATGTACTAATAATATCAAAACTGTTCTTAAATCAACATTAAACAAAAAAAAACATTTATCACAAAGTATTCACATTTATTATTTTATGCTACTATTATAGTAAAAATAAAATCTATATAAATGAGAGAAAAATGCTTAGTAAATATATAATTAGATTAGATGATGCATGTCCTACAATGAACAGAGATAATTGGAAAAGAATTGAATTATTATTAAATAAATATAAAGTAATGCCTATAGTTGCTGTTGTTCCAAACAATAAAGACGAGAAATTAATAGTTGATGATATAAATAATAATTTTTGGAATGATGTAAAAAAATGGCAAAATAAAAATTGGGAAATTGCTCTACATGGCTTTGAGCATAAATATGTAACCAAGCATAAAAGTATTGTTCCTATTAATGATTATTCTGAATTTGCAGGGGTTTCATTGGAAAAGCAGAGAGAGAAAATAAGAGAAGGTATGAAAATATTTCAAGAACATAATATTTTTTGTCGTGTTTGGATAGCTCCTGCACACTCTTTTGATAAAAATACAATCAAAGCCTTAAGAGAAGAAGCTAATATTAATATTATATCTGATGGGATTGCTTGGTCTCCATATTATGAACACGATATGTATTGGATTCCTCAACAACTTTGGAAACCTAGAGAGATGCCTTTTGGAACATGGACTATTTGCTATCATCCAGATGAGATGAAAGATAAAGATTTTGAGATATTAGAGGACTTTTTAGAAAAAAACTCTAAAAAAATTACATCTATTGATGAATTAACACTCAATAAAAAACCAAAAAGCTTATTGGAGAAGAGCTTTGAAAAAATCTATTGGAAACTTTTAGAAAAAAAACGACAAAAAGATAAAAAAGCCTCTTAACCCCAATCTTGATTTTGACTCTTATGTTTATGTTTATCTTTTTTATAAGAGTTGCCATTTTTTAATTTTTGAAGCCGATTAAGTAGAGTCATGTTGGCTTCACGAATATTATCTAGTTTAAATTCACTCTGAACTTCTACTCTAAGACGTTCTATATAACTTTTCATCTGATGATGATATTCTGAATCTAATTTAATGTCAATCTGCTCATCTAACTTTTTAACCAACTCATTAAACTTTTTTAAAAACTGCTCTTGTGTTGTCTTCTCATCACGAAACATTTTAAATAAATTTTTGGTAACTTTTTCAAGAAAAGTAATATAGCGTTGGCGTTGGTATTTTTCAATTTGTTTAGGTGTGTATCTCATTGGGAGTATTATAGCGAAAAGTTAGAGTTTGAAAAAGAAGATAATCCTCTTCAAAAGAAGAGGATTTAAAAGGAGTTCGAAAGTTGGGTGCTTATAAAGCGCAGCAAGAGCTTCTTCGTAGTTAGGCTCTTCTGTAATTTCAGGTACAGTTTGCTTATAAGCAATTTTACCATCTTTACCAACTACAAAGATAACTCTTGCAGTTACACCAGCCAAAGGACCATCAGCTAAAAGAACACCATAAGCGTTTGCGAAATCTTTGTTTCTAAAGTCTGAACATACTTTGATGTTTTCGATTCCAGCAGCTCCACACCATCTAGCAGCAGCAAATGGTAAGTCCATAGATACTGTCATTACTTCTACACCATCAAGAGACGCTGCTTCTGTATTAAATCTTCTTGTTTCAGCATCACATACACCTGTATCCAATGAAGGAACAGCGATTACTAGTTGAACTTTACCTTCTCCACCAACTTGCTCATTTTGAAGCATTGGGTTACAATTTACTACTGTTACTACTGGAGCTGTATCTCCAACGTTTAATTCTGTTCCTGCTAAATTACATACTATGTCATTTTTAAATGTTACTGTTGCCATTGTTTAAATCCTTGTGTTTTTTAAGTTATAAACGGATTATAGGTTAAATAGGATAAATTTACTCTTAATTAGAAAAAAATTAAAAAATCTCTATTTTTTTCTAAAAATATGTAACTTTTTGGCATTTTATCTTAAAAAAGGGGTAAAAATCTATTTTAAACCCAAGATATTTCCTTTTTTATCTACTGCATCAAGTTGGTCTCCATTAGGGTCAAGGTCTCTTTTAGGAATCCATTTTTGCAAACATGTTTCATCTACAACACATGAGTCGGTTAATGTTCTTAAAAAGCTAACCACATCTTCTATCTCACTCGCTGAAAGATTGCTATCTTCTAATACATCTAATTTTGCTACTCTATCTTTTTCTAATTGTTTAATTGCCTTATTGGTATTTACTGTCATCTTGTCTACATTTTGAATACCTACTTGAGTTAACTGTTTTTTATCATAGTTTTTAATTGCCTCTTTTGGATTTGACATATGTTTTACCATCGCTTCCAAAGAAGTATACGCTCCATCATGTCCCCAAGGTCCTGTAACTTCTACATTTAATAGTGAAGGTGTACGAAATTTATATTTATCACTCTCTTCTCCTGTGACCCTAAATCGTCCAAAATCTTCTATACCTTCATCTCCATCGCCTTTTCCTCGACCAATTTGAGGCATAGCTACATTATGAAACTCTTCATCAGAAAACAAATCTCCACTGTGACAATGAACACAATCTGCACCACCATCTACAATAGGTTTAAAAAAGAGTAAAGCACCCCTTTTAGCCTCTTCACTAATCGCACTTTTGTTACCATTAACATACTCTTTCCATGGATTATTTGTAAATGCTTGTGAATTTTCATACTCTCCTATTAACATGGCAATATTCTGTTCGGTAATAAGCTTTTCAGCCGTTCCTGTGGGTTGATTGAGGGCTGTTCTAAATTGCTTTAACCAATAATTTGTATTGTTTAACTCCCCTTTTCCTTCTCCATATCCACCTACACGACTTGCCACATAGTCACGAACTGCTTGATTATCTTTATCTTGATGGTTAAATCCTTTCATCTCTTCAGGAGAAGTAATAGGAAAGCGAGATTGAGCAGACGCAAGATTATCAGTAGCTAAAGGGTCAATAATCGTATATCCCGAATCAGGTGTAGAGATTCCATTTGGATTTACAACATGCTCAATACGACCATCATGAAAAAGAGCATGTTTACAACCAAGCATATTAAAGGTAGTTGGAGCATTTCTAGGAACGGTTGGTCCTCCATCATAATGAGTAGAAGTTACATCATGCATACGACCTACACCCAATAAGTTTGGATTCTTTGCACCTGTTCCAATGGGTAGAGATAAATTATCTCCTCCACCCAACATAGGATGATGACAGGTTACACAAGCAGAGTCTCTATCTGCACCCAATGATTTTGAAAAGAATAGATTCATCCCCAATTGGGCTTTTGTATCTGTGATTTTAGGTATAACTTTACCCTTTAATACATCGCCTGTTAAATTATTGGAGTGAATAAGCTTCTCTAACTCTGTATCATTAACACTTTCACTATTTCCACAACCTAAAATAGCAAAGCTTATACCTGCTAAGATTATTAATTTATTCATATAGTTTCCTTTTAAAAAAAATATTTATATAATACTACGTTAAATATTAATTCTATTTGTTTTGTTTAATAATCGGAGAAAAAGCTTTTGTACTTAAAGTAACAACTGAACCAATTAGTAAATTTTCTGCTTCATATTTAGAAATAACAACCTCTACTAGCTGTTGACCAATGGCGACAATGGCTACATAGATAACATCTATTTTTACAATTTCCAAAAGCTCCCCATCAAATGAAAATTTTTGAGAACCTGATGTTTTTAATAGGACTTCTTTAGCTGTTCCATCATTTACAATCTTTCCTTGTTCCAAGACCAATACCCTAGAAGCCAATCTATATATCTCTGCAGGGTCATGACTGACCATAATTGTTGTGGTTTCGAACTCTTTATGTAAAGTTAGAATCTCTTGTTGTAACTTGCTTCGCATAGAGGGGTCAAGTGCTGAGAGTGGTTCATCCATCAAAAGCAATTTAGGTCTTTTCATAAATGCTCTACAAAGGGAAACTCGTTGTTTTTGCCCTCCACTTAGGCTAGAAGGTAATCTCTTTTTTAAAGCAGAGAGTTCGGTTGTCTCTAATAGATAATTGGATAACTCTCTATCTTTTTCCACAAACAGCAAATTTTCTTCTACCGTCATATTAGGAAAAAGTGCATAATCTTGAAAAACAAAACCGATTTCTCGTTTTTGCACAGCTAAAAAAAAGTTCTCTTTTTGCCAAGTTTCATTAGCTACCATAATCGTCCCATTCGAGCTTTCCAATCCTGCTAAAATTCTAAGTAGAGTTGTTTTTCCTGAACCACTTTTACCCGAAAGAGCAACAAATTCGCCTTTTCTTATCTTTAGATTTATATCTAGTTTCATCTCGCCATGTGAGCCATGCAGTTTTTTATCTATATTTATCTGTAGCATTAATGAACCCCTCCAATCTTCTTTTGAGTATGGTTAAAGATATAGACACTTAAAAGCACTATAAAACTAATTAGCACCATTAGTCCACTATAGATATGAGCTGTGGTATAGTCCATTATCTCGACCATCTCATAAATAGCAATAGAAGCTACCTTTGTCTCATTTGGAATACTTCCACCAATCATCAAGACAACTCCAAATTCTCCAACAGTATGAGCAAAAGTAATAATCAAAGCCGTAAGAAGAGCAGGTTTTATATTTGGTAAAGCAACATTAAAGAGTGTGTTTAGTTGACTCTTTCCTGATATATAAGATGCCTCTAACATATTTTTATTAAGCCCCTCAAATCCACCTTGCAAGGGCTGAACCATAAAAGGTAAAGAGTAAAAACAAGATGCAATGACTAAACCTGTAAATGAAAAATTCAAATCAACATAAACAAATACCATCAAAATATAAAACCCCAAAACCGAAGGGGGCAAAACAATAGGCAAAGCTGTAATAGCTTCTAACAATGGTTTAGCTTTTGATTTAGTTTGAGATAAATACCATGCTAGGGGTAAGCTTATAACAAAAAGTATAAGCGTGGTTAATCCTGCTAGTTTAAATGAGAGGACAAATGGGGTTAGGTCTAAGTTTTTTAGGGTTTCTATCATATTTAATAACTCCGTTAGGTATAAATAAAGATTGAAATCTTATTTTAAATGTCACATAGTAAATGGTGCGATTGCACCATTTAGTAGAAGGCTTTTCATATCTTTATATTTCATACCCTCAAAAAATTTTACTCTTGATATTATAGCTAATATAAAATCATAAATTACAACTTGTTTTATATCAAGGAATAAAAAAATAAAGAGTGCTATTATTGTTTTAATTAAAATAATAAGGATAGCTTATGAATAAAAATATTCTTCTCTTCTCTGCGATGATATGTTTCTTAAGCCCATCAGTTTTTGCTACAGATGGTAAAAAAGTTTTTGAAACTTACTGTTGGGGTTGTCATCATCAAACAGCAGTAGCTTTTGGACCTAGCTTTGAAGAGATAGCATCTAAACGAAATGTTCAAGAGATTAAAGCGATGATTACTGACCCTAAATCGGTATCAAAAGTTTTTGGTTATAAGCGAAATGCGATGCCTAAATTTAAACTTTCAGATGAAAATTTATCTGCGATTACAGAGTATATCTTCAGTTATAAACAAGAGAGTAATATTACGGTTCTTGAAAAGCCTCAGGCTATAGATAAGAAGGTAAAATAATGTTTAGACTCTCAAATCTTTTAAATTCGGTGGTTGAAGGTAAGTCGGCAAGGGTTCTTGATGGGAGCATTGCAATTTGGAACTTCACAAATCGTTGTAACCTCTCTTGTTTGCACTGTTACTCAAAAGCTGAATTGGATTCTGTTGATACACTCTCGACAGAAAAAATTATGGAGACCTTACCAAAGCTTAAAGCCAATGGGGTAAAATTTCTTATCTTTTCAGGAGGAGAACCATTAACTCGTCATGATATTTATGATATTGCAGGGCGATGTAAAGAGCTTGGAATTGTTACTTATCTCTCTACTAATGGACTCTATGTAAAAAAGAGTAATGCTGAAAAAATTTTAGATACATTTGACTATATAGGTATCAGTATTGATGGTAGCGAAAAGGTACACGATGCTTTTCGTGGGTTAAAAGGTTCATTTATAGCGTCAATGAAAGCTGTTGATTTACTCAACAGTTATGGTAGAACTAAAGTTGGAATTCGATTTACAATTACGAAAGATACCTATGATGATTTGGCATTTATATTTGAGTTGGCAGAGAAACATAATATTCCAAAAGTCTATATTTCACATTTGGTCTATTCTGGTCGTGGACTTGATAATTTAGAGATAGATTTGAGTAAAGAACAACGAGTAACTGCCGTAAACTATATTTTGGATAAAGCATTTGAATATCATGAGAGCAAACGAGATATAGAGATTGTTACAGGAAATATGGAGATGGATGCGATACTTTTTTATGATAGATTTATTCAAAAATATCCAGAACATGCTGATGAGATGAAAAAGAGATTAATCACTTGGGGTGGAAATAGTGCAGGGCGAAAATTACTCAATATTGATGCAGAGGGTAATGTAAAACCTGACCCATTTTTTCCAACTATTATTGGTAATATATTTAGAGAAGATTTTACAGATATTTGGACAGATAAACCTGTTGAACTCTTGAAAAAATTACGAATTCATCCACGAGAGTTGGGTGGGAAGTGTGAGAAGTGTAACTATTTAGAAATCTGTAATGGTGGTTCACGAAGCAGAGCGTATGCGATATATGGAGATATGTGGGCAGAAGACCCATCGTGTTATTTATAAGAAGGAGAGAAGAGATGAAAAAAATAATTTTAGGAATGGTAGTTTGTGCAACTTTGGCAAGTAGAGTGTTTGCAGGAACACCAACCATTAGCGAGAAAATCTTTGTAGTAGAGCGAGAGAGCGAGTCGTTAGCGATTATTCAAGATGGCTTAACCAAAAGACATATGAGAAACATGCATAATATGAATCATGGAATTATTAAGTTTGATGGCGATGATGCCTATTTGATTTCTCGTGATGGTTATGTGGTGCATTTTGACCCAAGAAGTGAAAAGGTACTTCATGAGTACAAAACTTCTAAAAGTGCTATTGGTTTTGTTATTGGTAAAAATTATGTGGCAGTGGCAAACTATGATGATAAATCGGTAGACATTTTAACCCGTGATTTAAAACCTATTGACAAGATTAAAACAGGCTCTAAAAATGTGGGGATTAAAATCTACAAAGATATGATAATCTTTGCACAGATGGACAGCGATAAAGTGACAATTTTAAAAGATAAAAACGATGGAAAAGCAATTCCAAAATTTGAAATTTTCAAAGAGTTTAAAGTAGGAGAGATGCCTTTTGATGCGATGATTAAAGAGAATACGTATATTGTAGGGTTCTTTTTAACCAAAGCTTTTGGAGTAGTTGACCTTGATACGATGAGGTTTTCAGAGATAAAAGTAACAGCGAAAGACAATAAGCCTATTCTAAAAATTCCTCATTTCGGTTTTTGGTCTTTAAGTGATGAAAAAACATTTATTCCTGCTGTTGGGGACAATGCCGTGATGGTTTATGACAAAGATTTTAAATTTATTAAAAATATAGAGGTGCAAGGTTTACCCGTGTTTACTGCACTTAGTCCAGATAAAAAGTATCTTGCTGTAACTTTTTCGGGTAAAGATTTCCCAACCATTCAAATCGTCGATACAAAAACACTAAAAATTATAAAAACATTTACATTTACGGGTAAAGTGTTGCATCTGCGTTGGTCAAATGTAGAGAATTATCTTTATGTATCTGTTAATGGTGGGAATGATAAACGAGATAGTAATAAAGTAAATGTGATTAATACCCAAGAGTGGTTTTTAGAACGTGAGATATTTCAAGTCAAAGCTCCATCAGGAATTTTTATTTATAACGAGAAGGGGAAATAATGGGGAAGGTCTATTTAACAGGAGCAGGTCCAGGGGATATTGAGCTTTTGACGATTAAAGCTTTGCGTGTGGTACGTGAAGCAGATGTAATTATTTATGATAGGTTAGCAAACCCTGATATTTTAAAAGAGGCAAAGGATGGATGTGAATTTGTCTATGTTGGAAAAAAAGATTCTCATCATTCGATGCCACAAGAGCAGATTAATGAGACAATTTATCAAAATGCTTTAAAACATGAGACGGTAGTTCGGCTAAAGGGTGGCGACCCACTGGTATTTGGACGAGGTGGAGAAGAGGGAATTTATCTTTATGAAAGAGGTATAAAATTTGAGTTTATTCCTGGAATTACTTCGGCTATTGCTGTTCCCGAGTATGCAGGGATTCCTGTAACACATCGTGGAATTACAGTTTCATTTAGAGTTGTAACAGGTCATGAGAGTAAAAACAAAGGTCAATCACAAATACCTTGGGAAAACTATAAAACAGATGATACTATTATCTTTTTAATGGGGCTACATCGTTTAAAACATATTAGTAAAAAGCTTATAGAGATTGGAAAACCAAAAGATTATCCAGTAGCTGTAATCAGTAAAGGGACAACACCTGAAGAGAAAACAGTTATTGGTACATTAGATACTATATGGGAAAAAGCAAAAGATTTACCTACTCCTGCATTGATTGTTGTAGGAAAGGTTGTTACCCTTAGAAAAGAGCTTAATTGGTTTGAGAGTCAATAGTAAAAATATCTATTATTATTTCTATTGCTTATGATAACTTTAACCTCCCTTAAGTATAATTGATAAAAATAATAAGGAAAAATTATGGTGGATATAACAGATATTCCAATGTTTGCTGATTTGGATAAAAAGTTCCATAAAGAGCTTAGAGATAGTATCTATATTAAGAAATATACTAAAAATAGTATTGTTTTTTATGAGGGAGATGAGAGTGATTATCTCTATATCCTTCTTGAAGGTACAATACGTTTATATAAAACTTCTCCAAAAGGTTCAGAAGTTCAGATAAAACGAATGGAAGCACCTAATACAATAGGTGAGTATGCTTGTTTTGAACATGAACCTTTTCCTGTAACTTGTGAATTTATTACAGGTGGGGTTATGGGGCTTTTACACTTTGATAAAGTTTATCACTATCTTGATGACAAAGATTTCTCTTTAGGACTTATTAAATCACTTACATCCAAAATAATGACTCTGTCTGCTTTAATTCAGAAAGAGACAATTTTATCTTCGGAAGCAAAAGTTGCTGATTTAATGATTGAGAGCAATACTCTTTTTAATCGTCTAAAAAATAATGAGATAGCTTCTATTTTAAATTTAACTCCAGAGACCTTTTCTCGTATTTTGAGTAAATTTAAAAAAGAGAGCATTATATCTATTAAAAATCATAAGCTAAGTATATTAAATAAAGAGGCTTTATATATCATTGTTGAGACCAATACGGTTAAAGAGTGTAATAACTGTATTGATGCTTTTAAAGAAAAACTAGCATTGATGAATGAGAGCAAATAATGTCTTTTTTTCCTGCCTATTTTAATCTTAAAAACAAGAAGATACTACTTGTTGGTGGAGGTCATATTGCTTTGGAAAAGTTAGAAAAATTAGTAGAATTTACAAAAAATATTAATATTATTGCAAAGGAAGTTTCTAAAAATTTTGAAACTTTTGCTCAAAAGCATACTCTATCTATAGAGAAAAGAGCTTATAAATTAGGCGATATTCTTCCCTATGATGTTGTTATTGTTGCAACTAACACAGTAATTTTACATAAAATCATTTATGAAGAGAGTCGAACTAGACGAATCTTGGTTAACTCCGTAGATAATACGGCTTATTGTGATTTTATATTTCCTTCGTACATCAAAAAAGGAGATTTAACCATCTCTATCTCTACCTCTGGAGCATCCCCTGCAATGGCAAAACGACTTCGTATCTATATTGAAAAATTGATTCCAAGCTCTATAGAATCCTTTTTAAAAGAGATGAGAGGCTTACGAAAAACCATGCCAAAAGGTAAAGAACGCATGAAATTTTTTGAAGAGAAGAGTGATAATTTTATGAAAAAGTATTTTAAATAAAAAATAACATTTTAAAATAGTTGATTTATATCAAATAAATTCTTTTTGTTAAGTAGTATACTATTTTAATTTAAAAATATTTATTTAAGGGGCTAGACTATGAACTCTGAACTACTCTCCATTATCCAAAAAAACTTTCCTCTCTCTTCTCGACCCTTTGCAGTGATTGCTAAAGAGTTAGGAACAGATGAAGAGGCTATTATAGAACAAATTTTAATTGAAAAAAAGAATAAAATTATCCGACAAATCTCTCCTATCTTTGATACAAAACGTTTGGGCTATAGCTCCTCTTTAATCTCCTTTAAGGTAAAACGAGAAGATATAGAGCGAGCTGTAGAGGTTATCAATGCTCATCCTGGAGTTTCACATAACTATGAGCGAGAACATACGTTTAATATTTGGTTTACACTAGCTGTTGCTCCTGATTCTAAATTGGGGTTACGTAAAACAGTAGAAATTTTAGCATCAGAAGCACATGCTATTGATTTTATTATGCTTCCTACTTTGAAACTTTTTAAAATAGCAGTAAAATTAAACACAACAGGTAAAGATGCAAAAAAAGAGCAAGTCTTAAAACCAAAACGAAAAAGTATAAAGTTAACTCCTCTACATCATAGAGTTATTGCTTTGGCTCAATATGACATTCCTATTGTTGCTGAACCTTTTAAAGAGGTTGTTGAGAAATTAGGTATCTCTTATGAGGAGTTCTTTAAGATTTTAAATGAATTAAAAGATGCAGGTGTTATGCGTAGATTTGCAGGAATTTTAAACCATAGAAAAGCAGGTTTCAATGCAAATGCGATGGTTGTTTGGGATATAGAAGATAGCAAAGGAGAAGAGATGGGAGAGAAAGCAGCTGAATTTTCTGCTGTAAGCCACTGTTATTTACGCCCAAAATATCCAAATTGGCCCTACAATCTTTTTACTATGATTCATGGCAAAACAGTAGATGAAACAAATGCAACAATTAAAGAGATTGCTTCTGAAATAGAACACTTTTCACGACGACCACTCTATTCAACACGAGAGTTCAAAAAAGTTAGAATTAAATACTTTACACCTGAATTTAAAGAGTGGGAAGATAAAAAAATGGCGTTAGCCTAAGTAGGGTGCGATTGCTATCGCACCTAATTCTTAAAACTTAAAGTGCCTCTTCGTCTTCTTCGCCTGTTCTGATTCGGATAACATTCTCTATATCTGAAATAAAGATTTTACCATCTCCAATTTTACCAGTCATGGCTGCCTCTTTAATTGCATTGACTGCTGTATCTGCAAATGCTTGTGTACTTACAACTATTTCAATTTTTACTTTAGGAATAAACTCAATAACATATTCAGCTCCTCGGTAAAGCTCTGAATGTCCTTGCTGTCTTCCATATCCTTTAACTTCAGAAATGGTCATTCCCTCAATTCCTGCTTCTACAAGAGCCTCTTTTACATCTTCTAGTTTAAATGGTTTGATGATTGCTTCAATTTTCTTCATTTTTGTTCTCCTTTATTATGTTTATAGGTAATTACCTTATATACTACGTTTAAATTCTGGGTATGCTTCCATCCCACACTCGGTATAATCAATTCCCTCTTGTTGCTCTTCATCTCCTGCTCTAAGGGTAAAGAGCTTGTTGATAATGTAAATTATAACAAAAGATAGAGGAAATACAATAGCACCAACCACAATAATCCCTTTAAGTTGAGTTATAACACTCACATCAGAGACAAAGATACCCACTGCAAGTGTTCCCCAAATACCATTAACCAAATGCACAGACAACGCACCAACAGGGTCATCCATTTTTAGTTTATCAAACAGTGGCACAAAAAAGACAACCAATGCTCCACCAATTGCACCAATAAGAATTGGTGTATAGATGTCATATTGGTCTGGACCAGCTGTTACTGCTACTAACCCACCTAATGCTCCATTAAGTATCATCGTGATGTCAAATTTTTTATATTGAAAATAGGTCAATAGCCAACCAACAATCGCCCCTGCAAGACCTGCTGTGTTGGTATTCATAATGGTCAAGGCGACTGCATCGGCATTATCTTTTGAAGCGATAGAACCTACTGAACCACCATTAAATCCAAACCAACCAATCCATAGTAAAAATGCACCTAATGTTACTAGGGGGATATTCGAAGCAGGAATAACTTGTACAGCTCCACTCTTTTTATATCGTCCTCTTCGTGAACCCATAATCAAAATTGCAGCCAACAATGCCCAACCACCAGTTGAGTGAATAACCGTTGAACCTGCAAGGTCTGCCATATCTGAAATGTCAAACATTGTTCCTGCTAAAAAGTTTGCACCCCAAGTAATATTTACTATGGTAGGGTAGATAAATGTACCAACTGCCACTGTAAAGAGAGCTAAAGGTAAAATACGTGAACGTTCACTTACCCCACCCGACATAATGTTTACTACCTTCCCAACAAATGCCATTTGAAATAGAAAGAAAGCATATTTACTCATTCCATCTTGATGATCCCATGAACCAAAAGCATACTCATATCCAATCAACATAAATGACAATGATGCTATGGCATAAATCATCACATTAACTGTTAAGACAGAGGTAACGTTTTTAGTACGTACCAAACCTGCTTCAAGCATGGCAAAACCAGGTACCATGAAAATAATTAAAACCATTGCAAAAATGGCAAAAAACGTGTCAATAATGTAAGATGGGTTATCTAACATAACAAATTCTCCTTATTCTATTAAATTTTGATACTTTTATTTTATCTAAAAAGGGTAGGAAGAGTAACTATTAAGGAGTTAATAAAATGATGAAAAAAAATACATAAATCTTAAAAGAGTTGTATAGTATCTATTTGAATTGTATAAAAATTAGGCAGTATGAAAATGAGGGTTTTCACTTTCTCATTTCCATATACTATGTTTTAGAGTGCTTCAGTATCTGTTTCGCCTGTACGAATTCTAACAACATTAGAGATGTCTGAAACAAAAATTTTACCATCTCCAATTTTACCAGTATGTGCAGCTTCTTTAATCGCATTAACTGCTGTGTCTGCAAACTCTTGAGAACTTACGATAATCTCAATTTTAACTTTAGGAATAAACTCAACCACATATTCAGCACCTCTATAGAGTTCTGAATGACCTTGTTGACGACCATACCCTTTAACTTCAGAGATTGTCATCCCTTCAATACCTGCTTCGACCAATGCTTCTTTTACATCTTCAAGTTTAAATGGTTTGATAATTGCTTCGATTTTTTTCATATTTATATCCTTTGAATATTATTCAAAATGAACCTAATTAAAGGTTCATTCCTTTTTCACCATGTATTGACTCATCAAGACCATCATGTTCTGTCTCTTCGTCAACTCTTCCTCCACCTGTAAGTGCAGAAGCGATAAAGTAAACAACAACTGTTCCAATAAGTGTCCACGCACCAACAATAAGTACTGATTCAACTTGAACCATAAATTGTCCCATTCTATCTCCAGACTCTTTTAGTGGACCATCCCATAATAATGCTTTGTCATTGATTGCCAAGAATGCAACAGCCAATGCACCCCAAAGACCAGCTAGGAAGTGAATACCAAAGGCATCAAGAGAGTCATCGTAACCAAATATCTTTTTAAGTTTAACAACACCAAAGAATGCGATGATTGAACCAACTACACCGATGATTAATGCACCAGAAACACTTACAAAACCAGCAGCAGGAGTAATGGCTACAAGACCAGCAATAATACCAGAGGCAATTCCAAGAAGGGTTGGTTTTTTATAAACAAACCACTCAATAAGCATCCATGTTACTGCTCCAGCAGCTGTAGCAATAGTTGTGGTAAGAACAGCAAGACCTGCAATAGCGTTTGCACCAAATGCAGAACCAGCATTGAATCCATACCAACCAAACCATAATAACGCTGCACCAACAGCTGTTAAGATAATAGAGAAAGGTTTCATAGCTACTTTGTTATAACCAGCTCTTTTACCAACTAAAATAGCAAGAACAAGACCAGCAAGACCACCATTCATATGTACAACTGTACCACCTGCAAAGTCTAATGCACCTGCATCAAAAAGGTAAGCACCCTCTCCACCCCATACCATGTGTGTAATTGGAGCATAAACAATAAGTCCCCAAAGAACAACAATAATTATCCATGTTGAAAACTTTAAACGACCAATAACTGAACCTGATGCAATGGCAATAGTAATCGCTGCGAAGGTACCTTGGAATGCAATAAATACAAAAGTAGGGTAAGTTCCACTTAAATCTGTCCATTTAATGCCATCTAGCATTATATTTCCAAATCCACCAAATACATTTTGAAGCATTGCACTCTCATTTGTTCCAAATGCGATTGAATATCCTGCAATAACCCATACTAAAAATGCTACAACAAATGCACCTGAAACCATAGAGAATGTGTTCAATGCATTCTTAGAGCGTGTCATCCCTCCATAAAAAAGTGCAAGACCTGCTGGTGTCATTAATAATACAAGAGCTGTAGACATCATCATCCACGCTGTGTCTCCTGAATCTAGTTTATCCTCTGCAAAGGCAAGAATCGGTAAGGCTAACATGGTTAGCAGTGCTAAAAATTTATTTTTCATAAACTTACTCCTTTTAAATTTTAATGACACAGTATAACTTAATTGAAAAATAAATAAAATTCTTTTATGTATAAAAAATAATCATTACTTTTTAAAGAGTAAATTTGAAACTATCTATCCAATCATAGGTAAAATAGCTAAAATAATAATAAATTCAATAATAAACCCAATTTTATAAAAGAGCTCAGGATTACGTTCTATTAATGCTTTTGTACTATCAAAATAGGGCTTAACTTTGTTGGGATTATTAATTTCAAAAAGCATCTCTGAATAATTTCTATACCGTTTGTCGTTATTTACTTCTATGGAACGAAAGATAATCGAATTGAGCCAATCAGGAATATTTTTATTGAGTTTTGTTGTAGATACAGCTGTTTTGAATGTAGGCTGTTGAAAAGGCTCTATCTCTCCATAAGGAAATTTTTGAGTCAACGCCTCATAGAGTGTAACGCCAATAGAAAATATTTCACTAGACTCATTAATACTCGAACCTGTAAAACGTTCAGGTGCAAGATAAGAAGGTGTTCCTGCTGTAGAGTTGATACTGTATAGCTCTGTCATTGAACCAAAATCAATCACTTTAAAGACATGTTTTCCATCTCGTTCGCTTATCATGATATTTTCAGGCTTTATATCGCCATGAACAAGGTCAAATTTCAAGAGAAATTGACTCATTTTGAGAAGCATTTTGGCTAAGTGAATGGTATCATCTACCGATAGATGACGTTTTTTTAAATAGGTTTTTAAATCAACACCATTAACAACTTGCATTACATAGTAACGGTGGGTTCTATTTTTAGGAATAACAGCCTTTGGAAAAAAACCAGCTTTTAATCGTTTTGAGTTCCATGCCTCTTTGACATAGAGGTCAAGTATGTTATGGTCATCAATTGCCTCAATGGGTGCAAACTTCAATACATAGTTTTTTCCTCTGTTAGAACAGAGCCAAGTACGCATGTTTTGGATGAGTGATTTTTCTAATTTGTACCCATCTATAACCATTCCTACTTCAAGTTTTTCAGGAATAATAAGCTTTTGTTGTTTTAGTTTATCGACTTGGTCAATCCCCAATATATCAATAACTACAGCAGTTGTATCATCTGGTAGATTATCTTCCATAAGTTTAGAGGCTTGTTTTATGATAAAATGTGCTCCATTTCCAATACCTTCAGAGAGTTTTTCATCATCTATAACGGTATAGAGTCCATCTGAACAGAGTAAAATTTTATCTTTTTCATTCACTATATTTTCAAAATAGTAGGGAGATACCTCTTTGTCAATCCCTATGGCTTGAGTTAAAACCCCATCATATCCCTTCTCTTCTACGATATGGTCATGTGAAAGTTGACTTATAATTCCATTTCGTTGTAGGTAAATACGGCTGTCTCCTACATTTGCACCATAGAGTCGGTCTCCTTCTATAATAACAATTGTTAAAGTCGTTACAAGCTCTGGACGTTCATAATTGACCATTGACTCTTCATATAAAATAGAGTTAATAGATTTGGTAAAGGTTTTGATAGATTTTTCAATACTCCATGTTGTTGGGCGATTTTTAAAGTTGCTCATAAGATACTTTGTTACCCGTCTAGCTGCTTCAGCTCCTTCATCAGCAGAACCTACACCATCACAAACAATAGCAATAGTTAAATTTCCAATGACTTTTACATCAAAATAGTCATCGCCTTTTAGCTCTTTTCCCTTTACTAGCGAGAACCCTGATGTTTTTATTCTTTGTTTACTCATAACTTTCCTTTAAAACTAAATAATTTTATTATAGTCTCTTTAGAAAGTTATTTTTCTCTAAATATGCTTATATTATATACAAAGAAAAGAGTGAAATTTATTTACTCTCCTATTTTTCTTTTTCCTCTTCATTGACATTAAGATTTTTTCGTTTATCTTTTATATCTTCATAATATTTATGCTCTTCAATCTTTTTCATTCTTTGTCTCTCGTTTAGACGTAATTTTTCTTTTAATGCTTTCATAGCTTTTGGTAAATCTTTACTATTCTTTTTGCAATGAAAGGTAACATCATCTTCGTGGTCTCTATAGATAATATTGATGTTTTCTGTCTTTGGATCATATTTTACATTACGCATTTGTGAGTAGTAATACTCATCAAACTGTCCAGCTTTTGCAGGACCAGGATTCAATAGATTAAATTTAGAAGCATTTTTACCAATACTAAAATATTCACGAGATAAAACTAAAAATTCATATTTTCTAGTAGAAATAATCTCTTGTTTTTTAGTTATCATTTGAAATGGAGGAAATTCTATTTTTGTAGTTTCAGTAGGAAATGAAAAAATTTGAGGTGCAGTATCAAACTCTTTATCTTCATTTGAGAAAATTTGAATATTATCTCCTTCAAAACTGACCTCTTTTTTTACAGCATCCATTATCGTTTTTTCAAACTTATTTAATTCAGCTTTGGCTTTTTCTGGAAATTTTTTATAACTTTGGTAAGCAAACAATAGAAAAAATACAGAGACAGCTGTCATTCCAATACTAAACATAATAGTAATATAGGTATGAATAGATAATCCTAATGCTATAAAAAATATTAAGAATATACTTATCCACGTAAAACGGTCTTTATCTGACCAAAAATAGTCAAAATAGTTTTTTCTAAATTTTGCTCTGGCTTTATCTTTAGCTTTTTTCTTTTTTGTTCTTTTATCTACAAACTCTGATTTCTTGGCATTTGCTTTTAGAAATACCATAAATAAAAATGCTGATAAAAAAGCAAGAATTAATAAAGAGGCGAAAAACAGTGCAATTGCTTCTTCTGTACTCATAATTTTGTTTCCTTTTTTATTAGAAGTATAGCGAAAAAAAGAGTTATAATTTAGATTGTAGATAATTATCGTTGCTCTTTATAAAGGTTTTTTGTTACAATGCAAAAAAAAATTGAAATTGGTGTATATAATATATGAAAAATTTAATCATTGTTGAGTCTCCTGCAAAGGCTCGAACTATTAGTAATTTTCTTGGGAAAAACTATAAAGTAGTGGCATCTAAAGGGCATATTCGTGATTTGCCTAAAAGCTCATTTGGAATTACAGTTGAAGAAGATGGGACATTTGTCCCTAAATATTCCATCCCTAGAGAGGTAAATCCAACAGTTAGAGAGTTGAAGAAATTGGCAAAAGAGGCAGAGACTATTTTTATCGCAACAGATGAGGATAGAGAAGGAGAAGCGATTGGTTATCATATTGCCATGGCAATCAAGAAAGAGCCAGAATCTTTGCCTCGGATTGTTTTTCATGAAATTACTAAAACAGCCATTCAACATGCGTTGGATAATCCCCGAAGATTAGATATGAATGCTGTAAATGCACAACAAGCACGTCGTCTGCTCGACCGTATTGTAGGCTATAAGCTTTCGCCTCTTTTGGCTAGTAAAATTCAAAAAGGTTTAAGTGCAGGGCGTGTTCAAAGCTCTTCTTTAAAAATTGTTGTCGATAGAGAGCGTGAAATAAAAGCATTTAAACCTGAAGAGTATTGGACAATAGAGGGACTGTTTGAAAAGAATATAGACGCTTCTATTTTCTCTTTTGATGGTCAAAAAATGGATAAGATGAGCATTAAAAATGAAGTGATGGCTACAGAGATTGTTCACTCTGCTATTAAAGAGAGTTTTGTTGTTGAATCTTTAGAGAAAAAAGAGCGAAAGAGTAAAACTCCTCCACCTTTTATGACCTCGACTCTTCAACAGTCTGCCTCTACTCAATTGGGCTTCTCTCCAAAAAAAACGATGATGGTTGCTCAAAAACTTTATGAAGGTGTCAAAACCAATAAAGGAAATATGGGTGTCATTACCTATATGCGAACAGACAGTTTAAATTTAGCAAAAGAGGCTGTGAGTGATGCTAGAGAGTATATTTTAGATACTTTTGATAAAGATTATCTACCTGAAAAACCAAAATATTACTCTAGTAAATCAAAAGGTGCACAAGAGGCTCATGAAGCAATTCGTCCAACTATGGTTGATTTTACTCCAATGGTGGCAAAAGATTATCTCAATGCAGATGAATTTAAACTCTATCGGCTTATCTATAACCGTTTTTTAGCTTGTCAAATGACAGAGGCTCGTTTAGAGTCTCAAACGTTACTTTTTAATGGAGAACGAAGTAAATTTAAAGCAAGTGGTAGAAAATTACTTTTTGATGGTTTTTATAGAGTAACAGGATACAGTGAATCTGATAAATTGTTACCTGAGTTAAAAAAAGGACAAAAGGTTACGTTGGATGATATTAGACCAAAACAGCATTTTACTGAACCACCTGCACGTTACAATGAAGCGAGTCTTATTAAAAAGCTCGAATCGCTAGGGATTGGTCGTCCAAGTACCTATGCACCTACTATTACTATTTTACAAACACGAAAATATATTAATATCGAAAAAAAGCGTATTCATGCAACAGAGATAGCCTTTACTGTTATAGAGATGCTTGAAGAGCATTTTGCTGAGATTGTAGACTCCTCTTTTACCTCTAATATGGAGGCAGACCTTGATAAGATTAATGATGGTGCATTAGATTGGCAGAAACTTTTAGGCGATTTTTATGACCCTTTTATGAAAAAAATTACAGAGGGAAAAACGAAGATTAAAAGCCAAAAAATGGCAATTCCTACAGGAGAGTTTTGTCCTAAGTGTGATTCTGAATTGTTACGTCGTAAAGGTCGTTTTGGAGAGTTTATTGCTTGTAGTAATTTTCCTAAATGTAAATACACAACCGATTTGGAAGGAAATGCTCCACCCGAACCTGAAAAAACAGATATAGCATGTTCTAAATGTGGAGAGTTTATGGTTATTAAAGACAGTAAGCGTGGTAAGTTTTTAGCCTGTTCTGCTTATCCTAAGTGTAAAAATGCACAACCATTAGTTCCTCCAAGAGAGTTGGCTATTCCTTGCCCTAAGTGTGGTTCTAAAATTCTTGAAAAAGAGGGTAAACGGGGAACCTTTTATGGTTGTGCCAATTATCCTAAATGTAGATTTATCTCCAATGGAGAACCTCTTGAACGAAAATGTCCAGAGTGTGAAAGTATGGTTGTTCATAAACTTTTAAAAACAGGTGAAGTGTATGAGTGTATTGAGAAAAAATGTAAATGGAAAGAGGCAGTTCCTGAAGATAAACTAAAAGTAAAAAAAGAAGATGAAAAAAAATCTTAAACTGGGTATCCTTTCGGATAGCCATACCCAAACAACAATGCATCAAGAGGTGGTTGCTCATCTTTTAGAGATGGGTGCAGAGTATCTTATTCATGCAGGAGATATTATGTTAGAAGAGCATCTTCAACTCTTGGAAGATACTCCTGTTCCTTATGTCTGTGTCTATGGAAATAATGATACTTCTCTAATTCCTCTCTACGGTCAATATAAAATCTACCGTGAACCTCACTACTTTACTATTGATACGTTAAAAATCAAACTGATGCACATGCCTTACTACATGAATTCAGATGCCGATATTGTTATCTCTGGACATACGCACACGTTTGATTGTTCTTTGAATAATGGTACTCTTTTTATTAATCCTGGCGAAGTTTGTGCAAGAGAAAAACTGTTGATGGAGTCTGTGATTCTTGAGATTAAAGAGGGCAAATATTATGTAACACACTATTTCAAAGAGCCACAAGCAGTTGAATGGCAGAGTCGAAAGGTACTATTTTAAGAGATTCTTAACCAACCATTAACTCTTTTTACTTATAATTCCAAAAATAATATTAAATTAAATAGAGGTAACATGGAAGAACTAAAAGATATAAAAGATATAGTCGAAGTACATGAACATAGTCTTTTTATACTTGTTGGAGTTACTATTTTTATAATTATCCTTCTCTCTTTGGTTGTCTATTTTTTTCAAAATAGACGAAGAAGACATAAAAAAGTAACACTCAAAGAGATAGCATTTGATAAATTAACAAATATAGATTTCCTTGACACAAAATCAGTAGTTTACACCTTTGAAGAGCAGGGTAGACTTTTTTTAAATGAAAAAAATCAAGAAGAGTTTGACTCAATTATAAAGGAGTTAACGGTTTATAAATATAGAAAAAATATTCCTAATCTTGACCCTACAGTCGAAAAAAGGATTAAAAAGTTTATAGGAGAAGTTAAATGCTAAATAATTTTACCTTTGAATATCCATTGGTATTTTTACTCTTTTTACTTTTTTTTATTTGTAATAGATTTTGTAAACCCAAAGGGGTATCTCTATATTTTCCAAATATGATGATGCTTCAAAAAGCTTCAACTCAGAGTCGTTGGTTTTTAAATACATTAAAAATATTAGCCTTTATATTCTTGGTAATGGCGTTGGCAAGTCCTATTCAAGAAGATGATATTATTATCAAAAATGATAAAGGGTATGAGATTTCATTAATACTCGATGCCAGTGGTTCTATGAGTGAATATAATAAATTTGGAATAGTTAAAGAGATAGTCAAAGATTTTGTAGACCAACGAAAACACGATAAGTTAGCATTAAGTATCTTTGCCGACTTTGCCTATGTTGCTGTGCCGTTAACTTACGATAAAAACAGTATTAAAAGGCTTTTACAACGCATGGAAGTGGGTATTGCAGGACGACAAAAGACTGCATTGAATGAGGCACTATTTTTAAGCTCTAATCTCTTTAAAACATCTAAATCAAAAGAGAAAATTGCAATTTTATTGACCGATGGGATGGATAATACAGAGACTATTCCACTAGAAGTTGCTATAAAAACAGCAAAAAAATATGGGATAAAAGTTTATACCGTCGGAGTAGGAAATGCAGGACGTGATTTTAACCCTGCTGTGCTTCAAAAAATTTCTAAAGAGACAGGTGGAAAATATTTTTCTGCCAATACGATAGAGAAATTAAAAGAGATTTATAGTGTGATTAATAGACTAGAAAAATCAGAGATAAAAGCTGATAAATATGTGAAAAAAACCTATTACTTTCAGTATCTATTAGCACTAGCATTACTATTTTTAGTAAGCTATTTTATAGTATCCAATAAGGAGTAGAAGATGATATTTTTTAATAATTTAGAATTTTTATGGCTTTTGCTTCTGCTTTTGCCTATTTTTTATTTTTTGAAACCTCAAAAAAATGATTTAGAGAGTGTTTTTTCAAAAGAGGTATTAAAAAAAGTGAAGTTAAAAAGCAATAGCTTATCAAAACGATGGAGAAATCTACTATTGATTATCTCTATGGCTCTAACTATTATTGCTTTGGCACGTCCTCAAATAGATAATGGAGAGATAGAAGTTAAATCTAGTTTTATTAATATTGTTACAGCCATTGATATGTCTAAATCAATGTTTGCAAACGATGTCTATCCAAGTCGTTTTGATTTTGCTAAAAAGAAATTTTTTGACTCTTTGGAGTACTTTAATCAGAGTAAAATTGCACTTATTGGTTTTGCCTCTCAAACTTTTTTAATCTCTCCTTTGACCCAAGATTTTCACTCTTTAAGATTTTTGGGTAAAAATCTTAATTTGGACTATTTAAATTTAAAAGGTACAAACATTATGTTGGCTTTAGAGTCTGCCAATAATCTTTTTGGAGATGAAAAAAAGAAAACATTACTCATTTTTACCGATGGAAGTGACCAAAAAGAGTTTAGTAAAGAGATAGCCTATTGTAAAGAAAACAGTATAACGGTCTATATCTATAACATAGGTACAGATAAAGGTGGAATTATAAAAGATAAAAATGGAGTTCTAAAAGATAAAAGAGGGAATATTGTTGTGGTTAAACGAACGGACAATATAAAAAAACTTGCCATGAGTACAGGTGGTGCGTATATGAAATACTCGTTAGCCAATGATGATATAAAGCTTTTAGCCGATACAATTCAAAACTCGTATCAAAATAAGAAAGAGGAGAACTCAACAATAAAAGATAGAAAAGAGTTGTTTGTTTATCCTCTCTCTTTTGCTCTTTTATTCTTTTTTATTGCACTTTTTTCTACTCCTAAATTAAATACCAAAGAGGATAAACAATGAAATATTTTATAACACTGATGTTTTTATCACTTTTCTTATCGGCTTCTCTCTTAGATTTTAAATATTTAGAAGAGGCAAAAAAAGCGTATAACGATAAAAATTATACAAAAGCTCAAGAGAATTATGCAAAAGTGCATAATGATGAAGCTAGGTTTAATGAAGCAGATAGTCTCTATCGTCAAAAGAGATATAAAGAGGCAATAGAGGTATATAAGAGCATCGTAAATCCAAAATTAGAAGCAAAAAAATTACATAATATTGGGAATAGTTATGCTTATATGAAAAAAATAGATGAAGCGATAAACTCCTATGAAGATGCTCTGAAATTAGGCGAAGATAATGATACCAAATTTAATTTGGAACTCTTAAAAAAGAAGAAAGAGGAGCAGAAAAAGAAAAAAGATAAAAAAGACGATAAAAAGAAGAAGGACGACAAGAATAAAAAAGAGGATAAAAATAATAAAGAGAAAAAAGACGACAAGAATAAAAAAGAGTCAGATAAAAAGAAATCCAAAGAAGAGAAAGATAAAGAAAAGAAAGAATCTGATAAAAAGAAAAAAGAGCAAGAGAATAAAGAGAAAAATAAGAAAAAAGAAGATGAGAAGAAGCAGAGTCAAATGAATGAACAAAATAAAACTCAAGCTCCTATCAGTAATATGGAAGAGAGAAAATGGCAAAAGATGCTTAATAAAAGAGGTGTAAATACCCTAATGATACCACTTAATAAAGGAGAGAAAAATAATGAAACAAACCCTTGGTAAAATAACTAAACTATTTTTAATACTTATTTTTACGAGCTTTACTTTTGCAGAGGTAAAAGTATCTTTGAGTTCGGATAGTGTCTATGAGGGTAGCATTGTTAATTTTATTATTACAGCTGATGGAAAGGATATCCTATTTCCTGAAATTAATGATATAGAGGGCAATCCTATCATTGGTACATCCTCCTCTGAATCTATCTCTATGATAAATACAAGTGTTACACGAAGTGTCTCTAAGACCTATAGTTTTCGAGCTACAAAATCACTTACTATTCCCTCATTTATTGTCAAATCGGATGGAGAAGAGTATAAAACAAAAGAGTTAAATGTCAGCGTATTGAAACCTACTGCTAGTAAAAAGGGTTCTGAATTTATGGTTGAGCTTTCATTGGATAAAAATGAATCCTATGTAGGAGAAGCGTTGAATCTAAGCATCTCTTTTAAATCAAAACGTAATGCTCATGCTGATAATATTCAATTGGGTGAACCAAAATTAGAAGATTTTTGGGTAAAGAAAACAAAGGATGTTAAACACAGTGCAGAGGGAGAGTATATTGTTCAAACATTACATTATAAACTTTTTCCTCAAAAATCAGGAGAGTATACAATTCCTGCTATAGAAACATTGATAGGGAAAATTGAACCTAGACAACGACGTGCAGGTGGTTTTTTTGATGACCCATTTTTTAATAGTATGACCCAACAGTTATCGTGGCAAAAAGTCTATTCTAATAGTTTGAAACTAAAAGTTAACCCTTTACCAAATGGTTTAGAGTTGTATGGGAATTATCAAATTCAAGCTACTGTAGATAAACAAAAAGTAGAAGCTAATAAGCCTATTAATCTAAGTATATTGGTTAAGGGAGAAGGGAATATTGATGATGTAAAAAAGTTTGAATTAACTATTGACAATGTGATTATCTATGCTGATGAGCCAAAAATATCATCTAAAGAGCTTCATGGTATTTATCAAGGAGTGTTTAGAGAAAAAATAGCCTTGATTGCAGACCAAAATTTTACAATTCCTGCTTTAAAATTAGAGTATTTTGACAAAGAGACTAAAACGATTAAACGTATCTCTACCAAACCTATTGATATTGAAGTTCTTGGTTCAAGAGAAATAGCTCTCTCTCATACCTCAACTATTGAAGTTAGTCCAAGCCAAATTATTCAAGCTCCTACTAAAGTTGAAGAAAAAGTAGTAATAGAAAAAGAAGATGCCTATTTAAAATATCTATTTTTAGCTATTGGATTTATGGTTGGTGTTGCTTTGATGCTTCTAATAAATTTCTCGAATAGAAAAGAGAAAAAACAAGCAATAGATATTGTAAAAATGATAAAAAAAGCTAAAAATGATAGAGCTTTATTTAATCTTTTGCTCCCCTATTCAAAAGAACATCCAATTATAGATAATGCTTTAAATCAGTTAGAGGAGAATATTTATAAAGATACTTCACATAAAATTGATAAAGAAGATTTAATGGAAATTTTTGAAGATAGAGCTCAAATAGATAAAAGTTTATAGATATTTAAATATTTAATCTGCTATTATTATTATAAAAAAGGTAGAGTATAGATGGGAAAGAGTAAATATTTACCTGTGGGAACGAATGTTGGAGGTCATTACGAGATTATTGATGTTCTTGGAGATGATGATTTTGAGATTCTTTATTTGGCACGAGATAATCATCGAAAAGGAAGTTTTTTTGTCTTGAGGGAGCTTTTTTTAGAGACGTTTTCTTCACGAAGTGATGCATCGGTTTACACAATACCCGATGCACAAGGTGTTTTTGATAAGCGAAAAAAAGAGGTAGCTTTAGAAATAGATGAGCCTAGAAAAGATAGGCATAAATCTGAAGTGAAGACTTATGGTTATATTAAAGAGAATAATACCATTTACACTATTATGGAGTTTACAAATAATTTTAACTTAAAAAACTATCTACAATTTCATCCTAGAGATGAGATTATCCTACCATCTTTGGATTTACTAGAGAGAGAAGAAAAGAAAGAAAAATCTTTTCTATTTCTAAAAATATTAATTATTTCAGTTATTATTATTGCTGGATTGGTATTTTATGCCTATAAAATGATTCAAGAAGATAGAGATAAAGCAGAAAATAAACCTGCTGTTATTGTTACGCAAACACCAATTAATCATCCTACATTAATAAATAGAACAGAGACTTCAACAAATGAACCTAAAGTTGAAAAGAATAAAGTAGAAGAACCAAAAGCTGTTCCAACTGGTGCAGAGTATATAGCTACTAATGAGAGTATAAAAGAAGAGCCAAGAGTTATTGATTCTAAAAATAGTTTAGATTCTGTTGTTGTTGAAGACAATTCAATCTATATTGATAATGAGACAGAAGAGATAACCACAAAAGAAGAGCCTCTTGAAGAAAAAGAGCCTCCTAAAATAGTTACTGTACCAAAAGTTAAAACAGCTCCTTTAGAAGAGATTAAACCTATCTCTTTAGGAAGTAAAATTGAGACGGTTTCACATCATAATAGTTCATTGGGTAGACCTATTATAAAAGAGACAAAAGATATATTTAATAGAGTGGCGATTAAAAACTTTTTAGATGAATTTATAGCCTCTTCAGCTACTGGTTCAGTAGAG
>QNZV01000001.1 GCA_003978395.1 Sulfurovum sp. | reverse complement strand
CATATTGGGCATAGAGTGTAATTTTTCCTCGACCTATACTATGAGCATAGAGCATGGTAGGAATAACAACCGAACTGTTTGGAGGCACTTCAATACTCTCTTTTTTAAGAACAAACGCCAAGTTATCAGAAAGCTTAGAACTTATTTTTACTATTTTACTCTCTTTGGTTGTATTAAAAACACGTAATGGAACTTCTATCGTATCTCCGACCAAAGCATAAAGAGGATAAGATGGTTTCAACATCACATCATCACGTATCTTAATATCTTGTTCATGAACCCCTATACTATCACTGTTCATCGCAACAACCACAACCGAAGCCCGTCCATTGAACTCAGGAATTTTTATCTCAATACTCTTCTCTTTGCTATTTACATCAACAATCCCAGACCAAATCATAAATGGTTTAACCCGTTTTCCTAAATCAGGAGCCAGATGTTTCTGTTTTCTACTCAACATATCCCCTGCTCCAAAATCTACCAATTTACCTTTTGTCAAATAAGAGATTAATTGGTCATACAAATCATAATAGGCAATAGATTTGAGAGGTTTTTCATTAAAATAATCAAAGATTTTTGGCTTGGTCTGTTTAACCAATTGTAAAATACCTCTATCTACAATAGAGACCAATACTTTTGCAGGTTTATCTGTTTTAATAGTAAATTTTAAAAGCCTATTGGACTTAGAGACTTTAGGTAGATTAGTAGTTATCTTAATTTTATGAGCTGTTCTATCGGCTTTTATAAATTTGTACCCAATGGCTCTAAAAGGAATTAAATTTGATGAAGTATCCGATGCTCTAAATGCTGTAACATGTAGTCGTAAGCCTCGACCCATCTCTACATCAATAGGTATAGATAGCTTTGCCACACCTTTATGTAATGCGACAAATTTATAACCCTCTATTTTTTTACCCTCTAAGGTCAAAAGAAGTTGCCCCTCTAAAATAGGAGATTTAATCTGTACATCTATCCAATCGCCTTTTTTATAAAGTTTATCTTCACATTTAATCTCTATAGATCTCAAATCATTTTTAGGAGAGATATTCGAGTATGACCACCACCAAACATCAAAAGAGCTACTCGCAGAATGCCCACCTAAACGGTCTGAAACTTCTAAAATATAATCTCCATTAGTAGATATTTTTCGGCTAAACTCTTCGTTTGAATGAATGGTAAAACTATCAACAGTACGAACCTCTTTTTCCCAGTTATAATTGCCTCCACTATAATCATAGTGCCAGTTAATCTCTTTGATAACAGCATAGAGTCTTCTCTCTATCGGTTTTTGACTAATTGGGTCAATTAAAATTGCTTTTCCCTCTAATTTCTCTCCTTTTTCAAAGGAATCCTTATTTATCTTTAGACCTACCATAGCTTTATAGGGATAAATTTTTACACGTTTATACGTTGATACAGGCTGTGCATCGTCCATAATTGTCACACCAATCATCGCTTCTAAAACAGAAGGAATTTTTTGAGTAAAATTGGTTGACAAGACCATCGAATATTTCCCATTTGAATCAAGAGTAATATTTTCACTGTAGTTCATGTAGGTCTGTACATTGTGTTTACGAAGTTCTCTATTTGCAAATGTATAATTTTTATACTCTTTAGGGGAAAAATCAAAAGGTCGTGCATCCAAGGTTACTTTTCCTTTGAGATGAGCAGATGGTGTTCCAAAAAGATAGCGTGAAGAGATATTTAACTCTATCAACTCATTTTTTTGATAAATATCTCTGTTTGTATGAATAGTGTTTTCAATTTTAGGAGGTAAAAAAGCTTCTACTTTTATACTCTTTGAACCTATCTCTTTTTTACCTATCGAGACACGTAAAGAGTAATTACCTGTCTTATCACTATTTACTAAACGATAGGAAAAGTCTATCATTCCATACTCATTTGTATGGTAAACTTTTTTGACCATTTCTCTTCCAGAAGGGTCTACTAACTCTATCTTGATTGGCAGATTATTAGCCGATATAAAATCTCTGTCTTTTACGGTAATCAACGCATTGATTTTAGAGGCAGGTCGTACAATATTGCTCTGAAAATAGAGATGGGCTTTAAAACGTTCTGGCTTTTTTAAGATATTCTGAGGAGTAGGAGAAGAGATAGTCTTATTTAACAGTAAAAAATTTTTATCTTTGGCAGTTCTAACCACAATTCCTTTTACCTTTTTCTCTAAGAGTCCTTTTTTATAGATAATAGCAATTCCATCAGAGTTGGTTTTAGCCTCTCCTAAAAGGGAATTGTTTTCTCCATATAAAAATAGTTTTGCTCCCTCTATTGGTTCTGCTTTACTTAAAGAGAGTACAGAGATAAAAGCTTGCTCTTTTGAGAGACTAACAGAGATTCCTAAATCAGAGATAAAAAGTACTTTACTACTACTTTTCTCTTCTATATTATCCCCTACTCTTGCACTGTAGCGTAAGGTAATTTTATAAACACCAAATGGAAGATGTTTACTATTTAAGTCTGTTAGTAAAAATTTTTGTTTTAAAATTTTATTTTTTTCACTATCCAAGGTCAACTCTTTGGTAAAAATCTCCTCGCTATATTCAGGAACATGATTCTTGTTTAATGATGCAAAATTCATAAAATAGCGAATATTATCATCTAGTAGGCGTTCTACTATCAAGGTAGTTTTTTCTACATTAACTGATGAGAAGCCCAACTCTCCATGGTTTGAAATATAAGATTTGTTATCCGTAAAAAAAATATTTTTAGCTCTATCTTTTGTCTTAACTGTATAATATTTATCAGCTTTTAATTGACGATAATTCTCTAAACCTTTTTTTAATACTACTCTATAAACAGTGTTGGGTTTAAATTCTGAACTCACTACATCGTTATAATAATAGGATTTAGAAGATACAGAAAAACGTTCTCGCATAGAGTGGTTCATATATTTATAACCCTTGACAGTAAAATTATCAATCCCCTCTATCTCAATGAACTTTTCAGGATTTTTCTCTAATCCATCATTTAAAAAGATACGAAGAGCAAATGTACCATCCTCTAAAGCTACCATTTTTGGAGCATCTGAAATACTCATCGCTTTTTTATTTTTGTTTAATACAAAATTTTTAGTAGAGATATTAAACTTTTTACTAAATATTTTATGAAGAGTATGATTGTGCGTTGTCTGTAGCTTTTTATTAATAGTAAGTTTGATACTGCTCTTTCCAATATTTTCATTAATTTTCAAAAGAAACACTCTATCAGAACTTTGAACAACACTATATTTTAGATTGGTTTTAGAGAGCTTATCTATTTTTTCTAATCGAATACCCTTAGAGATAGTATCTATTTTAACACTATCATTAAAACTTAAACGTAGAATCTTTTCATCTTTAAAATAGTGAGAATCCATAAGCTGAAAAGGGATAGTATGAAACAAGAACTTCTTTTTTTGATAAGAACAGTTATATAAAGAGGAGGCGTTCAAAGCTACTTTTGGTATAACCTTTAACTCTTTTTCAGAGACTATCTTATAAACAGCATTAAGTGTAGGAGAACAATCAAGGAGTGGTTTATGCGTATAAGAGAGAGAATCATCAAAAAGTGCCTCACTACTCTTAACCATAAAAGGTCTGTCTAAAGAGGAGATACTTTTTACCATAAGTGTATTTGCACCAAGCAAAGATGTTAATATCAAGGGAATAAAATATTTAAACATAAAAAACTCTTTTTATTTATTCTAACATAGTTACCTACAAAAAGAGTGATTTTCTGAAAATATTATCTAAAAAGTCACAATCAAAGACCTGGTCTTGAGGGATAATTCATAGCTGGAGGATAATTATCCATAGAGTCTTTCTCTCTATTAAGCTCCTCTTCCCTTGATGCTAACTGTTTTTCCCAATCCAATATTTCTAATGCCCTCTGTTCTAAATCAACATCATCTCTATCTACTTCTAAAGGTGCATCAACAATATTACTTTCAGTCATATTTGATAAAAAAGATTTTTTCTCTTTCTCTTCAGCTACTCTACCTACTCGTACACGTCGTCTATCAATAGCAGAGTCTCCTGCACTATTTGTTGCCATATAGATTACAGAATATTCACCATCTTTAAAAATATCAATATCTTCACTAATGCTTACCTCAACAGTTGAACCATCTCTATTTTTAGCAGTAGCTCCTGGTTCAATATAGCGTTCTCCTTTTTTTAGAACCATGGGATTTTCCCCCTTTAAATAGATAATAGGGGGTTGGCTACTTTTTTCTGTTTTATCTATCTCTATTTTAGATTCCTTATATTTTTTATCTAATTCTTTATCTATATTTAGATTTTTTTTTACAATTTGTTTCTCTTCCGTTACTTTTGGAACTGTAGGAGAAGGAGAGAGAATAGGTACTGAATCTTCTTTTGCTGTTTTTTTAGATTGTACCATTTTGATATTATCAATCATTCCACTACCTTTAATAACAAAACTGTTTACACTGATAATCTGATTATATCTATCTGAATGTTCTAAATCTTCTTGTAAATTTCTGCTATATTTTTTCCATTTACCAGATATTGAATCAGAGCCTAATCCATATTGTAAATAGGAATCGCTATCACCAGAGGTATAGATAAGATAGCGTTTCCCCTTTAAGGTATTCATCCCTATCATGATAACAAAATCTTCACTATAATTCATCTCCCATTGAAAGATATTTTCTCTTTTCTTTCTTTGAAAGCTCTTTTTTTTAGGTGTTAATATGTAGACACTTTTAGTACCATCTCCATTAAATTTAATAACTCTGCTCTTTTTCTTTTTATCGTAAATATTTTTAATAACTCCTTTTGAGAAGTACTTCAATACATGCCATTTTGTTGTTGTTTTACTCGATGCATTTTCATAGGTTGTTGAAAATAGAAGAGAGGGAGAGAGTATAAAAAATATTGATATTATCAGTGATTTTAAAGTATACATAAAACGTAAATCCTTTTTTAGGAAATTATATCATTTTTCAGAACATTTTCTAACAATAAGGTGTGAGAACTTTATAAAAGTTCTCTTTTTTAAATAAATAAGACAAAAGTAAAAACAATAAAAAGGATAAAATGAAGAAATCCTTCCAAAACGTTCGTTTCGCCATCATTAAAGTTGACCACACTAACCAAGAGTGTTAAACCCAATAAAAAACTTTGAATGGGTGTAAGTGCAAGATTCAAATCTAATCCTGCAATGGATGAAATAATAATCACAGCAGGAACAGTTAATAAAATTGTTGCCAGAGAAGCCCCTAAAGCAATATTTATAACTGTTTGCATATTGTTTCTCAATGCTGACCTAAAAGCAACAATCAATTCAGGAGAAGCTGAAATAATAGCAACACCTACAGCTCCTAATGCCAATGGTAATCCAAGCTCTTGAAGCATATTTGACATAAAGAGAGAGAGGATTTCAGATAAAAAACCAATAATTAATATGTAGACAACAAGAAGTGTAGCATGATACCAAGCGTTAATCTCTTCATGATTATGCTCTTTATTACTACACTCTTCCCCTACCGTATACTCAAAAAAATATTTATGATTTTTTAACTGTACTTTTGTAAAAACAACATAGAGCAAAATAAATACAAAGACAATAAACCACATAAACTTAACTTGATGAGCCTCTCCAATAAAATGAGGTAAAACCATTGCCAATCCAATAGCCACCAAAAGCATGGACATGTACGAATTTGAAGAGTCTACATTATATGGTTGTTCTCCAAATTTAAGCCCGCCGATAATCGCTGAAATACCAAGCAATCCATTTATATCTAACATAATAGCTGAATAGATAGTATCACGAGCCAAAATAGGACTTTGGGACTGCAACATCATAATGGCAATAATCATAACCTCAACGGTAACTGCTGACATCGTCAAAATCAGTGTGCCATAAGGCTCTCCAAACTTTTCAGCCAACATCTCTGCATGGTGTGCTACAGCCAAAGAGGCATAGATAATAATAGAGAAAAGAGCAAGAAAGCCAATAATATTTCCCATAGAAGTATGAGCTAAAGTATGCTCATAGATACCAAAGAGTACCAACGAGATTAAAGAGATAAAGAGTGGATACTCTTTAGATAACGCTTTCATAGAAGTTCCTTAAGATAGAGTATAAAAGGATACCAAAATTATTATCGGATTGTTCTAAAATTTTGACTATAGTGACGATAAGTTTTTTTAATCTGTGGTTCTACTTTTTTACCTGCATAGAAACGATACAGAATTATCTTTGCACGTCTTTCTCCTTTTTTAGCAGCACGCTTAAACCATAATCGAGCCAAATCAGAGTTTTGTTTCACACCAATACCATAATGGAACATTAAAGCAAACTCATATTGTGCAGGTATATATCCTTTTAAAGCTGACTTATGCATCCATCTAAAAGCATCTCTGAAATTTCTCTCTTTAGAGTTTTTATAATGTAGCCCAAGGTTATACTGAGCAATAGCATTTCCATTTTGAGCCAAAATAGCAAGTCTTGAGTGGCTATTAGCATGTACTGTTGTAGATAGCAAGAGAATATAGAGTATAAATATTTTTTTCATTATTAAATCTTTCTTAATTTATTTTATTAATAATTATAATACAAGTTTACTTAATTATTCAAATACTATTAAATTTAATGTATAATAGTGAAAAATATTTTAGGGGATGCAATGAAGAGATTATCAGTTCTTTTATTTCTATTAATGTTTGTCGTGGCATGTAGTCAAAATGAAGAGAAGAAAAACAACAGCCAAGAGACTAATGCTATCATAAAAATGTCAAATATTGATAAGATTTACAGTAACTATAAAGAAGCCTTTTTAGCAGCCCAAAAAAACAATAAACCTGTTTTTATTCTATTTAGTACCAAATATTGTCGATGGTGTAAAAAACTCAAAGAGACAACACTTAAAGATAAAGAAGTTATTAAATATTTAAACAATGATTTCATTGTCCTATTATTAGATAAGAACTACAGTAGCTATCCTTTAAGATACAATGTAACTGCCGTTCCTACCGTTTACATTACGAATAAAGATGAAAAAGTTTTTACTTCTATTATAGGCTATCATAAAAATCCACACGACTACATCAAATGGTTCAACTATGTCAAGACAGAACTTTCTCATTAAGTGCTTGTAGATATTTTAATATACCTCTAAACAGTGTTTTAGGGTCAGGAGGACATCCACCAATATGTGTTTCTATTTTAAAATGAATATCTGCTTGACCTTTTATAGCAAAAGTATCTTTGAAAGCTACATTAAACATCATGCAATCCCCTATACTAATAATATGTTTAGGCTCTTTTAAATTCTTATAAGCATCTGAACATATTGGATACATATTCTCCGTCAACAATCCTGTTAAAAGCAGAATATCTGCCTCTCGAATATTATATACAACTTCCATTCCTAATCTATCTGCACCATATAGAGGATTAAAAAGGGCTTCTAGTTCAACCTCACAAGCACCACAAGAGCCTGTATCTATAATATAAAGTTTTAATTTGGATGAGAAATTCCTTTTTATCTCCTCTTTTAAAAGATGTTGAAGACGAGAAAGTTCTCCATCTGCCTTAGGTTTTCTCATGGCTCTATTTTGATTAATTTTATTTTGAAATATATTATACATACTAAAACTCCTTACAAGTCATTTGCAGAAAAACTTAAAGGCATACTTTTAATAATCAGACCCAACGAATCAATATTATTACCTTTTACACAACGTGAAAGTATTTGAGCATTCAAAAAACTCGGGTCTCGTACAAAAAAACGCTCTATCTTTTCATTTTTTATCTCTATATACATCATCAATTCTCCTCCTGCACTTTCAATATAAGAGTAGTATTCTCCATCTTTAAAAGAACCTAAAAAGAATGGTAAAACTTTATTCTCTAATTCTAATGCTCTATTCATAATTTCTAAAGAGGTATGAATTTCAGTTAAACGTATTTTAAAACGGGCTGAGGCATCGCCTACTTCTTCTTGGGCAACTACAAAAGCATAATCTCTATAAAGTTTATCATCTGCTCGTCTATCTAAATTCAAATTTACAGAGCGTGCAACCAAACCTACCAAGCCAAATCGTAAAGCCTCTTCTTGTAAAATAACACCTTCTTGACTTAACTCTTTCCAAAGAGAGTATTTGGTTTTTATCCATTTTTCAAACCAAAAAAGCTCTTCTTCTAAATATCTTATAAAGTCATAACTATTTTTTAAATCTATGAAATCTCTATCCATATCTATAACATTAAACGCAAAACGATGTCCTGTTAATTCACTCATTGTCTCTCTGCCCTCTTCTAGCAACTTCGTAAAGAAAGAGAATCCCTCTATAAAATCAATAAATTCACACATAAATCCTAAATCAGAGAGATGATTCAATATTCGTTCAAACTCTAAAAAGAACATGTTTTTAATCTTTATAGAAGAGGGTAAAGTTCTTCTTTGCGATGCTTGCACTTGAATATCTAAATATGCCAACTGATAGGCAATGGTAGACGTACCAGAAATACGAGACACAATAGGTTTTGCTTCATCTAAACTCATCCCTTCAACCATCTTTTCAATGGCTCTATATTTATAAAAAGGCTTAACTTCAAAGTGTAAAATATCCGTATCTCTATTAAAAAGTTGAAATTGTGAAGACTCAAGATGATAAGGAACAGTTGGACCTAAAATAACTCTATTATTTTCTGTAGATGTATAAATATCTTTTACAGCATACTCTAAAGAGGGTTTAGAAAAACTTTTTCTCATAGGATAAACATCTCTAGGAAAATGCTCATGTTTTAATAAAAGACGTTTATCATTACTATGAAGTATCTCTATACCAAAATCATCTGTAATTTTTCGTTCAAACCATACAGCAGTTGGGTATTTTTTGGCGATAGAAGGTAAAATAGGTTTTAACTTATTAATTTTTTCCTCAATTACTTCTTTATCATAAACTGTAATAATCTTAAAATATGATTCCTGCTCTTTTGCAAATCTGGCTATTAATCTCATAAAAATAGTATACAACATTTTTCATTGTAGCAAATAAATTAATTTTTTATGATTATTTTTTAAGTATATCTTCATAATTTTTATAACAGTATAAATAGAGTAATTTGTTGCTTTTAAGATAATTTATAAAGGATTACAGGTAGGATATAGAGAGTTTAGTAGATGTCCAAATAGAGAAAACTCCATTTGGACAGAAGTGTAAAAAAAATAAAAGATTAAAGTCTTGCTTCTTCTCTTCTTTGTAGTAAATCCCACTTAGCATCAACATCTTTTTGAACTTCTTCAATAATATGTCTATATTGTGGTTTAAACAAATGTTTATAACGCCCTTGTGCAGCCATGTACTCTTCTACAGAGATTGGGTTTTTTGGTCTGTAAAGAATATTTAACTCATGAGAGTCAATAATCTCATAGATTGGGAACATCAATGAATCTGTTGCCAAGTCTGTAAGGTTAATAGTATCTTTTGGGTCAAACTTCCACTCTGTACAACATGGAGAAACGGTGTTAATAAAACAAGGTCCTTCAACTTCTAGAGCTTTTTGGAAACCTTTTGCCATTGACTTCCATTTGTTTGGTGCAAGTTGTGCAACATATGGAGAACCATGAGCAGCCATAATAGATACAATATCTTTTTTCTTCTGTTTTTTACCATAAGAGTGTGTACCTGCTTGTGCAGTAGAAGTATGTGCTCCAACTGGAGTTGCAGAACTTCTTTGACCACCTGTGTTGGCATAATTTTCATTATCTAAACAGATATAGGTAAAGTCATGACCTCTCTCCATTGCTCCTGAAAGCCATTGGAAACCAATATCATAAGTCGAACCATCTCCACCAAATGCTACAAATTTAACAGGAGCATCGTTGTCTTTAAGGTTTCCTTTTTTCTTTCTTACTTTGTGCATAACTTGTGCAGCAGTAACCGAAGTCGCTGCGTTTTCAAAACCGATATGAATCCAAGAGGTATCCCATGATGTAAATGGATATACAGCTGTAGAAACTTCCAAACAACCTGTGTTTGAAGAGATAACCAAGTTATCATCTGTACAGTTCATTAGCTCTCTAACAATCATAGAGTGAGCACAACCAGGACAGAGAGTGTGTGCACCCTCAAATCTATCGTTATTTGTAGAGAACTCTTTTAAGTTCTTAATTGATGTAATTGCCATTTTTTACCCCCTAGCCGTTTTAAAGAATCCAAGTTTTGGACCTCTAAGTCCTGAAAACTGTTGAATTTCTGTTGTAATATGTCCAGCATCAGCATGTGCTTGTTGCTCTGCAAAAATTCTCTCTGCCTCTTCAATAGAGAAATCACGTCCACCAAGTCCATAAACAAATCCTGTTACCATTGGTCTACTCTCAGAGGTGTACATTGCAGCAGTTACCTCATTAAAGAATGCACCCATTGCTCCACCTGGAGATGAACGGTCAGTTACAGCGATAGCTTTAGCATTTTGTAGTACATCTCTAACTTCATCATAAGGGAATGGTCTGAAACATCTAATCGCAACAACACCAGCTTTAACCCCTTTTTCTCTCATGTTTTTAGCAGCAACTCTTGCTGTCTCAACGGTAGAACCAAGACCAACAATAACAACATCAGCATCTTCCATATCATAAGATTCAACTCTATTATATTCACGTCCTGTAATCTCTTTGAACTCAGCAAATACTTCATCAATAACTTTTCTTGAATCCATTAATGCTTTATGCTGTTTTGCTTTATGCTCATAGTGCCAATCCTCTTCTGTTTGAGCACCATAAGTAACAGGTCGAGAGAAGTCAAGCATATCATCAACAGGAACAAAATCCCCTACAAATTCATAGGCTTTTTCATCAGTTAATGGGTAAACATTTTGTGCTGTATGTGAAGTAATAAATCCATCTTGATGAACCATAACAGGAAGTCTTACAGAATGGTTTTCCCCAACTTTAAAGGCACACAGTGCCAAATCGTAAGCCTCTTGAGCATTAAATGCACCAAATTGAATCCAACCACTATCACGTCCAAGATACATATCAGCATGGTCTCCACGTACGTTAAGAGGAGAAGCCAATGCTCTGTTAACCACGTTTAGTACAATTGGAAGTCTCATTCCAGATGCTTGATAAAGAACCTCTGCCATCAATGCAAAACCTTGTGAAGAAGTTGCCGTTGAAACACGTCCACCAGCAGCCGAAGCACCGATACATCCTGACATTGCAGCATGTTCAGACTCAACCATTACAAATTCGCCATTAATGTACCCATTACCTACATAAGCACCATAGTTCTCAACAATTGGAGTTGATGGAGTAATTGGATAAGCAACAACAACATCAACATCTGCTTGTCTTAAAGCTTGAGATGCAGCGTAGTTACCGTCCCAAACTTCTCTTTCATTTAAATCAAATTTTACTGCCATTATAGCTCCCTTACTTTTTCTCTTTTTTCTTTTTCTCTGGCCATGCAGCAAGAGACTCTTCTAAATCAGCATGTTCATTGAACATAAGAAGTGATTTTGGATTGGTAGGACAAACCTCTACACAAACTTCACACCCTTTACAGTGGTCGTAGTCAATTCCTAACATCTGTTTGTCACGTGACAAAATAGATGAATCTGGACACCATACCCAACAATTTTGACAATCAATACAGATGTCTCTATTAAAGACAGGTTTTTGAACTCTCCATGAAGCAACCGATGCTGTGTATGAGTTAAAATCAGAGTAAGTTCTCTCTTCTGCTTTTTTGTTGGCGATACCTGTAGCATCTCCTTCAAATGAAGTCAAAACAGTTCCTTGAGTTACCTCATCCCAACCAGCCAGATTCATACCTGCTTCAAGTTGACTCTGTCCTCTGTTATCTGTTGCCAATAAATTTAATTCTTGTGCCATATTTTACCCCTCTCTACTTAACTTCATTGTATGCACGAGTAATTGCTCTCATATTTCCATCAATAATCTTTTGAGGGAATTTAGCCAATACTCTTTTCATAGCATCTAAAAAATAATCCAATTCAAACATACCAGACATCTTTACAAAAGCTCCTAGCATTGGTGCATTGGGCATTGCACGTCCAATCTCATCAAGAGAAATTTGAACACAATCAGCCACAAATACTCTATCTTCTTTACCTTGAAGTGAAGGAATTCCAGCTATCAACTCCTCTTTAGAGAGGTGTGTAGTAATAATATACTTTGTCGTCTCTTTCTCATTCTCTATAATATTGTCAGTAAATGCCAATGCAGGGTCAATCACCAATACAAAGTCAGGGTTCATGAATTTTGCATGGTTAAAAATCTGCTCATCAGAGATTCTATTGTAGGCTCTTAACGCAGCCCCTCTTTTTGCAGAACCATACAGTGCAAAAGCTTGAACCTCTTTACCCGTTGTTGCTATAACGTCTCCTAAACCTTTAGCACCAGATACGGCACCTTGACCAGCTCGGCTGTGCCATCTAATTTCTGTCATGACTTCTCCTATTATTTAATCTGTTAATGAGGTATTGTAATCATACCTCTCTTAAAGGGTGTTCATAGATACTAAAAAAAATATAAAGTTTATAGGAGTGTATACTTTCTATCCACTATTTATAATTTTCATCATTTTTTTTGATATACTCTATCGCTTCTAATGCATTGTCACATATAAAAGAAGCACATTTTTGTAACACTGAATGTGTTGCATACCCAGAAGTAACAGCTATAGCGTGAACTCCTGCATTTTTAGCAGACTCTATATCCATACAGGTATCGCCAATCATCCATGTTTTACTTCTATCATGTTCTAGCTTTGCCAAAGCTTTTAAAATTGGTTCTTCATGAGGTTTTGGATATTTGACGTGTTCACGTCCAATTAATACACTAAAATAGTTCATTAATCCCATATGTTCCAATAAGACCCTAGAATATTCTCCTGTTTTAGTAGTAACCACACCCAAAGTTGCAAACTTACTCGCTTCCACAATAGCCTCTCTAGCCCCTTCAAGTAGCACAGTCTTTGCACAAGATATAACCCTATAATGCATCTTATACGCATGAACATGAGCATCAACTTTTGCCTCCTCTACCCCTAAAGTCAAAAACATATTCTCTAATGTATGCCCTACCTCATTTTTAATCGCTTCATCACTTGGCACAACGCCACCAAAAGTCTCAAAAGCTACTCTAAAGCCATCCAAGATAGCCTCGGTTGAATCTATAATTGTTCCATCTAAATCAAATAGTATTACGGGTTTCATTTTTTTCTCTTCTCTTATATTTTAATTATATTAAATCATCCAACTGAATATCATCAGCAATATTCAATCCATGATAATAGCTATTTTTCTTACAACCAAAAGAGGTAAGCATAACCAATTTCAATTCACTTCTTTTTCTCTTTGACAAAGCATGTTTTCTAAATTGGGTTAACTTATTTCTCAAGTTTGTCTCATAACTTTTGCTAATCACAAACTCATCACTATAATATTTACACTCCACAATATCAAAAAGACCATGTTTATACTCAACCACCATATCTATCTGTGTGCCACTCTCATTTTTATCTTTGGTTCGATACTCCCAGTAGTAAACCCCTTGATAGTGAGCTTTTGAACTTCTTGCTTGTAGATAGAGTTCTATATTTGAAAATATAACCGATTCAAAACTGTATCCACTCCAAATAGCATATTTTTGAGTTGTGACTATCTCCATCCAATACTCATTAGGTAGATTTGCCACACGGTTTTTACTTAACGGCTTAAGCCAAAAGTGATAAAAAGTACAAAAAGAGTCAGAAATTCTATATTTTATATTGGTCGAACTTAGCCCATATTTTGAAACTCCATGAATAAAACCACACTGTTGAAGCTCTAATAGGGTATTTTTTATTTTTTCCCCCAGTTTAATATCAAGTGCAACACAAATTTCACTCAAAGTTAAACCCAAACGTTTTTTTCCTAAAACATCAATTACATCTCTATAATATTTATATTTCACTCCAAACAGAGATTTAAAGACCTGTTCATACTCGTTAAACAAAAATCCATTGATATTAAAAAATAGTTTAGAGATATTCTCAACAATAGATAATTTAGGATTAAGATAAGAGAGATACTTCGCCACCCCACCAAATACCATATAAGCATCAAGAACCATACGATTATCCAAATCAAAACCACTTTTTTCCAAATACTCTTTTGTCTCAACCAAAGTAAAAGGCATCATAGGAAGTTGGTCGGTTACTCTATTATGCAAAGGTCCTTCATTTTTCATAATATTTTTAATAATCCAAGAGGCATTAGAGCCACAAACGATAACCATAAAGTTTTTTCTAGGCTCTGCAAAAGAGTTCCAAAAATGCCCCAAAGCATCAATAAATCCTGTATTGTTTTTTCTATCAACCCAAGGAATCTCATCTATAAAAATAACAACTTTTTCACTATCTCTCTGCTCCATTTTATCTAATAGAACCCTTTTTAAAAAAGAGAAAGCATCTGTCCAATTTTCTATTTTTCTATCCGTCTCAACTCTGAACCACTCATAAATCTTATCTAAGAAATTGGTAATTTGATTTCTACTCTCCATATCAGAAGAGCCGATGAAGTCAAAGAAAATACAATCTTTTTTGTACTCTCTAAACATATAATTTACTAAGTATGTTTTGCCTATTCTTCTTCTTCCATAAATAGCAATAAGTGAGCTTTTATCTCTGTAACATGCGTCTTCTAGGGTTTTTATTTCGTCTTTTCTTCCTGTCATTTTGTTACCTCGTAAGCGAATAAAAAATTTGAATTCTGTAGGGTGCGATAGCAATATCACCCTACAGGGCTTTTCCAAAGCTCCATCTTAGAATATATAATTTCATAATTATAACAAAAATATGAAATACATCATATTAAAATCAAAAGTATTTCACTTTTAACCATTTTTTATGAAATAATCTACCCAAGCACTTTGATTCTCTACAAGTTTACAAACTCTTTTACCTTTTTTTGAGTTACACATTGGACATTTTGCCATAATATTTTTCCTTATGTATTTAATTTTTTCTGTTTTTAGCCAATCCCTTCGCAAAGAAAGAAGAAAATAGCATCGAATAATACTACTAATAAACTGTACTTATAGTTTCATAATTTTAAATGTTCGGTGTTACCGAACCTACAATCCAAAATAAAAAAGTGACAAAGTCCTGCTAACGCAGAATTACTGTCCTGCTCTAACACACCGAACATAATTGCTATTGCCCTTATTGCTGACGCTCTGATACCCACTATAGAAATAGACAACCCACGCATCCTCATTACCGTTTGAATAGCTAGCCGAACTCCAATAATGGTTAGAATTAAATCCCTTTCTTTTATAACAAGATTGATAATTATTGTTATTTCTATTTTTTTTCATTTTATCAGATTCATGATTGTTTAATATGCCCCTACAACTAGTAACCACTTGTCCTAAAACCTCTAAAGAGGGTAAACTACCTCCACTAATACTACAAATCTTTTTAGCCTCTTTCCATGGGGCTTCACAAATACCTTCTTCACCTATTTCCCCACCATTATCTTTACAAACACTCTCTGTTGGGTCTATCCATTTAGAAGTTGAAGTTTGAGTACTAGGTTGAACGACAATTGGTTGAGGTTGAATATATTGAGGGACAACAATATTTGGCGTTGGTTTGCTTTGTGGTAGAGTAAAATAAAAATCTCCTTTTACAATTTGGTCATAAATGGCAGGAAATTGTGTTCCTCCTGATGCATCGTAGACTGAGGCTCGTGTTTTTTTAAAAACTTGTTGTAAAGTTAAAGGCTTTTTCATGTTTTCTATTAGATATTGGGTAAAGAGTCCATTTCCCCCTACTCTACCATCGCTAGAGACTTTTCCTGCTCCTGTGGCATACGAGACAAATAAGCCAATGGGTTCTGCTTTTGATAAACCTCCTACCCCATACGCTTTAGCAAAAGGGTCATTGCGACAAGCATCTAAAATAATGATATTGAGTCTATTTCCAATTTTTTGGATACGATGGGTAATCTTATTGAGTGCTATTGCTTCATATTGGGTATCACTCTTTGCTCTTATTTTGGCATCGGTAGGAATTAAATAATTTTGTCCATCAAACTCTAGTCCATGCCCTGAAAAGTAGAGTAATCCTACTCCACCATAGGATAATTTTCGATAAAATTTCTCTAAAAGAGCATCAAATGTTCGATGAGAGACATTCTCTTTGTAAATAACTTCAAAGCCACGATTAACAAGAATAGCACGTATAGCTTGGGCATCATTAATTGTATTATTCAACACTGTTAAAGGTCGTTGATAGGCGTTGTTTCCAATAACCAATGCTACTCTATTTTCAGTTTGCATCTCTTTAGATACAATCTTTAACCCCTTGTCGTTGCTAAAGGCACTACCTAACAAAAGGAACACTCCCAATACTATTGCTCTCAATTTCATTTATATTTCCTTGTGATTAATAATTAATTTTTAAATTATACACAAATTTAGCTCTACTCCTTACTCATCTTTACCTTTGGGTCAAAAATCAAAATTGTAACAATAGGTACAACAAATCCAACAATAATTACAATCCAAAGCAGTGTTCCTAGTTCAGAATAGTTGGCTTGGGTAACAACTACATCTCCCTCTTTTATCTCTCGAGTAATCTCAAAGGCTTGATTTAAATATTTTGTAAAAAGTCGTCCTGCACTCATGGCAATGTTCATAAGTGATGCCATTAGAGCAAACCATGTTCCTTTTTTACCTTCTGGTGCATAGATGGCTACTAACGTAAGCATTAATACCCCTGCAATATAATCAAAAGGCGAAGCCAAGGCTGTATCAATCATGGCAACATGTCGTGCATCAAAGCCTAACATGGTATGAATATCGTAGTAGAGACCTATAGTGGGTAGAGATAAAATGGTAAAAAGAACTGTTAGCCAAATTAAAACTTTTCCGATAGAGTGATTTACAATATATTGAGCAGAAATCCACATACCAAGCAGAGCTAAACCTCCACCTATTAATGATAAATCTGCAAAAAAGGATTTATCAAATCCTAATACATCTATTTGCCACCACTGAACCCCTGGACCAACAGAGGGCATGGCACGATAGACAAAGATAATAATCATTGCCATTTTAATATGATGAATTGTCTCTTTGTCTAAATCTTCTATAATAGTGTTTAAAAAATAGAGGACTACACCTAAAGAGATAACAAATACAATCTCTTGTGAATAAGGAATATCGTTGTAACCCACTAAAACAATAAAAACAGCAAAAAGTAACCCACCAAAGAAAATCTGTCTGTTTAACGGGGTACTCTCAACATTATTCAAACGAACAAAAGAGACTCCCAGAACAGATATAATAGGAATAAAAAGCGAGAGTGTAAACATTGTCTCATAAGAGTAAATTGAAGCCAGTTTCCCACCAAGCCAACCCATGAAAAATACAGCTAAACCCAAAGAGAGTCTTGCTAAAACTTGAATCATTGCTAACTCTTGATTTATCTCTTCTTGCGTTTGATTTTTGTCAATTACTTCGGTACTCATTGTATCTGCCACCACATCTTGCATTACAAAACCTACCATAGATAGAACAGAAGCAAAAATATAGACGCTCTCTTTGGGATAATCCACAAGCCAAGAGGCTTTACCTGCCAAACCAATCAAAAGCATGGTAGCAAGTGCCATTAGTGTTGCACCAATATAGACATATACTTTACGATTAGACCCCAAAATTTTAACAGAATCTACCAACTGTCCAAATATCATTTTTATTGTCCAGGGAACCATCAGCCAAACACTCAATGCCACTAAATCCTCTGCCGATAAATTTAACTCTTCTTTTACCCAAAAGCTCTCTGCAATTCCAATAAATCCACTTGCTCCATAAGCAAAATAGATTAACAATAACGGTACATATCTCATACGCATTGCACGAATGGGAGTCATTAATATATCTAACATTTTCTCTCCTGTTTTTAGAGACATCATTGTATTTTAAATTTGCTTTAAACATCGTTTTTTCTAAAATTAATATAAAAGAATATAAAAGAATACAAAGAAACTCACAAATAGGTATTAATTAACTTTAAATTATAATTTAAATAAGTAAAATATCTATAAAGTAACCGTATAGAGTACATTTGTAAATTTTTTTGATAAAAGGAATTGAATTAACTTTTCTTTAAATCTATTACACTTATAATAAAGAACGAAATAAATCAATTTAACAAAGGAAAGCTATGGCAAAAATAGTAATAATGGGTGGTGGTGTATCTGGACATACAGCAGCAACATTTGCAAAAAAATGGCTAGGTAAAGATCATGAAGTAATAGTAGTTACTCCTAACTCTCAGTGGAACTGGATTCCATCAAATATCTGGGTAGGTGTAGGACAGATGCAAAAATCGGATGTTGTATTCCCTTTAGCACCTGTATATAAAAAAGCAGGAATTGACTATAAACAAGCATTGGCTGTTTCAATTCATCCAGAAGGAAAAGCTGATAGTGATACTCCATACATTACTATTGAGTCAACAGAAAAAGATACAGCTGGTCAAACTGAAGAAGTTACTTATGACTATCTTATCAATGCCACTGGACCAAAACTAAACTTTGATGCAACACCAGGTTTAGGTAATGGGGAAGGTCAAATGGGATCACATACAGTATCTGTATGTACAGCAGACCATGCCGTTCATGCAAATGAAGAGCTACAAAAAATATTCGACAAAGCAAAAGCAGGAAAAAAACAAAAAATTCTTGTAGGTACAGGTCATGGTATGTGTACTTGTCAAGGTGCTGCTTTTGAATATATCTTTAACATTGAGCATGAAGCTAAAAAAGCTGGTGTAAGAGATATGATTGATATTAAATGGATTTCTAACGAATCATTCCTTGGTGACTTTGGTATGGGTGGTCTTCATATGAAAGTTGGTGGATATGTAGTTAGTTCAAAACTGTTTGCAGAGTCACTATTTTCAGAGAGAGATGTTCCATGGTTAATTGGAGCACATGTATCTAAAGTTGAAGAGGGTAAAGCTCACTATGAACTTCTTGATGGAACAACAGGTGTTGAAGAGTTTGATTTTGCTATGCTTATTCCACCATTTTCAGGTGTAGGACTTAAAGCTATTGCAAAAGATGGTTCTGATGTTACTTCTGATATGTTCTTGCCAAATGGATTTATGAAAGTTGATGCAAAATATGATGCAGGTGCTTATGAGAATTGGAAAGCTTCTGACTGGCCAAGAACATACCAAAATCCTGATTATGCTAATATTTTTGCTTGTGGTATCGCTTTTGCTCCTCCACACCTTATCTCTAAACCAGCTACATCTGTAAATGGTACACCAATTAACCCTACACCACCTAGAACAGGTATGCCTGCAGGTATTATTGGTAAAGCTGTTGCTCACTCTGTTTGTGATTTAATCAAAGACCCAAATGCTAAACTTCATGAAGCATCAATGGCTGAAATGGGTGCCGCATGTGTAGCATCTGCTGGTAAAGGTCTCACTACTGGTTCTGCAGCAGCAATGACTGTTTACCCTGTTGTACCTGATTATGAAACATACCCAGGAACAGGTAGAGATACAAAGTATACCTTTGGAGAGATTGGTCTTGCTGGTCACTGGATTAAACATGTATTACATCATATGTTTATCTACAAAGCAAAACTTCATCCAGGTTGGACTTTAATCCCAGAATAAAAATTAAATAAAATTATAATAAAAACAAGGAGAAACAATGGAACACGAAAAAAATTTTCAAAAACATGATCAGTTTACACTAACAATGATACCAGGTGGATTTGCAAAAAAAATGAGAACTTGTCTTATTTTTCAAGCATTTAGATTTGCCGTACTTAACGTTAAGATGTTGGTTGTAGTGAGTAAAAGTCACTAATTTCTACAAGAGAAGCATATCTGCTTCTCTTTCAAATATTTTTTAAATTTAATCTCTCTTTAGCTTTAATAAGTATTTAACCAAGGAGAGAAGTGTTATGGTTCAACCAATTAAGTATTATCCAGATACATCTATCAATATCAATGCTGGACCTATAAGAAGCTTTAAAGAGAGCTATAGTGATATGGTAACAGATATTATAGATACCATGAAAGAGCATAATTTAAATGCTCTTACTGCCATTCAAATAGGATACCCGTATCAACTAATGGTTATAAAAGAGAATGAAGAGTATTGTGCCTATGCAAACCCTAGAATTATTACTCAAAATAGACCTTTTGATTCAACAGAAGAGAGTATCTACTTTAGAAATCATGCCATTACTGTAAAACGCTATGAAGAGCTTAGTCTTATTTATGATGATAAAAATGGAGACATGAAGACAAAAAAGATAAATAACAAAGAAGAGTCTGCAACTTTTCAACGAAAACTTGACTATCTTTTTAATGGAACACTACTTGATAGACTCAATCCAAATCAAAAAGAACAAGCAATCGTAGCATTGGCAGGAAAAGGAATCATGCCTGATAAAACAGAGGAGTACTGCCCTACTTTTAGTAAAAAAGAGTATTTTGTTAGTGTAACAGATAAGCTACTTTTCTTTATGTTTGTCTCTCTACTTCTTCCTCTATTTGGAATAGAAAAGAGTACTTTAGATAGTTGGTACAGTTATGATAAGTTTGCATTTCCTGCTGTTATCTTAATTATGATTGGATTTTTCTTCTATGCACAATATGAGGCAAAGCAATTCAGTCAATGTACATCTTGCCAAGTTGGAAACAACCTTGGAGTCATGTTTAAACGAATAACAGTAGGCGTTGTCTTTGCTGTAGCAAGTTACTTTATTTTAGGCTAAAACTATTTTTTTGTTACCAATACAGGTAACATACCAAAATAATTCAATGTTCCAAAAGCCTGATTAATATTAATGTCAGGCTTTACCTCTAAAATCATCTCTCGAATTCTAGCTTCATCTAAATCGCCTAAAAAATCCCCTTCTCCATGATTTTCTTTATAAAATTTCACAAGAAGGTAGGTTGGTTTCTCTTCGGTATATTTCCATATGGTCATCTGTAATCCTATTATTTAATAGTAAAGATTATAGCTTATTAAAACAATATTCCAAAGTTAATTTTGATTATGTTAGCAATACTGAAAACTACTAAAAGGTATATAATAATCTAAGCTGTAACAAATTCTCTTTTTGGGTTTGCTTTTTTTTAGCTTGGGCAAAAGTATAGCTTGATATAAGACGAATATTTTGCCTATGATAATAGTTAATGGCTATTGTTAGGTCAACTTCTTCCTGTGGAATTTGATCTTTATCTTTTATCCTAATTTTACTTGCTCTAAAGGCGAATTCTAAAGCAGATTTTTTAATTTTTGTTTGTGAAAATTTTGCTGATTTGACTTTATATTTTTTATGTTCTCCTGTGGCAAACCAACTTATCTGCCCATACCAACCATCAAATTTAAAATGCTCTTTTGGGCTTAATGCTGTAAAAGAAAGATACTCTCCTTGGAAAGAGAATGCACCTTTAACCATTGCACTCTCAATACCTATACGTTTTGTTTTTTCAATATTCTTTATTTTACGCTTAAGTAGTGAACCTTCATAGAGATGTGAACCTGCATCTGTAGATATTTTTATCTTTTTTTGATGGTACTTGGTTTGACCAATAGAGACTCCAAGGTGTAGAATGTCATCTTTTGCATAAACCAATGCATAAGTAATACGGCTAATAATAGAGACTCCATCCTCTTTCTTTTCAAAGAGTTTATCAAGTGATTTTCCAAAGATTCCTAGAGTAATTCCCCCTCGCTGTACTCCTTGCTTAAATTTTCCTTGAACCATAACCCCTAATTTTCGATGGTTAATAAAAGCATTAATTAAAGAGCGTTCACTAAAACTACTATTTTTAGAACTACTAACTTGCTCTAAGCTCATTGGCTCTTTCATATTACCTATCTGTATACCTAAGTTATCGAATAATTTATGTTTAACATAAACATCTTTCCACTCATTATTACCTGTAAAGCTATATTCAATCTCATACTCTGTTCTCTCCCCAAATTCACCATCTATGAAGACTCTTGCACTACGAACCTCTCGTCCAGTTCCTGAAAAATCATCTCCTCTAATAGTTGCTGTATCTAAAACAACTTGACCTCCTACATACTTTTTCTCTTCAGCTCCATAAGTAAAAAAAGTGACTAATATGAGGATAATAAATATAAACTTCATTAGCTACTCTTTTATGAGCATATAATTTGCCCCATGAGTTTTTTTTGAACCATTATCTTGAACAACAAAGAGACCAAGGTTCTCTATCTTAGTAATCCCCTCAGCATAGCCTAGATTTCTATTCTCTTCATTAATAGTTAGAGTATTATTATTTTTATCCCAAAACCATAGAGCAAACTCTTGACCTTTTCGTTTACCTATACTTCCTGAAATAATCCAATAGCCCTGTTTGGCTTCATCCCAACTCATTCCACGAATTCCATCTCCATAAAGGTCAAGAAAAATTGGTTTTTCAAGTTTTGGTTGCTCTTTTTTATCAAAAATAGAATCAGGATTAGTTAGTGTCACGACAATAGCTTTTCCTTTTATAAGAGGAGTTCTAAAACCAATAAGTAGGGAATTATTCTCCTTATCCCATGCGAGTGATTCAATATTAACCTCTTTTTTTCTCTTCGTAGAGAGGCTATTAAAGATAGGGTGAAGTTTCTTGAGTTCATCTAAGAGACCATGGTAGTGTTTAAAGTGAGAAACTTTACCATCTTCGTACTCAAAACGGATAATCTGTTCTCGTGCTTTTTTATGTTTATGTACTTTGTTGGTACTGTGGGAGGTAATAGCATAAATTTGTTTGTTGTGAGATGTTACCCCCTCTAGGTCTCTTACTTTATGTTTTAATTTCATCTCTGTTTTTCGGCTCATTTTTGGAGAACCCAACTCTTTAATCTCTCCATCTTTATTAAACTCAATAAGATGTAGTGACTCTTGACTCTCATCTTCAACAAGTAGAAGTTGATTGTTTGGTAGTGCAACAGCTCCTGATGGTTCATAAATACTTTTGAATTGATAAATATTTTGTTGTTCTTCCATACTTTCAAAGAGAGCAAAAATCATTAAAATTGCACTAAAGCTTAGACCAATACCAAAGGCAGTATAGGCTAGTTTTAGCCAATAATATTTTAGTTTTATCTCTGAACCTAAAATATGAATATGTTTAATGATATGTTCATGAACTTTTTGTTTGTCTTTTAAAATTGCTTGAACCATATGAAGATACTCTTTGGGTGAGACATCAGCCATATCTTGAAAATAGGCTACAGATTTAAAGTTCTCAAGATGCTCTTTTTGGGTTAAATGAACTTTATCTCGTGGACGAATTGCCATAGTTCCTAAGAGTATTGAAATAAGAGCAGTTAACATAATGACAATAAAAGGATAGAGCATATTGGGATTATCCAAATAGAGTCCTGAAGCAGTAATAATGACAGTTAAGATAAAGCCATTAACAGATATAAGGACACTTGCTTTAGAATCAGCGAGGGAAGTTAGCTCAAGATTTGAGCGTAAACTATTTCTAAAAAGGGTTTCAATAGAGCGAAAATTTTTGTTCTCTTTAGGTAATTTATTCATTTTTTGTATCTCTTTTAAAACTTTCATTAATGCCTCTATGTTTTAAAATGTTATTTAGTATATTATATAGTTTTTTACTAAAAAGTAAGCAATAAATTAAACTTTAGAGGTCACTTCAGCGCTCAGACGCGTTGAAAAATTACTTTTTCTTGTTCCTAAACTAAGAAACTCCCTAAGAACTTTATTAGCTAAATCCTAATTGGTAAAAAACGCTATACATTAAATATCTTCATATAAAAATCATATGCAATTAGTCCAAAAGTATAGACTTTTTCATCAAAAACAGGGATTCATACTGATTAAAATTATATAAGAAACTAGGATACTCTAACATTTACCAACTATTTACAAGCTTTTGCAAAAAAAAATTATATACTTTAATTCATAATTAATGCAAGAAAAGGAGGAAAGAAAGAATGAAAGACGAAAGTAAGGACTATGCTATAAAATTACTAAAGGAGGAGATTCTTTTTGGTTTTTATACAAAGGAAGAGATGATTCAAAGCATTGGTGATGCCTTTTATGATGAAGACGATTTTGATAAAAAATGGTTAAAAAATAAAATTAAAACTCATTTGAAAAAATATAAAGAAGAGAGTGCCACGTGGAAAACACCAACAGATTTTGACAGACTAGTAAAGGCATTTGACCAACTAAGTGAAGAAAAAATTGTACCACTTCATAGAGCAGGTTATACAAAACAAGATGCTTATGATGAGTGTATGGAGGTTATTAAAAAACTGAAAAAGAAAAATATTCAAGCAAAAGGCTATTGTTATTATCATACACAAGATTTAGAAAGAGTTATTTCTGAAAGTAAAATGCTTTTTATTGGTTTTGATAGTTTTAATGGTGAAGATAAATTAGCAATGGATGTAGCTAATACAATAGTTGAAGTACTTAAAGAAAATAATTTTGAAATAAAATGGAATGGTAGTATAGAGACTCGTATAGAAATTCACAATATCAACTGGCAAAAAACAGTTGATAATATAGATTATGGGTATAAGAGAATTAAAAAAATAATGTAAAATAAGTCTAAGAATAATTCGTATATGAAAGAGGAAAAAACATGAGCGTTACTAAAAAATATAATACGCTTAAAACAAATATAGAAAAGCAACAGTTTATGCGAGAAGTACTAGAGTCATGTGACGATATGTTTCCTCATACACACTCAAAAGAGTGGAATGAAATTGAAAAGATTTTAATGGATGATAAAGAGATTCATCGGATAATGTTAGAAAACTATACTAAAACCAATGACTTTCCTTTGTCTGGTTATCTTCGTTGGATATATAGTGTAAATGTTGCTCCAGAAAAATTAGCGAAAGCAATAGGTACAAAAGATAAAAAACTTTTGGATGAGGTTTTCTATGGTTTGGAAGAGAAGTATTTTCCTCATTATTTAGAGACAATGGACGCTCTTCTGTTGGAAGATTGGCATAGTTTTTATTATGATATTATTTTAGAACTACAGCGAATGAAAAGCCCCAAAAGTATTGAGCCACTTTATCAATTTTTGTGTAAAAATAGAGAAAATGATTTAGGTAATAGGGTCGTTTGGGCATTGGCTGACATAGGAACTAGCAGAGCAAAAAAGAAGCTTGAAATGTTATTGGAATATGATGATATTAAAGCAAAAGAGCTCATAAAAAAACGTCTTAAACTTTGGGAGTGTGAGAGAGATAGAAAAGCGATGAATCCTTTGATGGAGGGTTGGTACTTAACAGATGAGGAGGATGACCCTTATACAAAAGAGCTTTATATTGAGTTGTCAGAGGGGCATGAACTTTATGGTCAACATCTTAGAGTTATTGCTCATCAAGATAGAGTTCATGATGATGTATTATGTAAACACTTAGAGCAAGAGGATTATTATAGTATGGTACATTTAACGTGGAGTCAAAGAGCAGAACTTGAAGCTTATCCTACTCATGATACTGGATTAACATGGGAAGATTTTTTGAATAATTAGAATAGAGATGTTTTGGAGATGAAGAAGCGTGTTGGAGAATAAGTCAAATATAAAAATTTACCAAACATTTACAAACTTTCCAAAGAGTTTTTACTATAATGTTTATATTAGACTTCTTGCAAAAGTCTATTTAAAAGTTAA
>QNZV01000074.1 GCA_003978395.1 Sulfurovum sp. | reverse complement strand
TAGATATTTCTGTTAAGGTACTGTTCCAACTATTTTTCTCTCTAAAATCTACAGGCTGACCAAATCTATTGAGTGGCGTTTTTGCAATAGTTCTACCAATGTAATCTAGTGCTTTTAGTTCATTCACTACTTCTGTTTTGTTAGGAATAAGTTCTGAATCAGAGCTATTAGCAAGTAACTTTTGCTCACTTTGAATCAATGGTCGATACTGCTCTTGCATATATTTAATCGTTTGAGCAGCATTGTTAACCAAAATATCCAAACTTTTATATTTAGATTTATAGAACGCTACAAACTCTTCAATGGCTTTTAGGTTACGCAAATCCAAGCCATAAACGGTTAATCTATTCGCCCACTCTTCATAATCTTTTTCTTTTTTAAACTGCTCCAAACTCAAAGCAGGAAAACGACTCGTAACCATAAGATTTGCACCACTTCGTAAAAATTTTAAAGCAGTGGCATACCCTACTTTTACTCTTCCTCCTGTCAAAATAACATTACGCCCACTTAAATCAACCTCTAATCCTCGTTGTTCATAATTGAATGTTGCACAATCAGGACAAAGTTTATGATAAAAAGAGTGAATTTTAGAGTATGTCACATCACAACAGTAGCAACGCTTAGAGCTTTTTAATGGTCTAAAGAAAGTTTCTATTTTTTTATCATGTGAAAATAGAGTATGTTTGGACAAAGCATTATGTACAATATGGGACGCTTTAACCAGACCTAAATCAAACTCTTTATGTATCTCTCGTCTCTTTTTTCGTTTTACTATTTTTTTCGTATCAACAGATACATCATTTGTTTCAATAGGAATAAGCTTTAACTCTTTTTTTGCATTTTTATGAATCTTGGTAATCAATGCTCCAAAAGTTTTGTTGTCAGGGTTATTTAGAGGATTCTCTTTTAGAGTAGTTAAGACTTTTAAACAACTTTCCCACTCTTTTTTACTAAAATTATATTGATTTTCAAACTCTTTCATTTTTTTAAGAAACACCTCGACACAGACTATCAACTTTTTTTAAAAGTGTAGGTAAGCGATACTCTCCGTGCATACTAAGAATAGCATTTTTTGCCTCTTCTAAACCAATATTAACAGAAGTAACAAATAGTGGTTTTAGGCTCTTCCCCCTAAAAATTTCACACTCTTTAGGTGTCCCTATAAATGGAGTTTTTGCCACGCCTATAATTGGGATTGATTTATCTAAAGCATGATATAGATGCATTCCTAAGCCATCATGCCCAACTTCTCCTAACCAAACATATCCATCAACTACTACACACTCTATATTGTCTAAATCTTTTAACGCTTCCAAAAGGCAAGGCAACTCTCGTTTATAAAAAGAACCCGCTTCATAAGGTTCTATATTCTCTATAAAATGTGTTTTGGCATAAGAGGGTTTCTCATCATTCCAATTTTTGAATCCTATACATGCGACTAATCCATCAATATTACCATTATATTGAACATCTAGTATATAAATCATTCTCTCTCCTTTTTTAATCTCTAAAAACCTGTTTCATATACTCAAATTTCATCTTTCTTGATTTTATAATTGACTTTATGGTTAACTCTAATAGTTTTTGAATACGATATTTTACTTCTATTTTAGTAAGATTTTTATCTTCTAAAAATATAGTAAAGCTGTAGTATTTACCCGACTTTTTAAACACACCAATCAGCCAATGTACACCATTTTTATGACTCTCTTTGGCAAAAACAAATTTAACATTGATATAATTTTTGAGCCACTGTAGAGAACCATAACTTTTATAGATAGGTGTTTTGAAAATTGTCTTTAATATTACTCTTTTATCTTCTGTAAAAAAGTTTTGAAAAGTAGGAGAAATTTGTTCAGGAGATTCAAAAGAGTGAAACTTTATCTCTTTTTCAACTCTATTTTCGTTAATATCATGATATTCAAATGACTTTATAAGTCTTAATCCATGAAAAATATGATTTGGATTGTAGAGAAGTTGGGTAATTTTATGTAATGATGTCTGTAACTCTAAAGGAGTCATCTCCAATTTCCCTGTACCCAAGCCAACTCTTGGTTCATTGTTTTCTAAAGGAGTTAAGTCCAAATTTTGATAAAGTGCTTCAATTTTCTTATTATATATCGGTTCATAGTAGACATTATCTCCACGTCTATCTTGTTCTTTGTATTTTATAAAAGCATCATAGATAGGAAGCATTTTATTTGAAGCAAAAACTCTTCGACTATCTATCCATGCTTGAGGAATACAGATTTTATAACCTTTTTCTGATAGTAACTCATTTTTGGAGCTTTTATTACAATATTTAGTATAATATTTATCGCCTCTATCAACAAAAAGTAGGGTCGAAAAGAGTTTACTAATATTTCCAATTGGTTGAGGATGTAGATACTCAGTATTTTGTTGATGTAGACGAATCATATTCCCCTCTTCATTGACCACAGAGACCCAAGATGTTGCTAAAAGCAAAGACTCTATTTGAGCTTTAAAGTAGTGGTTAAAATAGAAATTCTCATTGAGGTCAAAATTTAATGTGACTTTTGTAAGCAGTTTGCTTTTTGGAGAGATACTGTACTCTTGAAACAGCTTATCTAAGTCTTCATTGAGTGGTGCTTTTAAACTCTGTAACAAGGCATCACTTCGTGTCGGTAAAGAGCTGAACTGCTCTTTATTTTTAGAAGTAATTTGTCCTACTACCTCCATAAGAGAATCAGGGAAAGAAGGAAGTTTAGGAAAAGGCATCTTTTTTATGTCTGAAACAACTCTATAGTGATTTTTAATAACTTCTGAATTATCAATTAGAGTGATGGCACTCTTTTTAATACGTTCCCACTCTTTTTTCTGCTTTTTTAAAGAGAGATTCATCTGATAAGGTTTGTCATAGAGTACAAGTAAAATGGCTTGTTCTGCCGTAGATAAATCATCCATGGCTTTTCCAAAGAAGATTTCGACACAATCTTTTAGTCCATAGCCTTTTCTATTAAGAATAAAGAAATCTCGTTGAGTTAATAACCATGCTTTAAAATTTAGACCGTTATCTGCTTTGAGTTGATGAAAAAATGTTTTTGCCAGTTTCAAACGCTTGATGTTATTGGTATTTTTTTCAAAAGGATGTTTTTTAATAAAGGCATTAATGAGTTGTTGAGTTAATGTTAAGTTTTGTTTTATATTTAAATTTTGCTCTGTAATCATATGCACTATCAATTTTTTACTCTCTGTTAATGGTGCAGAGACATCAATTCCATTGTAATAACCTCCATTAAAGAGTGCTTCATAAAACATCGTTGCATTACTATCAAAGTTTAAAGAGGGGTCATATTTCTCTTGTAGGAGTGACCAAAAAACAGAAGGTACTTGGTCTATAAAGAGCGATGGATTGGTTACCAAACTTTGAGGTTGTGCAATTGTTCCTGCAAATCTATCTTTGGGGTCACGAAGTTCAATAGCTGTATCGTAATAAAATTTAGGAAAAATTTTCTCTTCAAATAGTTGATGTTTTGCAGAACCATTGATAAAGGATAAATAGATAGTAAAAAGCAGAATCATAAGGATTAAAGGAATGAAAATAATTTTTTTAATAATTATACTTTTCATAAACTTTAAAAATCTAATAATATCTGAAACAACAAGAATAAAATGGACTAAAAATAGATGAAAAAGCATAGAGAAAAACTCTTTTGTTGTTTGAATATCCTGTTTTCTAAAAGAGAAGTTCCATTTTATCTCTTTTAACATCGCTATAAATTTAAGCTTAACACTCCATATGATTTCAAGCATTTCTTAACTCATCTATTTCAATTAAAAGCGTATCATATTTATCTTTATTCAATTTATATACTTTGAATGTTAATTTATCAAAGTTCTTCAGTTTACTTTGATGAAGAAACAGTAGTTCATCATATTTTATATTATTTCCAACCAAAGATAGCATCTTATCAAGTTTAAAACGGGTTAGAATCTCCTCTAATTTATCGTTTTTACGTTGATTTGGAATAATAAGATGATAGGAGAAATGACTTTCGAAAACAAACATTTTAAGTACCCGTCGAACATCAAGACGTAAATATTGTCGAATACTCTCTTCGGCAAAAAATTTAGCACGATAAGGCTCTTTTGCAAGAATAGTAAAGAAGAAGATAAAAAAGTCTACTAAAAATCCTAATCCAATCGCTTTAATATCACTTTGTGTTACATCAGTAGGCGTTGAAACTTTATCAAGTGCAACAACATGGGTGTTGGTAAATGGAATAATCGCTAACAAGACATTTATAGTACGCTCTATGAGTTGTTGTTGATTGTTAGAATCAAAGAAAATTACTTTTTTGATAGGAGTTAGAGAGTTCAAATTTTCACTAATGGTATTAATTTTCAAGCTAATCTCACTATCAGGACAACTAATAGTTCTACCTAAAGACTCCATACTCATTCTACTTGCACCATTATGTTTGGCTAAAATTTTTGGAAGTAGGCTAATTTCTCCACCTCTAAAAATTCTGTTTATGTTCGTAATTTTACTATTAACTTTCTCTTCTAACTTCTCAATATCATCTGTTTTAGGGTTAAAATCAACAAGCATTTTTTTGATAATCGTTGTCTCGGTAAGAACTTTCATTTTTAACTCATCAACAGCACTTAAGTGGCTTTGAAAAAGTTTACTTTCTGCTTCTCTTAATGCACTTCTAGGACCTGGTGTAGGAATCTTTGTTTCATCACACGTTCCACCATAAGTACTCTCTTCAATAGATTGACTCATAGAGTAATCGCTCAGTTTTTTCAAAGAGAGATAGACAGAATTAAAACTACTCTGTGCATCTTCTAGTCCATTTTTAACCTCTTCTAATTGCAGGGTTACATTACGTTGAGCAAACTCAGAAGCTGAAAAGATTTTGTAATAGAAATTAAAACTAAAAAGTACACTAATAAAAAGTGATAAAAGATAGGTCATTAATAGTAACGATGCCCGTAACAGGTAACGGGAAAAGAACTCTCGTAAGTAGAGTTGAGAGATGGAATAGACCAATGCTAACTGTATAACTCCAACCACAGCAAAAAAGAGTATTTTAGTAAACCACTCTCCATCAGATACCAAAGATATGAATCCATAATAGGAGGTAGCAAAAGAGATTAATGATAGAATTAAAACTACTTGATAAGTAATATGTTGTCTAAAAAAATATAATATTTTATTCATGACAAGACTGAACAATTTATAAAGTGAAGGTTTATGTGACTTTTGTATGTTTTTTTTATGCATTTAATAACTTAAAGTGTTTTTTTTCATGTTTGAATAATAGTATTTTAAAGGTTTATTTTTACTTACTAAATTTTTTTATTATGATAAAAAATCAGAGTTGGTTTAAAATAAAACCTAAACTGTAGTTTATTGGTTCTTTTACGTTTAGTTTCATTATTCTATTTAGAATTTATTAGATAATTTTGCCTTAAATAATTTACCCATTTTTTGCCCTTTTTGTTCAATATATTTGTATGTAAAACCTGATAAGAATATAATTATAGCTAAAGTTATTACAATTGAGATATTATTAAAAATTGGATTACCTAAATCTATAGTTCTTACATTATCAACCATTATTTCCAATTTTATGTTGAATGTTTTTTGAATTATCATAAAAATTGATAATGAAAAAAATAATATAACAGAGTGTATCATATAAATTGAGTATGACAACTTACCAAGATATAAAAATATTTTTTGTTTTAATATTTGAGAAACAGAACCTTTCTCAAATGCAAATATAAAAACTTGCATACAGAACAACAGACTCGCTATCAATGATTTATGCTCAATATCTGATGAAAGTGTTAAGACAACTAATATTAATAATATTATCTCAAATAGAGTAAAATAGTTCTTATTGAAATTGATTTTACCTTCTATATTTCTATAGAGTAAATAGGTTAACACACCTCCAAAGAAACAAGATAAACCTCTTAAAATCTCTTGAGCAATTTCCGTACCTAAAAATATGAAGATAAACATTGTTATTGAGATTAAAAACCATAAAATATATTTTAGATTCTCTTTTTTTATTAACAGTGAAGCAAAAAAGATCATATACATATAATACTCTATACTAATACTCCATGATGGAGTATTCCAACTTAATGAATTGGCATTTGGCAACCAAGATTGCAATAATAATAAGTTGGGAATAATATCATTTGGATTTGTTTCGTTTGTAAAGGGTATATCATTAAAGTGAAATCCATGCTGATAAGCAAATAATTTTCCAAACTCTAATAGTATAAAAACTATTAAGATTACAATATGTAATGGCATCAATCTAAACGTTCTGGCTATAACAAAATCTTTAAATTTAAGATTCTCTTTCCACCCATATCCATGTGCCAATACAAAGCCACTTAAGACAAAAAAGAATTCTACAAAGAGGCTAGTACCTCGGAAAAAGCTTAACTCTGTAATACTTCCAACATAGTGCATATGAAATAAAACAACAAATATTGCAGCTAATCCTCTAAAACTATCCAAAACTTCAAATCTTTTTACCATAAACCAATCCAATTATTTAATTTAAATAGTCAATTAGAATTTAAAAAAATATTCTAACTATTTATTAAAGTAGAGTATATACTTTTTAGCCTTAGAGAAGACACAATTTAACACATTTTATAATATATTATATTGAAAATGGTTTATTCACTACTCTCGTATCTCAATCTCTGTACCCAATGCCACCGTACTCCATATAGTGTTCATACCTTCATTCGTTACAGCAATACATCCCTCTGTCCAGTCGTTAGAAAGGGTATAATCATTGCCATGTCCATCCCAATTCCAATTTGGTTGAGCATGAATGGTTATTCCACCTCCTGCAGAGAAACCTAACTTTTTTGAACGCTCTCTATCTATTGCTCTTGGATAATCTAAAAGTAGCTCTCTATAATAAACTTTATCAGGGCGTTTATCAATAATACTATACGTTCCTTCAGGGGTTTTATAGTCGCCTTGTTTAAGCTTTGTACCTATATTATTTTTACCCAATGATATTCGATGGCGACTTAAGATGTTATTGTCTTTATCAAACAAAACCATCACTCGCTTTGATTTTACAACCACTATTTTAGTGGCTATTCCTTGGCTAATAACCTCATCATTCGATTTCCACTCATATATGCCCAATTCTTTTTGAGGCTCTTCTTGAATAATCTCTTCAATAGTATCTTCTTCAGGAATAATCTCCTCCTCTTCAATAGGCTCTTCTTTCACAGGAGGCTTGATAGTAATGGTTTGATTATTCTCTTCTTTTATTGGTGGTTTAATCTCTTTTATTTTTTTTCCACAGCCTGTAAATATAAATATTCCCAGTGTGCATATTAATATATAATTTTTCCTCATTGACTAAACTTTTTTAGTTAAAATTTTATAAATAATAAATCCAAAAAAAAGTACAATAAAAACAAAAAAGTAGATTGGTATATTTTTGGTAATAACAAAAGTGACAATTAAAATAGCATAGAGTGTTGGTACTTCATTGTAGGCTCTAAAAAATTGACCATTTTTACTACAAGCATCTCGCTCTAATATCTTTCTATAATACTCCAATGAAAAAGAGTAGATAACCATTAAAACAATAAAAAAAAGCTTGGCTAGCATCCAGTTTTGATTTAGTAGTGAAGGATTAATATAGATTAATACTCCTCCTGAAATAATAGTTGCCAACATTGCAGGGAAACCGATTGCCTTATAAATCATATACTCTTGTCGTTTCACTACATCGGTAAAATCTTGTTTATCTTTATGCTCTTGGTGGTAAACAAACAATCTTGGCATATAAAAAAGCATTGCCATCCATGATAACACAGCCATAATATGAAATGCTAAAATTTCTAAATAGTACTCACCCATTTTTTAATCCTTTTTATTAATAGTGGCATCATATCTTTTTTCTATCTCAAAATCAATAATTTCATAATTACCCTTATAAAGTTTTCGCTGATAGACTACAATATCATAAGAATTTCCTAAAAGCATAGACTCTTTTACACCATAAATAAAAATTGTTTGTTTGGAATGCACCTCTTGAACAAGTACTTTATTTTTCTCTTTTGATATAACTTTTATCCCGTTTAAACGCATTGGAAATAGAGTTTTTTTACCATGAAGGGATTTAATAGAACCCCTAACAGTAGATTTTTTCAGCTTTTTAAAGGGCTTTGTTGAAAAAGAGGCAACAATAGGAAGGTGGTCTGAGTACCCTCTACCTTGATGGTGTTTGTGTTTATATTCCCAGCGAAAAATATATCCTTTTTTATGAAAAAGATAATCTTTTTTTAATACATAAAAAGAGTTAGCGATATAATCTATACCCTTTCCATCAAAAAGAGTAAAAGGCAGAATAATGGCATCTAATCCTTGCTTATTTCCATAAAAATTATGACTCCAACGTTTATAATTTGCTAACTCTAACCATAGATTATAGTGTTCAAAAGCATTCTTTTTAAAAAAAGAGGGTCGGATAAAATGTTCATCACTATTAATGGTTTTTAAAATATGATTAATACCTGTTTTTCCAAAGGTGTCATTATGTTTTTTTTCCATATGTTGATACTCATTATAGTCCGAATTAAAATCTCCTAATAGAATATATTCACTCTCTTTTGGTAAGCTTAATAACCTTTTTTTCAATTCTCTTGCAGAACGTATACGTCTGCTCTCTTTAGAGTGTTTAGATGTCCAGTGATTAACATAGATATAGAGAGGAGTTCCATTAAAAATGTATTTTACTTCTAATATATTTCTATAACGAAATCCTCTATTTACATTAATCTCTTTTTTAGATTTTATAGGAAATTTGGACAAGAGTGCAACTTGAATAGCAGAATATTTTTTATGGCTTATAGCAGAGTATTTATAACTACAACCTACTCCATGCAGTGATTTTTGAAGTTTATCAAGAACGTTCTGATTCTCTACCTCTTGAAGCCCTATAATATCAGCATTAACCTCACAAATAACCTCGGAAACATTGAGAAGTTTTTTAGAAAAATTTTTTTGATTCCATCCATGTTTATGAGGAATATACTCTTGATACTCATGCCCACTGTACTGCATATCAAAAAGGTTTTCAACATTATATGAAGCTACTTTAAAATCAAAGGAGAAAAGGAAAACAGGAAAGAAAAAGAGTATTTTCAAAATAGAATAGAGCATAATTTGGTCGACTAATGCCGACCAAAAGAAGTAGAAAGCTTATTTGAACATCTTACCAAGCATCTCCATAGCACCATCAGCACCACCTACTTGTGCCAACATATTATCAATAATAGAACCTTCTCCAGAAGTTGCTTTATCAATAATATTTGGAAGCATCTCAGCCAAAGCACCTGAAGCACTCTCTTCACTTAAACCCAAAGATGAAGCAAATTCAGAAACTTTATCTCCACCCAATAAATCTGTAATAGAGTCCATAGAAATTGGTTCATTTTCTCCATTTCCTAGCCATGAGCCAACAATAGAGCCTAAACCATTTTCAGACAAACCAGACATAATTGAACTTAAATCAATTCCACCATCAACACCACCACCAAGAAGATTACCTAAAGCATCTGTAATAGAATCTGTATCAAGTCCTGTTGTTGCATCATCGCTATTCCCTTGAATCATATCTGCACCCATTTTTAATAATTCTGTTAAATCCATTTGTTTATCCTTGTTTTTAAATATGTAAATAAGTATAACAAAAAAAGTACTTATATAAGCTTGATACCTTCATTAAAAAGTTCAACTCTCTTTTGAGAAATCAATGAAGTAAGCGTTCGTTTAAAACTTTTTTTACTTAATCCAAAAATCGTCATAATCTCTTCAGCTTCACTCTTTGAGTTAACTTTAATATAACCCTCTTTTTCTTTCAGTAATTTAACTATTTTCTCTTCAAACGTATCAGCACTTTGTTTTTTGCCAATGGGCTGTAGAGATAAATCTAGCTTTCCATCTTTACGAATCTTTTTAACATAGGCAATTTTTCTATCTCCTACGTTTAACTTTTCAAAAATCTCATTTTCAAAAAGCATTCCTTCATGTTTATTTTCAACGATGACTTTGTGACCAAGTGGTGTTTCAGAAAGTACTAAAATATTGACTTTTTCATTTACTTCAAGGTATTTGGTATCTTTTGAAAGCCATTTACCTATTTTATGTGTACCATAAAGTCGTCCTGTTTCATCATCTAAACAGACTCTTAAAATATATTTTGAACCAATATGAAAATGACATTTTTGTTGAGAAAGAGGAACAAATAAATCTTTTGGTAAGCCCCAATTTACAAAAGCACCAAATCGCTGATAATCAACAACTGTAAAATAGCCAAACTCACCAAGTTTCGCATAAGGGTACTTAGTTGTAGCAACAGGTCTGTCTTCTGAATCGGTATAGACAAAAACTTCTATCTCTGCCCCAATTGGCATATCTGCTTCCATTACATAGATATTTGGAAGCAATACCTCTTCAAAGTTTTCTGCTCTTAAGTAGAGTCCATAATCTGTATCTCTCTCAACACAAAGAGTATTTAGCTCTCCAATAGCAATGGTTAAATTCAATTAATACTCTTTAAGTGATTAAGAAATTTATCAGCTTTAACAAAACCTGAAATCATTTTAGTTGGAAGGAGTGTATTATTTTTATCAAAAAAGATAATACTTGGTGTTCCAAAAGCACTATATTTTTTCATTAATGCTTTTTCATCATCTGTATTATCTGTTACATCAACCGTGATAAATGTAAATCGTTTTAACTCTTCTACAACCTTAGGATTTGGAAAGGTAAAGGATTCTAACTCATCACAAGAAGCACATGATTTTTTACGAAAGTCTACAATCACAAGTTTATTTGATGATTCTACCTCTTTTTGGAGTTTAGCAATAGTATAACCACTTTTTGCTACATGCTCAGTATGAGTAGTAGCTTTTGAGATATTTACTCCTGAGGAAAATGAACTAAAAGGATGCAATACTGAACGTGAACCACTCAATAGACCAACAAAAAGAGATGCTCCATAAAGAAGAGAAACAAAGGCTAAAAGTTGAATCATTTTCTTGATACCACTACGTGTAGAGGAGTTATCAAATACACCCATGTAAAGAGCTGTTCCCATAAAGAGGATAGACCACAAGAACATGGTAATTCCAGGATAAACTACTTTCCCTAACATAAAGATAGAAAGAGCCAACATAACCACACCAAAAGTTTGTGATACGGTTGTCATCCAACCACCAGGTCTTGGCATAAATTTACCTGCTCCTGCTCCCACCAATAAAAGAGGAAGTCCCATACCCATACTCATAGCAAACAGAGCAACTCCTCCTAAAAGAGCATCTCCTGTTTGAGAGATGAAAATAACAGCTCCTGCCAAAGGTGGTGCAACACAAGGTCCAATGATAAAGGCTGACAAGAAGCCCATGATTACTGTTCCTATAATACCAGATCCTTGTGCATTATCACTCACCGAGTTAATTTTACTCTGCCATTTAGAAGGTAACTGCATCTCGAAGTATCCAAAAAGTGAAATAGCCAAAGCAAAAAACATAACAGCAAAGCCTGTAAGTACCCATGGATTTTGTAAAGCAGATTGAATATCAGCACCTAAAAGTCCTGAAATTACTCCAACTATAGTATAAGTAATAGCCATAGAGAGGACATACACCAAAGAGATAAAGAAACCTTTAGAGGCACTTGGTTTTTCTCCACTTGTTTGCTGAGAGACAATAATTGATGAGAGAATTGGAATCATTGGGAAGATACATGGAGTTAAAGCCAACAATAGTCCAAGAATTAAAAATAAGAAAATAACGAAAAAGGCACTTTCACTTTTAATAATTTCCATAATCGCATTTGGATTAGCAGAAGCTATAGCATCTGATAATTTATCAAAGAAACCTATTTTTGCATTTGGGTCTCCTGCTAAAACAAACTCTCGCTCTTGTGGATTATAACAAATTCCTTTATCTGAACAACCAGAAAATTGAATAGATAATGTAAATTCTCCAACGACCTTAGAAGCAATCAAGGAGAGTGGAATATCTACAGAAATCTCTTTTTCATAGACTTTATCTCCATCAACCTCATGTGGTATAGGTTTCTTTACAGAGAGTTCAATTTTTTCAGGTTTAACAATTAAAAATTTGAGAGTATCTGCTGTAATATGAACTTTATCTGCTAATATTATTTTTGCCGTAATCGTATCGCCATCTTGAATTGCTGAGACTTTAAAAGCTTCTGAAGCAGGTATAAAGGTCTCCTTGGCATGAGGAAATGCTGATTTTGCTGAAGAAAAATCAGCATTTAAAAATATGGTAACAAGTAAAAGTAATTTTAGTAACTTCATTCTTCTTTTATCCCTTTTTAATGTAAAAATAATTATATTAAAATAATTATAGTCTACATCACGTGTATTATGCGTGTAGTACTATATCAAAGAAAGCATAAAATCATTAATAGTTTAGAAAAAAAATTTACTATTAATATAGAATATTATATAAAATATTAAATATTATTTATTACTATTAGTAATTATCGTTAATATATATAAAAAAAGGAAATTGACTATGTCAAATTATTTAGAATTTGAAAACTCTCCCTACTTAAAAAGTTATAAAAATAGCCCTATTAATTGGTACTCTTGGGAAGAAAAAACTTTTAAAAAAGCTAAAGAGGAGAATAAAGCTATTTTTCTCTCTATTGGACACTCTTATTCTCATTGGTGTTCACGAATGGATGAAGAATCCTTCTCTACCAAGCCTATTGCAGAGCTTTTAAATGAGCGTTTTATTGCTATAAAAGTAGATAGCCAAGAGCATCCAGAATTGAGTAAATATTACCAACGTGTTCATAAACTAATGAACCGTTCTACAGCAGGTTTTCCTTTGTCTGTGTTTATGACAGAAAATTTAGAACCTTTTTATGTAGCTTCATACATTGCTCCTAAGGCACAAAAAGAGTTATTGGGGTTTGAATCTCTTCTACGTGTTGTCTCAAATAAATACATTACAGACCATGAAACACTGGTAAAAAAAGGTCAAGAGGTAATAGAAAACATTATTCCAAAATTTGAAAAAATAGAAGCAACAAAACTAAATATAACTATTCTCAAAACAATTAAACTTCATATGCAAGAGCTTTTAGACAAAGAGAATGGAGGATTTGGAGCTTCTACTAAATTTCCAAATACATCAACCTTGGAACTTCTTTTGGATAGTTATGAACTTACAAAGGAACAACCATTTTTAGATGCAGTTCTCCTCTCCTTGGATGCAATGTATCAAGGTGGATTGTACGACTCTAAAGAGGGTGGATTTTACAGCTATAGCCAAGAGAGTAATTGGCAAAATCCATACCCATTAAAAACCATCTATGATAATGCTCTTCTTGCTAAACTGTATCTTCGTGCCTATCAAATAACAGAGAAGAAAGAGTACAAAAAAGTTGCCTTTGAGAGCATAGATTTTATACTCGATAAAATGTCTGAATCTAAACTATTTTTTAGTAAAAACTATCAAAATAGAGATACAGATAAGAGTATTATTACCTCATGGAACAGTATGATAATTTCAACACTTTTTATCGCCTCAACCCTTGATAAAAAATATCAAAATATTGCCATAGAATCATTAGAATCACTGCTCTCTACACTCTATATCAATGATACACTCTATCACTCTACAGTAATAGGTGTTCAACCAAAAATTAATGCTTTTTTAGAGGATTATGCCTATTTGGGAGAGACATTTATCACAGCCTACCAAAGTACGCTTGATGAATCTTACTTAATTAAAGCAACACACTTTGCAAATATAGTTATAGAAAAATTTTACAAACATGGAAAATGGATTTTTTCAAACGGTTCATTTAGTGTAGAAGAGGAGATATTTGACTCTAACTACCCCTCTTCCCTCTCTATTGCTAGCTCTTTACTCATGAGCATCTCTTCACTGGTTGACACAAACTATAAAAAATTTGTATTCAAAACCTTGGAATTAAACTCCTATAACCTTATGAGACAGCCTCTCTCTTCTCCTAGCTTAACACAACTTCTTCTGCGATACTTAAAAGATGATATAATCATAAAGTCAAATGAAACAGTATTAAAAAAATCCATTCATAAAAGGGCTTCTATGGGTTATCCATTTATACTGTTCAAGACAACTTTGGATGAGACTATTTCACTCTGTAATTCATATTCATCTTTTGCAACAGAGAGAAATTTTGAAGATATTAAACTGTTTGATGAGTATAGATAGATGAGATACTCTATTGTACTTTTATCAATTTTACTCCTCTTTACAGGGTGTTTTTCCAATAAAACTCCCCCAAAACAAGAGCAAACAACTGAAGAAATTCCAAAAAAAAATCTGCCCGAACCGACTACTACGACCGAAGATACTGAGAAGAGTACAGAGCTTTATAAAGCATTTGAACTCTATCTGAATCAACTAGAATCTCTAAATGCTGATAATATCATCTCTATGACCTATCCTAAATTTTTTACACTCTTTAGTAAAAATGTCTACAAAAATCAAATTCTTACCATGACAAACTCATCAAATATTGATATAGTTCATTTTACTACCAAAATTACTAAAGTAGATAAAGTTAACACTTTTTCAGAGGGAAAATTCGCAAAAGTGGGCTATACATCAACCATTAAATTGTATTTAAAAAACAACCGTTTATACGATACTGAGCTTAGTTTAAATACTCTTTACAGTATTTTAGCTAGAAAATATGGACGAAAAAACATTCATGTTGATATTCAAACAAGAGTAGTAACGATTATAAAAAATGAAAAGTTACTAGCCATTAAAGAGAACTCTAATGGTTGGAAATTTGTAGGGGATAATCCAACCTATAGAGAACTTTACTACCCCAGATTCCTTCCGTATGATATTTTAAATAAAATATAAGGCTATTTCATAAAAAAATGTTGATAATCTTTCATACTTCTCCACTCTCCACCCCAACTCCAACCATTTTTTTTAAATACTTTGGTTGCTGGGTCAGAGGCTAGAAGTAACGCTCTATCAGCAAAATTATTAATATCTAAATGTCTTCTCTTTCTATATTTATATGAAGCTTTATGAGAGATATGCCCTGTTTTTGAGATATAAGGATTAGCAATAGGATTAATATCTATCGCTTTTCCATAAGCATGTTTTGACCATTTTTTCTTTTTTCCTGAAACGGGGCGACAGTTAAATGCCGAAGTATTATCATTCTCTATAGATTGCCAATCATTTCCATTGTAGTCTGAAACCAATTGCATCTTATCAATAGCATAATTCATATGGTACAAATTTTCAAAAATATAAACTGTATTACTAGCAATACTTTTATGTACAATCATCTCTCCCATTTGCGTTTGACCATTAAAATCTAGGTATGACATCTGAAGATAACGCAGATTATTCAAAGAGACAGGACAGCCTTGTCGCCATGAGTTTCCATCTATCATTCGCTCTTTAATATCTGGGGTAATCTCTGAAATATTTGCATTAAATTGAGCAACCAGAGAGGTTGTAAAAATAGTTGAAAGAAATAGAAGTGTTTTTTTCATAGAAATCCTTGTATTTAGTGATAAAGTATATCCACACTAAATAGAAGAATTGTGAAATTAAAAGCTATTTATACGCTTTTAATCCATTATTTATCTGAACGTATGCCTCAATGGGTGTTGTTTCAAAATAAAATATATTATGCTTTTTAGCAAAATCTTTGGTCATCTTTTGAACTTTTAATAAGTTAAAACGTGGTGCTTTAGGAAAGAGATGATGCTCTATTTGGGTATTTAAACCTCCATAGAACCAATGAACCAATGAACCACCACTTAGAGAACGACTTCCTCTCATCTGTAGCTCCATCCATGAGAGTTTTTTCCCCTCTTCTTCTTCAAATGTTTCACAACCTAAGTGGTTGGTAATAAACCCAAATGCCAACCAAGGAGACACCGTAAAGTTAAGTACCAAAAATACCGTCAAAGCATCTGTAAAAGGCAAGGTATAAAAAAGTGTTCCCCAAATCAATGGCCAGTGAAGCAACATTAATGCGAACTCTCCATAAAGCTTTCTACGTAAAACAAAAGCATAAGATTGAGCAATAAAGGCAAAATTCATAAAAAACATTGACCCCCAAAAGATAATATGTTTATACTTTTTGATAAATTCACTATTCCCACGATACTTATCATTGGTAAAGGTACCATCTAATGCTCGAATATCTTCATCTTTTTCTATAATATTACAGTAAGTATGATGATTCACATTATGTTTATAATCCCACCAAGAAGAGGAGTTACTTAAGATAATTGCCGAAAAGGGATAGGAGAGTTTAAAGGAGAGCTTTTTACTCTTGAAGTATTGTGTGTGGAGAACATCATGAGAGATAAAAACAGCACGGGTAAAGATAACCGTCATAAAAAGACCTAATAAAATAGGATTCCAAAGAGGAGCTGTTGTTAGTGCTAAAGTAATCGCAACAAGTACCCCAATCATCTCTATAGACCCTCTTACAGGTACTCTATCAAGCAAACCTGCTGCTCGAACCTCTGCTCTTAACTCATCAAAATTATCTGGATAGGGAGTTTTAATCATGTTTCCACCTTTTTTATAATTAGTATTAATTATAACCATCATATGCTGAATTTATAAAACTATTACTCTTCTCTAGCTTACATTATAGAAAAAAGTATCTTTTTTTGGCATAACTAAAAAAATTATAAAAAATAAATAGCCAAAAGACTATTTATATACGTTGAGGCATCTCTTCTTTAAACGCCATTTTTTCGGCTTTAGAGAGAATTTTTGAAGCACCTCTGTCCATCATTCGTTTTGCCAATAACAGACCAAGACTTTGACAAGAGGTACGCGATGCACCAATTTTCTCTTCGAGAATATGAGAACCATCGGGGTAACCAATCATTGATTTTATAGTAACAATATCATTTTCTATGGTTACGTTTACAGCCACAGGAGCAGAACAACCTGCACCAATAGCTTCTACAAAATCACGCTCTAATTTTACACATAAAAAGGTATCTTCATCATTCAAAATTCTAACAATTTCACGAATTTTATCATTAGCAGAGACAATCTGAATCCCTAGCGATGCTTGTCCCATAGGAGGAATCATTATAGAGAGAGGAAGCTTTTCAGTAAAAGGAATATCTTTGAGTAAATCCAATCTATCTAAACCAATATATGCCAAAATAATTGCATCGTATTGACCCTCTTTTAGTTTTCTAAGCCGTGTATTTACATTTCCTCGTAAATCTTTTACTTCTAAATCTGGACGAACAGACAAGAGTTGCATTCTTCTTCGTAAACTTGTTGTACCAACTACCGAACCTTTGGGTAAATCATGAAAAGAAGCATACTTATGCGATAAGAAAACATCCGACTGATCTTGACGCTCTGTAATCGCTGCCAACTCTAACCCCTCTGGCATATAAGTAGGTACATCTTTCAAAGAGTGAACAGCAATATCAGCATTTCCTGCCAACATCTCATCCTCTAACTCTTTGGTAAAGTGTCCTTTCCCACCTATTAAGGCAAGAGGCTTATCTAAGATTTTATCTCCTTTTGAGGTAATCTTATTCAATTCTACTGTTATATTTGGAAATGCCTCTTCTATTCTATCTTTTACATGATAAGCTTGCCATAAGGCAAGGTCACTAGCTCTGGTTGCTATAACTAATTTATTCAAAAAAATCTCTCTTTATACTTTTAAAATATGTCATCAAAAAACTCTTTTATCGAGTTTATGATGCCTGTCGTTCAGTGGTGTGCTGGTGCTTGGGTTGTCTCTTCTTTTGGTGCATTATAGAGTGTTCTATATTTCTTTCTACTTGGATCCCATACCCCATCAAGATAAACAGTTGGTGTACCTGATACCATTGATTTTGTAGACATCTCTTTATCAAATTTAAGCTCTTTGTTTACAGCATCAGTATCAAGTTGGTCTTCAGTAACATTAAGGTTGTACTCTTTATTAAGTCTTCCTAATACTTTAGTAGCATTCACTTCTCTTGGATTAATCTTGAACGAATACATATCTATAACTTTTTTAAAGTTCCCTTTTATCTGCTCTGTAATCATAACTCTAGAGATAATATCTGAAACAGGATGAATTCGTAATAGAGGGAAATGATAATAGTACAAAGCAAACGTTTTTGGGTTTTCAACTGCTGCTGTATAGAGTTTTGGAACTATCGTTTGACAAAATGGACACTGAGGGTCAGAGAAAACAACAATTGTATGTTTTGCATCTTTATCTCCTGCGATTAAATGTTTTGCATCAAAAATATCATCTTTAAGTTTAGGTTTTAAGACTCGTTTATAATCTTCTCCTGTCTCCATATTAATCAATGTAGGTGCGAAATATCCATCTTTTACAAAAAGAGTCTCTGGAACAACTACTTTATCAATAACTGTTTTTGATTTTTTAACATTGGCATGAATATTTACAAAATAGACTTCCCATCCTTTTGGTGATTTTAAAGCTTGACTATCAATTACTTCGACACTCTCAACTTTGACCTGTTCATTCTTGACCATATGCTCTTTTATATAATCTGTTACATCATCTACATCCATACCTGCATTAAGGCTTAGAGTTGATAGAGCTGCTAGACTCAATAATTTCGACATCAATGACATCTTCATCTCCTTGTTTGTTTATATTATTTATATTCGTTTTATTTTTTGAATTTGATATTGTACCACCTAATTGTAAATAGAAGGTGTATAAAAGTGCAATTACCCCTAAAATATCTGTAAAAACTCCAGGTATAATTAAAAGTATTGCACCTAAGAAGTAGGAAGTAGCAGAATCATGAAAGCTTTTCATGTTCAATTTACCCGAGGAGAGACCTTCCATACTTTTTTTCATGCTCATCGCTGCATTTTGAATTAAACCCATTCCAAGTAAAAAGCTACTCACAATCCAAATAACCGACCATCCAAAGCCAATGTTCTCTCCTACTTTAAGAGATAAAAAAAGTTCCAATAAAAGAAAGGGAATAATATAGACCATTATGTCAATTTCTCCATAACTTTTTCAACTATAGAGTCAATTGAAACCGTCTCTTTATTTAATCCATTTCGTGTAATCAACTCGACATTTCCTTCTGTAATATCGTTACCAATAACCACAGCATAAGGTAACCCAATAAGCTCAAAATCTTTTACTTTAACTCCAAATCCTGTCTTTTTATCAGCTCTATCATCTAGTAAAACATCCACTCCTTTTGCTTGAAATTCAGCGTAAAGTTTTTCTGCTACTTCCATCTGCTCCTCTTTTTTAGCTTTTGCTACAATAATATCTACCAAAAAAGGTGCAGACTCTTTTGTCCAAACACATCCTTTTTCATCATGATTTTGTTCAATAATCCCTGCAAGTAATCGGCTAACACCAATTCCATACGTTCCCATTATAAATGGTTCTAATTTTTGATTCTCATTCAAAAACTCTGCTTTCATAGCTTTGGAGTAAGTCGTTCCCAGTTGGAAAATATGCCCTGCTTCAATTCCTTTGGTTTGGCTCAATCCTCCACCACATTTAGGACAAACTTTTTCATCTTCGGCAACAACTTCAATATTTGCACCAAAATCGCAAGAGTCACACACCATAATAGTATCTTCGCCAGAATCAGCCAAAACCATAAACTCTTTAGACCCTGCTCCACCAATTGCCCCAGAATCAGCTTCAACAACTTTAAAATCCAATCCCAAATGGGTAAAGATTTTTTTATAAGTCTCTTCCATCAATGCAAATTCACGTTCCATATCTTCTACAGAAGCATGAAAGCTATAAGCATCTTTCATCAAAAATTCACGCCCTCGCATAAGTCCAAATCGTGGACGAACCTCATCTCTAAATTTCCAGTTTATTTGGTAAACATTGATAGGAAGTTGTTTATACGATTTAACTGTTTGACGAACCAAATTAACCATCGCCTCTTCATTGGTTGGGCTTAAAGTAAAATTATTATCATGTCTATCTTTAAATCGAAGCAACTCTTTGCCAAACTTATCGGCACGTCCTGTCTCTTCCCAAAGAGTCAAAGGAGTAACCATAGGTAAATGTACTTCATTACATCCTGCTTTATCCAACTCATCTTTGACAATTGCTCGTACTTTTTCTAATGTAATCTTTCCTAATGGTAAAAAATTATAGAGTCCAGACCCCCCAGAGGACTGAATAAATCCAGCACGAAGCAGTAGTATATGTGATGTCAAAACAGCATCACTTGGTGCTTCTTTCATAGTTGGTATTAGCATTCTAGAAAATCTCATTTTTTGTATCCTTTTTTAAACATAATTAACATTTTTTAATTTTTGCTTATTATATCTAATGTATCTAACGAAAAGTTAAAATGGATTTATTGTGATAATAATAAATTCGATAATACTCCAATAACACTTCTATAGTAAACTACGATTATCAAAACATTTTTTGATGAATTAAAATAAAGTACCAAGGAATTTAATTATGCAAAAAGATTTAAATATTGAGTTAGAACTACGCGAAAACTATGTTGATAGTGACGTAACAGAAAGCATTGTTCGATATGTTCATGCTCATGGATTTGATGCTAATAATATTGATGAACTATTATTAGAGTTAGGGTATGATGAGATATTTAAAGAGGCAGAGGAGGATTATAATTTAATAAATGACAATATAATAGCTTAATAAACATCTTTTTTCTTCCAAATCAACTACTTACTATTTAGCCTATTCTTACGCTATTTTCAATTAATAAATTTAATTGAAAATAGCTTTAAGCTATATTTAATTATTGCACTCTTCATATTTTATACTTTAAAAAAAATAGATTTATATATCATAATTACACATTTTAAAACAATTTTACACTATAATAGTGTGTATAGTATTTCTATACAAAAGAATTTAAAGGATATTATTATGCAATTAAAAACTATTTCACTCATAGGTTTATTATTTATACCTATATTATCTATTGCTAACCAGACCAATTTTACAATTAAAGTATATGAATCAATGGATATAAAAAAATTAATTGAAGAGGCAAAAGAGGCTTTACCTGAAGATAGAATAAAAATTGAAAGTCTCATAAGAAAAAAAATTGCCAAAGCCCATAGAGAAAATAATGCTAATGGCTAATTCTATAAAGAAAAAAGATTAAAAGTACTCATATGAAAATTCTACTACTAGAAGATGATACCGTTTTATCGCAAACACTTTGTGAGATATTAACTCAACACGATTTTGAAGTGACTGCTGTAGAAAAAGGTCAAGATGCTATTGAGATGACATTTGAAAATAGTTATGATATATACCTATTTGATATAAATCTACCTGATATGAATGGGATTGACTTATTACAAAGCCTAAAAGAGGCAAATGACCAAACTCCTACTATCTTTATCTCAGCCAATCAAGATATTCAAACAATCGCAAGAGGTTTTGAAGTAGGAGCAGAAGATTATGTCAAAAAGCCTTTTATACCTGAAGAGTTACTCATAAGACTAAATGCCAAATTATCAAATAAAATGGTAATATTACATAAAACTATTCGTTATAACACACTCTCTGGAGATATTTTTGTTGGTGATAAAAAGGTTTATTTAAGTTACGCTCAATTTAAACTTGTAGATATACTCTTTAGAAATATAGATAAGATTGTAGAAAAAGATGAACTATTAGATGTAACTGAATACCATAGTGATAACGCTTTAAGGGTTGCTATTACCAAACTGAAAACCCTACTAAATATAGAGATAAAAAATATTAGAGGAGTAGGATATACCATTGAACAGTGTTGAAATCAAATCATTTTTAAGAACATTTATCCTCTTTTTTATTACCTTAGAGTTTTTGACAGGAGTTATATTTTATAGAGAGTATCAAAATGAGGTTAAAAATTTAGAACAGACACTCTCCTATAATATGGATATATGTAATTTTAATACAGATGATAATAGATATGCCTGTTCAGATTATAGCATCGAATTTTTTAATGCCCAAAAAGAGACATATACCATTGAATTTCTAAACAGATATAAAGAGAAGATTAATACAATATACAAAAAAAGTAACCAATTTTATAAATACTATGCTATCCCATATGTACCAGAGCTTTACCTAAAAATTAGCTATCCTAATATATTGTATCAAATAAAAATAACAGATTTTAAAAATCGTAGAATTCAAGAGTGTATTTTTGCAACATTTGGAATAGTAATATTAACGCTACTATTTTCGTTTTACTCACTCTCTCCACTACGCCGTGCTTTTAACCTAACACAAGAGTTTGTAAAAGATATTTTACATGATTTCAATACCCCCATTAGCTCTCTATTACTCAATGTAAAAACCTTACCTAAGACAAAAGAGAACTATAATAAAATTAATCGTATTGAACAATCATTAAATACTATCATATCGTTACAAGATAATTTAAAAAGTTATCTAAAACAACAACCTAAACAAAATAATGAACAATTTGACCTTTTAAAACTGGTAGAAGAGAGAGTTGAGCCATTAAAAATACTCTATTCTCAACTTACATTTATAGTACAAGGAGAATCTTTTTTTGTATACAGTAATAAAGCATCAGTAATCCGAATTTTAGATAATTTACTAATCAATGCCTCTAAATACAATCAAAAAGATGGATATGTCAACGTTAAAATTAAAAAAGATAGAATCATAATCTCTGATACAGGAAAAGGTATAAAATGTGCCAATAAAATTTTTGATAGATTCTACAAAGAGCATGAACGAGGATTAGGAATTGGTCTACATATTGTCAAAAATCTCTGTGATGAGTTAGGTATAAAAATAAGAGTACAAAGTAAAGTAGACCAAGGAACAATATTTGTACTTGTTTTTCCGTAAGAGATTAGTCTATTTACTATTCATCAACAAATTCAAGATATAATACTATTTATTAAATTATGTTAAGGATTTTTGATGAAAAAGCTACTCTATATACTGCTACTCTTTACACTCTTTTTATCGGCTCAAAGTTATGATGCTTCATGGAAAGAGGTTCAAGAGTTTGAAAAAAAGTCACTTCCAAAAAGTGCTTTAAAATGTGTAAAATCTATCTACACACAAGCAAAAAATGAAAAAAATGAAAACCAATTTATAAAAGCTCTTTTATATAAAGAGAAGTATCTTTTAAGATTAAATGAAGAGGGGTATGTCAAGATTATCAAAGATATAGAAGAGGCAATCAAAGAGAGTCCCAAAAAAGGAACTCAACTTATTTTATACTCTATTTTGGCTCAAGTGTATGAGTACTATTTAGATAGAAATCGCTATAGAATTTATCAACGAACGAAACTAAAACAAAACTCCTCTAGCGATATAAAAACATGGTCTATTGATAAACTCTCTAAAAAATCTTCTGAACTTTACCTAAAATCATTAAATAAAATTGCAGGAAATATTCAGATAAGTGAGTATAAAAACATATTGAACAAGGGTATACATATAGAAAAATTGCAACCCACACTGTATGATTTTTTAGCCTTTAGAGCATTGAGATACTTTACGAACCCAAGAAATACTCTTAATCAAACAGGTCAGTTTACAATTAAAGACCCTGATGCTTTTGCATCAGCATATACCTTTATGTACTTATCTTGTTCTCCTGCTATAAAAAGACAACTAAAATATAATGCATTGGTTATTTACCAAGAACTTTTAAAACTTCATTATAAGAAGCATCATAAAAAAGCATTGGATTATATAAATGTAAAGCGTCTTGAATTTGTATACAACAATTTTTCAAATGAAAAGAGAGAGCAGTATTATACCAGAGCATTAAAATCACTAATATATAAAAACCCAAAAAGTGAAGCCCTTTTAGCATTGGCTAACGTATACTATAGAGAAGAAAATTATGTCAAAGCAATACCCTATATAGAACAAGTATTAAAGAGTTCAAATAACTATATCATAAGTAGAGCAACAGAGTTAAAAAACAGTATTGAAGCAAAATATTTAAAGTTTCAAATCGAACAAGTTAACCTAGCTCATGAAAATATTTTAAGTAAAATTGAGTATAAAAATGCTAATGAACTTTTTGTTAAAGTTATTAAATTAAATCATAAAGAAGAGGCTAAACTTGAATATAAAAATAGATGGGAGTACCTAGACTACCTAAAAACATTACCTGCCATTAAAAATTTTAAAATTATACTTCCTAAACAGAATGATTATAAAATTCACTCTACAGAGATTTCATTAGACCATTATGGTGTGGGTAAATACATCGTTGTTTTATCCCTACAAAAAGAGATTGATAGAGATGCTATTTATAAAATAATGAACATCTCAAATATTGCCTATATGAAACAAGGAAATAAAAGACTACTTGTCGTTAATCGACAGACAGGAGAAGCATTAAAAGGGGTTGAAGTATCTTTTTATGAAAAGAGTTATAATCAACAAACTCGTCGTTATGAAAAAAAGTTTTTCTCTTCAAAACAGAGTGATAACGAAGGAAAAATAGATATACCAAAGATTAAAAATAATTTTGAAATGACCTTTAAATATAAAGATGATTTTTTAGATTTAAGAGAGAACCATTACTATGATTCATATAATAGAGAAGCACGAAATCATACTCGTACCTTTGTTAACTTTTTTACAGATAGAGCAATCTATCGCCCCAATCAGAGTATCTATTTTAAAGGACTGGCTATTAAACAAAGTAGCAATAAAGCTCCTACAATTTTAGAGAATAAAAAGATAAAAGTCTCTTTTTATAATCAAAACCATCAACTTATAGAGAGCAAAACATTTACAAGTAATGAATTTGGAACATTTCATGGCGAGTTTACTGCACCCAAAAGTGGACTTTTAGGCTCAATGTCTATACAGGCAGATATAGGTGGGAACAAAAGGATACAAGTAGAAGAGTATAAACGCCCCAAGTTTGAAGTGAGCTTTAAGCAACTAGAAAAAAGTTATAAAATTGGCGATAAAATAGAGCTAAAAGGAGAGGCAAAAGCCTATGCTGGAAATGCCTTAGACAATGTTAAGGTCAAATACACAATAAAGCGTTTGGTCTCATTTCCTTGGCTACCTTATTGGAGACAACACACGTATAATAGCTATGAAGAGACCATTGATACAGGAACGATAAAGAGTGATAAAAATGGAGAGTTTAAAATTCATTTTAATGCTTTAGCTGATAAAAAATTTGATAGTAACGATAAACCAAACTACAACTATAAAATATCTGTAGATGTAACCGATACCACAGGAGAGACACACTCTGCTACAAAAAATATATTATTGGGCTATGTCGGAATTCAAGTGACAATGAATATAGATTCTGAACTAAATATAGAGAATAATAGTACATTAACCATAGAGTCTACCAATTTAGATGGGAAATTTCAAGCTATTCAAGGGGAGATTCTTATTCAAAAATTTACAAAAGAGAAGAGACTATACCGTAAACGATATTGGCAAGAGGCAGAAAAGAGACTCTATTCAAAAGAGGAGTTCAACAAACTTTTTAAACATTATAGATATTCAAAAAAGAGTAACCAAGCAAAAGAGCTGATTAGAACGATTAAATTTAATACTCAAAAGAGTAAAGAGGTTCTGCTTGATAACTTAGAGCAAGGAGAGTATCTCTTAACTCTAAAAAGTTACGACCAATACGGTGTTGAGGTCTCTACCTCTAAAAAATTAACCATTTATGATTTAAAAGCAAATACCCCTCCTATGACGACTTATCTATGGCATAAAAATGACAAAAAAGAGTATGAAACGCCAAGTATCGCTAAAATATATCTAAAAAGTTCGGTTAAAAAATTGCCTGTACTCTTGACTATTGAAAAGAGAGGAAGAGTGAGCCAAGAGAGATGGATAACAATCGAAAAAGTGAAAGAAGAGCTGATTAAAGTGGCAAAAGAAGATAGAGGAGATATTCACTATCAACTCAACTTTATCTACAATAATCGAAGTTTTCATATAGAAGATACCCTTGTTGTTCCATGGGACAGCAAACTAAATATCGAACTTATAAGCTTTCGAGACACCTTGAAACCCAATGAGAAGGAACAATGGAAACTAAAAATTTCAGGTAAAAATAGAGAGAGAGTAATGGCAGAGATGGTGGCTACCATGTACGATGCTTCTCTTGAAGAGTTTCTACCTCATCAACTTTCAATCCCTTATCTTTTTCCTATCTTTAGACACAACTATATCAGTAACTGGAGAAGTATGAACTTTAAACTTCTGTCTGAACAACATGGATGGCAAAAACATCAAGTAGAGGACTTTAGAAGAGAATTTCCTAGCTTGAAATGGTTAAATATAGCAAACCAACACATCTATTATGATTCATATGGAAGTAGAAATATGATGGTTATGGAAGAAGAGGCAATCCCTAGTCCTGTTGTTGCACCAGAAGCGATGCTTGCCACTCCTCCTCGTGTAAAAAGAGCTCCTATGGCAGAGAGTGATATGGGGGCTATTAATAATTTAGTAGCAATGAATTCAGCCCCTACTAATATAAAAAAACCAACAACTAGCCCAATACATATTCGTAAAAATTTTAATGAAACTATGTTTTTTAAACCCAATTTACAAACCGATAAAGAGGGAAATATTATTATTAATTTTAAAACAAATGAAGCCTTGAGTCGTTGGAATTTTATTGGTTTTGCACACAGTAAAGGGCTAAG
>QNZV01000127.1 GCA_003978395.1 Sulfurovum sp. | reverse complement strand
CAATAGATGTTTTAATAGAAGAAGTGGATAGTAGAGAAGATGAAGTCTCTATTAAATTTTCTGTTAAAGATACGGGTATAGGTATTTCCGAAGAGAATAAATCCAAAGTCTTTGAAGCTTTTACTCAAGCAGATAGTAGTACTTCTAGAAAGTATGGAGGAACAGGTTTGGGTTTAACCATCTCATCAAGTTTGGTTAATGCCCTTGGAGGTGCGTTAATTTTAGAAAGTACTGTAGGTAAAGGAACAACTTTCTCTTTTGTATTAACTCTAGCGAGAAAAAATATACAACGCGATAATAAAAAGAGAGCGATGAAAAATGATGTACAAAAAAAAGATTCGAATCACTATTTAGAAGATTATCTATATGCCTATAAGCATCTATCTTTGACACGATTTAAAACCTTTGAAGAGTGTATGGATGCTTCTGACGAACTTTTTGATGTACTCTATATTCATTATGATAATATTAATCAAAAAGAGTTCCAACGAATTGTTCGTTGTCATCGTTCACACTCTACGATTGTGTTGGTTGTTAAGTTAAACAAGCATCATGAGGTACAAGAGTTAAATTTAGACTTTACACAAGTGATGTATGAACCAATTACTTTTTCTAAAGTTGAAAAATCATTAATATCATTGAACAAAAAAGAGGAAGAAAAGAAAAAAATAAATAATGGACGAGTTAAAAATGAGAAAGAGAAGCTTTTTGAAGATATTCATGCACTAATCGTCGAGGATAATCCTATCAATCAAAAGATGATTCAACATACATTAAAAAACATGGGTATTAGTTCAGAGTGTACCAATAATGGTCAAGAGGGATTGGATGCGTATATACTTAAACATAAAAGTTACGATATTGTATTTATGGATATACAGATGCCTGTATTAAATGGTGTTGATGCAACTAAAAAGATTTTAGAGTATGAGCAAAAAGAGGGGATTGAACATACTCCAATTGTTGCAGTAACAGCCAATGCTTTAAAAGGGGACCGAGAACAGTTTTTGTCAGAAGGGATGGATGAGTATATATCTAAACCTATTAATTTAGAAAAATTTATCTCTGTTTTAAATATTTTCTTTCCTCGTTCTAAAAAAGTAAAAAATCTTAATAATAAAGATATTTTATTATATAAAAGAACCTCAATGGAAGCTAAAATAATTTCAGCTATTTTAAATAAGTTAGATTATTCAGTTGATGTTGCTGAAAATATAGATGAGCTAAAGAAGATAATAGATGTTGAGAGTTATAAGTGTATCTTGCTCGATAGAACAGAAAATGAGTCACTGCATAATGATTTAACCAAAAAGATAAAGTCTAAAAATATTCCTAGTTTACTCTTTGTTGACGATAAGAGTTCTGTTATTCCTAGTGATAAAGAGAATTACACTTTTGTCTCTAATAGTTTGGCTAATTATTTAAGTATAAAAGAGAAAGTAGATTACATGATAGGATTAAGTAAAGCTTCTTGATTTATAAAAAGCTTTGAATTTTAATAAATGCTCCATATAAAAGTACTTCTCTATTGGTAGGAGGAGTATTTTTAATTTCTAACTCTACTTCTAAAAGATGTTCAAATATCTTAAGTAGCGCAGAAGCTTTTATTCCCATAGCCAAATTGGCTTTTTTATTTTCTATCTGCTTGGGTAGTTTGTAGCCTAAAATAGCCTTAGAGTCAATGTGACCGTTGAGTTTCATGTATATATTAAATAGAAATATTTGATTAATAAAAAACTGTGTTGAACGTAGTAGAGAAAATTCATCTTCTCCCAACTCTAGTAATTGACTAAGAGTATTTACTATAGGCTTCTTTTCAAATAAATCAGTGAGTAGCTCTTCTATGGCTAAAGGTGCTGTTGAATAGACCAATCTATCTATATCTTTTGATGTTACTTTTCCCTTTAGAATAGCCAATTTATCTAGTTCATTAGCAGATGATGCTAAATTATTATTGAGTAGAAGCATTAAGTGTTGTAATGCATAGTGGTCAATATCCAATCCAATTGTTTTAGCTTTTTTGTAGAGTATATTAATACTTTCACCTATATTTGGTTCAAATACTCTTAACCAATTTGCCCCTTTTTTAGGAGAAAATGCTGACTGTAAACTTTTTGCATCACTTGCTTTACCTTGGTAGTGAAAAAGTAAAAAATTATCATAACTTTTAGCAACAAGTTCTATTAATACCTCTAACTCTTTTTTAGGAATTTTTTTATCTCTTTTAATTATTAGTAAATTTGTACCCCCAAAGAGTGAACTTTGGGATAGGTATGCTTTAGCTTTATCAAAAGAGTACTCTTCAAAATAGAGCGTTAGCATAGAATCTGAGGCAGAAGTAATATTCATATAGTGTTGCAAATAGGATGAAATTAGATAATGGTTCTCTCCATAAAAAAGCATGGCTCGTGGTGGAGTCTGACGAAGTAAATTTTCAAATTCTCTTTGATACATGCTCTTAACCTTTTTTTATCATATATTTATTGAATTATATCAAATTCTAACATAAGAATTATCTAAAACAACAGAGTAAAACTTATTAGGTTACAGAGTTTTAGAATCCTTTAAATATAAATATATCATTAAGTTTCTATTCTATAAATAGAAGATAAAATTTATATTGTCAGTTGTATAAAAAGGGGGCTTATGAGTAGAGTTGTGGAAGGTAGACGTTTAGAAGTTATTACACTGCTTATTTTTGTTTTATTGGTAGCTACTTCCCTAATAATTATTTATACTTCTTATACAAATTATGCACTTATTGAGATGGTTAGCCAAAGTAAGGCATTGATGTATAAAGTTCTTATATTTATATCATTTTTTATTCTCCTTATCTCTCTTTTACTTATTTTTTTAAAACGAGATTATTTTTTTAGCAAGGGAAATAACAGTACAGAAGGGCTGAAAAGTTTATTAGAAGAGATTAAATACTCTTCTGACTCTGTAAAAATTAAAGAATTTAAAAAGATGTTAAAAGAGAAAAACCATTCTGAAATTTATATTTTAATCTCCAATATGATTAATGAACTCCAAGAGAGTAAAAAAATGGCAGATGAAGCCAATAAAACAAAAAGTCTCTTTTTATCCAATGTTTCTCATGAAATTCGTACACCAATCAATGGTATTGTTGGTTTTAGTAAAATCTTATCTTCTACCAAATTGGATAGCGAACAGCGTGAATTTTTAAGTACGATTCGTAAAAGTTCTGAAGATTTATTGGGTATTGTTGAAAATATTTTAGATATTTCAAAAATTGAAAATGGTTCCATTGAATTAGAGAAGAGTTACTTTAATCTTATTGAAGAATTTGAAAATCTCTCTGATATTTATGCTGTTGATGCTTCAAAAAAAGGAGTTGAATTTTCATTTTGGATTGACCCTCGCCTCTATTTTGTATTGGTTGAAAGTGATTCTGAAAAGATTAAGCAAATCTTGATGAATCTTATCTCCAATGCAATTAAATTTACAAAAAGAGATGGCTCAGTAACTGTTTCTATTAAACAAGTAGAACAAAAAGGGAAAACTCTTTGGATTCAGTTTTTAGTAAATGATACAGGTATTGGGATTAGCAAAGAGCAACAGGTAAAAGTTTTTTATGCATTTACACAAGCAGATAACTCTAGTACACGAGTCTATGGAGGTGCAGGTCTAGGTCTTACTCTAGCTAATGCATGGGTTAAAATGTTGGGTGGAGAGTTGAAACTTGAAAGTGTAGAAGGAGAAGGCTCAACACTATCCTTTACTTTAGAGTTAAATCAAAAAGATTTTTTTCAAAAAGAAAAAAATGAAACGATAAATATTGCACTTTATACATCTACCGATGCACAAGGGAAGATTTCAAATCTACATTTAAAAGAGTATCTCTCTTCTTTACAAACAAACGCTATTTACAATTTTAAAAACTTTGTAGAGTGTACAGATTCTGTAGGAGATAATTTTGATATTCTCTATTTGCACTATAATAATATTGATAAAGAGGAGTTGCATAGAATTGTTGCACAATATAGTTCATCTACTCAAATAGTACTTTTGACAAAACTTGATAATCGCTTTAAAATTTTAGACATTGCTCCTATTTTTTCACAAGTTATTTATGAACCTGTAACTTTTTCAAAAGTTAAAAAATCTATAGAAATATCTTCTATAAATCGAAAAAATAGTGTAGAAGAGAGTCTTGAAAAGCCTTTTAACTTAAATGCATTAGTGGTAGAAGATAATAAAGTAAACCAAAAGCTTATTGTTCATACTCTTAAAACAATTGGGATAGAGTCTGATGTTGCAGATGAGGGTGCAATTGGTTTAGATATGTTTAAAAAAAATCGTTATGATATAGTTTTTATGGATATTCAAATGCCTGTTATGAATGGTGTTATTGCAACCAAAGAGATTTTAAAATATGAGCAACTCGAAAACTTAGACCATACACCTATTATTGCCGTAACAACGAATACGCTTAAAGGGGATCGTGAACGTTATATTGATGTGGGAATGGATGAATATATCTCTAAACCAATAAGTACCCAAAAATTTATTAATGTGGTTAATCAATTTTATGGTACAAAATTAATACATAAAGAGAGAGAGACGAACAGTCAATCAATTTTACTTTATAAAGAGAACCCAACTGAAGCGAAAATTATGGCAAGTATGTTATATGAACTTGGTTACAGTGTTGATGTGGCAAAAAATAGAATAGAGTGTTCAGTAATGTTAAGTAAAAAATATTATCCTCTATTACTCTTAGATAGAACCAATAATGACCACCTAGAAAGTATGCTAATGGATAAAATCTATGAAAATAAGATAGAAACCTTACTTTTCATAGATGAAGATACAGATATTTCTACTTCAGATTTAAATCGTTATATTCATTTGATGAATAAGTTTTCTAATTTTGTTGATATTCAAGATAAGGTGGAGAGAATGATGGTATTTTAGCTACAAATTCTCCTTGAATCTTAGCCATAGCAATATTGACCTCATTAATGGTTAATATAACTTCATCGAAAAGCATTACATTATCGCCTCGCAAGTTTACGGTTACCCCTTCTACTTCACACTCTAACACAGCTTTTGCATTCTCTCCCACTTCTACTACATGGGCTTTAAACTCTTCGCCTATATGTTTCTCTGCCCAACGTGCCAATTTCCTATCTCTAAAGTCCCACTCTGCTTTGGTTGATTCACGTTCAAGTTCAGATACTCGTTGACAGAGTGGTTCTATATTTCTTAGAAGATATTCATTTTGCTCTTTATCCTCTTTTAAATCAGCTTTTATAAGACGGTGCAAGATGAGGTCAGAGTAACGACGAATAGGTGATGTAAAGTGTGAATAGTGTGTAAATCCTAATCCAAAGTGACCTTCATTATTAGCAGAATAGACAGCTTGTTTAAGTGATTTAATAACCATGCTATCAACATCAGATGCTATTCCCATATTCTCTGCCTCTTTTTGAATTGCACGAATAAGTGATGGAGAGTCATCATACTCTTTTACAAACAGTCCAATAGAAGCTAACTCTTCTAAAAGCTCTTCTAATTTACTAAGTTGTGGTGGAGTGTGAATTCTAAATACCCCATACTCAAAACGTTTAGCAGATGCTTGATTTGCCAAGAGCATACACTCTTCAATAAGTGAATGAGAAGGTGTACCTGTCTCTACAGATGTTCCTTTTAGCTCATGTCCTGCATCAATACTTAATTTTATCTCTTCACTTCTAAAGTCAAAACCATCTTTTAGTCGTCTCTTTCTAAGTCGTTTTGTAATCTTTTGTAATGGAAGTAGGTACACTAGTATATCTTTCTCATTTTGTGCTTCAATATATTTTCCATCACTATCTATAATCCTATCAATCTCATCATAGTTAAATCGTCGTTTAGAGTGAATAATCGCCTCAAAAAACTCCTCTTTGATTGGTAAGAGTGAATCTCTGTCCAGCTCTATCTTTGCTACAAATGCCAAACGGTCAACATGGGGTTTAAGCGAACAGATATTTTCACTAAGCTCTCGTGGCAACATAGGAAAGGATTTATGAGGGAAATAGGTAGTAAATCCACGCCGTTTTGCCTCAGTATCTATTGGCGAAAAGTAATCTACATAGTGGCTAACATCGGCAATAGCTACATAAAGCGTATAGGCTTTCATGTCAAAATAGATAGCATCATCAAAATCTTTTGCAGTCACAGGGTCAATGGTACAAAAATCCAAATGGGTCAAATCAACACGGCTAGGGTGTTCACTTCGTGTAACTTTTTGCTCCACCTCTTTGGCTTGAAGGACACAATCCTCTTCAAACTTATCATCAGCACGTTTATAAAGTGCCAAAGATATTTTCTCATCCACCTTTGGGTCGCCTAAATGTCCAAAGACCTCTATAACCTCTTCGGTTTGGCTATCTACTTTTAAAACAGTACCTATCTTAAAGGCTTTTAAATCCATCCCCTCCATCTTTGCATTGGTTGGAAGCCCTGTTTTAATATCTAAAATCTCAAAAATATTAGACTCATTTCTATTGGTATAGACAATTTGATAAACATGAGCTTTTCTAATAACCAAAAGAACTTTAGCCGAAGCCCGACCACGTCTAGCAATAATACGCTTAACCACCACATCATCTTGAGGATTAGCCTCCCCAAAATCTTGAGCTTCTACCAGCAAATCTTTCTGCTCTTTGGTTTGAGCCTCGACAAACCCTCTCCCCTCTCTGTTCACATAGAGTTGCCCCACACGATAGAGTGATTTTAGTTTCCATAACCCATCTATCTCTTCTATTGCTCCAAGCTGTAGTAGTGCTTGAAAGCTATTTTTATCTTCTAACTCTAAATCGCTCTCTTTAAATCCGTTAATAAGTTGTATTCCAAATGGAGACATTTCTTTCCTTTATTGTACCTCTAAAAAACCGTAGGGTGCGATTGCTATCGCACCGATATATAATTAAATGATGATTTTTTCAAGAAAGAGGTTATTTTTTATTGTAGTATTGTATCTAATTGAAGCTGTAGGAGTTTTATTTCATTAAAATATCAGCAACATTCTTAGAACTCCCGTGTCCTAAATAGTCTCTTAACTCTTTTGCTTTTTGTTTAAAAACGGTTCTATCTGTTTGGTAAAACTCTTTTAGTAGATTCTCTACTATGACATTTTCTTGTAGGAGTTCATGGTGTAGGGTTGTGTTGTTGTGCTTGGTTAGAATAATGTTGGCTAGACCAACTTGTGTGATTCCTAAAAGTTTTGTGCCTATAAAAAAGTCTATCTTTTTGGCGATGTAGCTTAGAGTAAAGGGAGTACCTATAAGGGCTGATTCTAAAGTGGCTGTTCCTGAACAGATAAAGGCAAATTGAGATTGAGCCAGTGCTGTGTGTGTCTCTTTTTTTATCTCAAATTTTGAAATATCTCCATAGAGATTTTTAATCTTTTCCTCTGAAAATGTTTTTGGAATGATTAATATGGCTCTTTTATCCGAGAGCTTTTCTCTGACCTTTTTAAAAATAGGTAAAAGCTTAGATATTTCACTTTTTCTACTGCCTGGCATAAAGGCAATGGTGTTGCTGTTTGCTTGATGTTGAATGTTGATTTCATCAAGTAGAGGATGACCTATGTACTCTGCTTTGGAGTTGTAGTAGTCAACTTCAAACGGTAAAATTCCCAATAGTCTATCACAATATTTTTCCAATTTAACAGCACGTTTTGGACGACTTGCCCATATTTGAGGAAGAATATAGTAGATGATTTCTTTGTTTGGATAGGTACTCTTTAGTTTTTTGGCTAAGGGAAGGTTAAAGCCAGATGAGTCCATAAGTAGAATTTTGTCAGCATCTTTTGCCAATTCAACCATTTGGTTAGCTACTTGAAAAAACCATCGAAGTTTTTTTATGGCATCGACTACACCCATAATTGCCATTTCTGAAATGTCGTAGAGAGGATTACCTAAAGATTTATCAAAAATACCCAAAAGTTCAATATTTTGGGTATGTTTTAAGACTTCTTTTAAATGGAGGTTAGAAGAGGGTTCAAGAGCAGAGACTAAAAGTTTAATTTTAGCCAAATTTTAAGCCTGCAAAGAAACCAGCAATAGCTCCTGCACCTGTTGTAAGTTGCATCTTAGCGAGTCTCTCTTTTAGCATTCCAACAATATTTTGAAATGAGTCTACTCCTGAAGAGACACCATTTTGAATTGTTTGGTCATCCACATGGAACATCCCTTGTGATTCCAATACAAAAAGTAGAACAAGACCAAGACCCAAGATAAGCAAGAGAAATTTAAAACTCTTTTTTAAAAAATAACCAATAGCCAAACCAATAACAAAGCTTGTTCCCATATCCAAAAATGGGAAAGGTGTATCTGTTGTTATTTTACTCATTCCATCTGCGTGTGTTGCTGTCTCTCCATGAAATTGTCCTAGTTCATGAAATGATTCATGTTCATTCATTTTCTTCCTTTTTGTTTTTATTTATAAGTATAATTTAATGTTGTGGATTAATTGTTACCAATTAACTCCGAACATAAGTCAAAACGATTGTGCGTCATCAAGTGTATTTTTGGATGAAGTTTTATTATATCATCAAAAAGTGATTTTGAAATAGAAAAACCTACTTCTTGCTCTTTTTCTATACCATCCATGGCAGCTAAATCCATTTCGTCTATAATCTCTTTGGGTACGGTAATACCTGGAACCTTATCGGAAATAAAATTAGCCGTTTTTGCACGAACTACAGGAAATTGACCTAGAATCAGCTTTGCATTTTTTGCTGTTTCCCTTACGCTTTCATGTTTACACTCTTCAAATATTTCAATAAGCTCTTTGGCATTATCTATGTCATAAACAGGTTGGGTAATAATTCCCCTTGCCCCATAATTGAGTTTTTTAAGCATTTTCTTTTTGATGCGTCTCATATCTTTTGCATAAGCATTTGATACAGCAAATGGATAGATAGGTTTAGGTTTGGGATTTAACTCTTTGTTGGAGTAATCAAAACCATTGTTTAGTCTATAGATAATACTTAAAAGCAAGGTAGAGTCACGCTCTAATACCCCTTTTACTTCGGGTTGATCCGAAAATTTAGCAGGGTCTCCTGTAAGTGCTAAAATACAGCGTAAATCAAAATCATTTGCACCTAAAAGCGTTGATTGTAGAGAGAGTTTATTTTTGTCTCTCATACTCATAGTTGCAATAACAGGCTTTTTAAAGGCTTGTTGTATTTGAATAGCAGAGAGTACACCTGACATTTTAAGTTTAGCCAAGGGATTATCGGTAACTGAAAAGCCAGCTACTCTTTCCTGAAGATTGAATGTTTTTATATTTTCAATAGTAGATTTAAGAGATGCTCCATGAGGTGGAGTAATCTCTACAGTTATAAAGGGTTTATCGCTATGGAGGGTTTGACAAAATTTTTTAAACATATATGTATATTTTTATCCTAACAAGTAATTGGCTATAATTCTACCAAATTTTAACATAGAGGTAGTATAGATAGATGAAATTAGCAGTATTTGATTTTGATTCGACACTTATGGACGGAGAAACAATAGATTTTTTTGCCCAAGAGCTTGGTTTACGAGAAGAGGTTGTAGCGATTACTGAGCGAGCAATGGCAGGAGAGTTAGATTTTTATGCTTCATTGGTTGAACGCGTATCATTACTTAAAGGGTTACCTCACTCTAAAATAGAAGAGATTTGTAAATCGTTACCCATGATGAATGGAGCAGAAGAGGTGGTAGCAGGACTAAAAGCGCGTGGCTATACCGTGGTCTGCTTTTCTGGTGGTTTTAGAGATGCCACAAAGCCAGCTTGTGAAAAATTAGGAATAGATGCAGATTTTTCTAACTTTTTACATGCTGAAGATGGAATTTTAACGGGTGCTGTTGGTGGAGAGATGATGTACTCTAATGCAAAAGGAGATATGATTGTTCGTTTGCAAAATCTTTTGGGTATAAGTCGTGAAAATACATTGGTTGTTGGAGATGGAGCGAATGATTTAAGTATGTTTGCTTATGCTGATATACGAGTAGCCTTTTGTGGAAAACCTATTTTGCGTGAGGCTGCAACGCACTGTGTTAATATTAAAGATTTACAAGAGATTTTAAAGATAGTTGAGTAAAATAAGTAGTGTTTCGCTACTAAACAAAAAAATTAAACATATTTTTAATAAAAAATTAATAATTTTAAAATAAATTAATATAGGATTTAAGTGCATGGATATTTTTCAAGCGATTATAATAGGAATTATAGAAGGTTTTACAGAGTTTCTCCCTATCTCATCTACAGGTCATATGATTGTAGCAAGTGAGTTTTTAGGAATAGAACAGAGTGCTGTTGTAAAGGCTTATGAGGTAATTATACAATTTGCAGCAATTTTAGCTGTGATGCTTCTCTATAGAGATAAAATTTCTTTCAAAGAGATTGAACTTTGGCAAAAAATTATTGCTGCTTTTTTACCATTAGCCATTGTTGGCTTTCTTCTTAAAGATTGGGTAAAAGAGATTTTTGTGACTCAAACGGTTGCATGGATGTTTATTGTTGGTGGGATTATTTTTATTGTTGTTGAATATTTTCATAAAGATAAAGAGAGAAAGAGCCAAGATATTGAAGAGATTACATGGTTTCAAGCGATGAGTATAGGTTTTGGACAGATACTTTCACTTGTTCCTGGTACATCCAGAGCAGGCTCAACGATTATTACAGGAATGCTTTCTGGTGTGAGTAGAAAAGCATCCACAGAGTTCTCTTTTTTATTGGCAATACCTGTTATGATGGCTGTAAGTGGCTATGATTTGTTAAAGCATTACGATGAATTTCTTGGTGCTAATCTAACTGCTTTTGCAGTTGGTTTTGTGGTTGCTTTTATAGTAGCATATATAACCATAAAACTATTTATTGTTTTTTTGCAACGATTTACTTTTGTTGCATTTGGTATCTATAGAATAGTTTTTGGAATTATTTTATTGATGGTTTTGTAATATAATATAAGGTATTGATTTTGACATTTAATGAATTTAATTTTCATAAAGATCTCTTAAAAGGGATTAAAATAGCAGGTTTTAGGGAAGCAAGTCCAATTCAGGAGAGTGTTATTCCCATTATCTCTAATGGAGAAGATTTGGTAGGTCAAGCTCACACAGGAACAGGTAAAACTGCTGCATTTGGTTTACCTCTGATAAATAAAATAGCCAATAAAGAGATAGAGAGAGCTTTAGTGATTACTCCTACACGAGAATTGGCAACGCAAGTGAGTGATGAGCTTTATCATTTGGGGCGTTTTTGTGGTATCCGAACGATTACTGTTTATGGTGGTGTTGGCTATGGGAGGCAGATAGCACTTATTAACAAAGGGGTTCAAATAGTTGTGGCAACCCCTGGACGACTAAAAGACCTTTATAAAAAAGGTAAAATCGACTCCTTTAATCCCGAGATAGTGGTTTTAGATGAAGCTGACGAGATGCTAGATATGGGTTTTTTAGAGGAGATTAAAGAGATATTTGAATATATTCCTCAGAATAGACAAACTTTACTTTTTTCAGCAACAATTCCTGAACCTATCAAAGAGTTAGCCAATGATATTTTGAGTAACCCAAAGTTTATTTCAGTACTTGGTTTAAATGAAGGTACTGTAAATAATGTAATTGAGCAATCTTATTATGTTATTAATGAGTCACAACGAGATGAAGCGATTGTTAAACTTTTAGAGACTGAAAAGATTAATAAATCTATTATATTTTGTCGTATGAAAAGAGAAGTAGATAGATTAACCGAACATCTTCAAGCTATGGGATTTAATGCATCTGGATTACATGGTGATTTAGAACAGATGGATAGAGATGCAATTGTAAAGGCGTATCGTAGAGGAGAAAGTAAAATTATGGTGGCTACAGATGTGGCGGCTAGAGGGTTAGATGTTAAAAATGTAACCCATGTTTTTAATTTTCACATTCCTTTTGACCCTCAATCCTATGTTCATAGAATAGGTAGAACAGGTCGTGCAGGTAAAAAAGGTAAAGCGATTACTTTGGTTTCTACAGAAGAGTTTAAAGAGCTTCAACGTATTCAAAAAGAGGTTGGTGCAGATATGAAACTAGCCATCCTTAATTTAGAACCAACTAAAGTAGAGATTGACTTTGACTCATTAGAAAAAATAGTTCGAGATGTTACCATTAATGATGATGCTGTAGATTTTATTGATAGTATGGAAGATATGGATTATCATGAGTTTGTTGAACGTGTGGTTTCTCTACTTCTTCAACAAAAAAAAACATCTACTAGACAGATAGGATATAGCCAAGATGCTGTAAACTCACTGTTAGAGAGTTATGAGGATGAACAAAAAGTAGCACGCCAAAATAATCGAAAGCGAAAGAAGAGATAAATTAAGCTTTTTTAACTATAAATCGTTAGAATATTGCATAAATTTAGTACAGAAGGTTTTTTAATGGCTGAAGTCAATTATGTAATGGAAGCATTGAAGTTCATGGTATTGGGAATGGGAGTTGTATTTCTATTTCTCTTTATTCTTGTAAAAGTCGTTGAACTTCAAGCTAAACTTATCGCGAAGTATTTTCCTGAAAATACTCCAATTAAAGCACCTGCTACTCCAGCAGTTGATACAGAAGATGAAAATCGTAGAGTTGCTGCGATTATTGCTGCTGTAACAGAATTTCGTAACAATAAATCATAACAATGAAGGTATAAGATGGCAAAAAAATATATTGATGTGATGGACACAACATTTAGAGATGGATTTCAATCTGTTTTTGGCGGTCGTGTCCTTATGGAGGATTTCCTCCCCGCGGTAGAAGCTGCAAAAAATGCAGGTATTAATCACTTTGAGTTTGGTGGAGGAGCTAGATTTCAGAGCCTTTTCTTCTATTTGCAAGAGAATGCATTTGAGATGATGGATAAGTTTAGAGAGGTTGTAGGACCAGAGGCGAATCTACAAACTCTTTCACGTGGTATTAATACAGTAATGCTTGAAACAGGTAGTAGAGAGCTTATTGACTTACATGCAAAAATGTTTAAAAAACATGGTACAACAACCATTAGAAACTTTGATGCGTTAAATGATGTAAATAATTTGGCATACTCAGCAGAGTGTATTAAACGTCATGGTCTTAATCATGAAGTGGTAGTTACTATGATGGATTTACCACCAGGTTGTAAAGGTGCTCATGATGTAGGTTTCTATGAAAAGACTCTACGAAATATTCTTGATTCAGGTATTGATTTTGATTCTGTATGTTTTAAAGACGCATCAGGAACTGCAAATCCTCGTAAAGTGTTTGATACTATAGCAATGGCTAGAAATCTTCTTGGAGAAGAGGTTCATTTAAGACTTCATACTCATGAGACAGCAGGTGTTTCAGTTGCTTCATATTTGGCAGCATTAGAGGCAGGTGCAAACGGTATTGATATGGCAGCAAGCCCTGTAAGTGGTGGAACATCTCAACCAGATATTCTTACTATGTTACATGCAACAAAAGGTACAGAGTATAATCTTGGAGATTTAAAACTTGATAAAGTTCTTAAGTATGAAGAGAGATTAAAAGAGTGTTTGGCTGATTATCTTATTCCACCAGAAGCTACTCAAGTATCTCCATTGATTCCATTCTCGCCAATGCCAGGTGGTGCATTGACAGCCAATACTCAAATGATGAGAGACTCTGGAAACTTAGAGAAGTTCGATGAAGTAATTGCAGAGATGAAAGAGGTTGTTGAACGTGGTGGTTATGGTACTTCTGTAACACCTGTAAGTCAGTTTTATTGGCAACAAGCGTATGCAAATGTTATGTTTGGTAAATGGAAGCAGATTGCACCAGGTTATGGTCGTATGGTTCTTGGTTACTTTGGTAAAACACCAGTTGAGCCAGATGCAGAGATTGTAAAATTGGCATCAGAGAAGTTAAAACTAGAACCAACATCTGAAAATCCTTTGGACATTTCAGACAGAGAAGTTACTAAATCAATTGCATACTGGACAAAAGTTCTTGAAGATGAAGAGTTGCCAACAACAGAAGAGAATATCTTTATTGCAGCATCATGTGACCAAAAAGGTATTGCATTTTTAAAGGGTGAAGGTCCTTTAATGGTAAGAAAAGGTAAAGAGAATAATCAACAAAGTGGAGGAGAAGAGATGAGTGGAAGTTATACAGTAGTAGTAGATGGTAAGAGTTATAGTGTACAAGTAGCAGAGGGTGATGCAGAAATTACAGTTGCACCAACATCAGCACCAGTAGCATCAACACCAAAGCCAGTAGTAGCAGGTGGAAAAGGTTCTATCGAAGTTAAATCTCAAACACCAGGTACTGTTTGGAAAATCTTAAAAGTAGCAGGCGATTCAGTGAATGAGGGTGAGCAGATTATGATTTTGGAAGCGATGAAGATGGAGATTGATATTGTTGCTGAAAAATCTGGTGTAATTAAATCTATTGATGTTAATACAAATGACGCTGTAGTCGATGGACAGCTTCTTGCAACAATGGAGTAATCCATGAAATTAAAACAATTAATAATCTCACTGTTTTTTGCTCTTTTTGCTTTGACCTCTATGGTTCAAGCAACAGAACATGAAGCATCAGCTCCTGAACAACAGGAGACAACAGAGCATAAGCCTTATGTCTCTAAAAGTATTAGTGAATTAGCCTCTAGTTGGTGGTCAACTACGGGTATTAGTGCTATTGTCGATGTTCATGATGGAGAGACAACTTCTGACCCTAGAGGTCATAAGTTTGAGAGAGAGATGACTTGGTTTGAGTCTTCTTTGGGACGTATTATTATGATTATAATCGTTTTTATACTCTTCTATTTAGCAATTGCTAAGAACTTTGAACCTCTATTGTTGATTCCTATAGCATTTGGTGGACTCCTTGCCAATATTCCTCTTGCAGGGATGGGTGGAGAGCATGGAATGCTTGGTATTATCTATAATATGGGTATTGCCAATGAGTTCTTTCCTCTGCTTATCTTTATGGGTGTTGGTGCAATGACTGATTTTGCACCACTATTAGCAAATCCTAAAACAGCAATGTTGGGTGGAGCTGCTCAATTTGGTATCTTTGGTTCACTGGTTGGAGCTGTACTGATTGGATTTGATTTGCAAACAGCATCAGCTGTTTCTATTATTGGTGGGGCTGATGGTCCTACATCAATCTTTATTGCAAACCGATTAGCTCCTGAGATGTTGGGTGTTATTGCTGTTGCTGCCTACTCATATATGGCATTAGTACCTGTTATTCAGCCTCCAATAATGAGAGCCTTGACAACAAAAGCTGAACGTCAAATTGTAATGAAAACAACACGACAAGTTCATAGATTAGAAAAATTGATTTTTCCTATTGTTGTATTGATGTTAACACTGTTACTTTTACCTGAGTCATCTCCACTGATTGGGGCATTTGCTTTTGGTAACTTTGCAAAAGAGTCTGGAGTGGTTGATAGATTATCCGATACTATGCAGAACTCATTAATTAACGTTATTACTATTTTCTTAGGACTTGGAGTTGGTTCAAAACTAGCTGCTGATAAGTTCTTGGTTTTAGAGACTATGGGAATTATGGTTATTGGTCTTTTAGCATTCTCTGCTGGTACGGCTATGGGTGTTCTTATGGCAAAACTTATGAACAAGTTTTCAGATGAGCCTATTAATCCACTTATCGGTGCAGCAGGTGTATCGGCTGTACCTATGTCAGCACGGGTTGTCTCTAAAGTTGGTTCAGAAGAGAAACCAGGAAATGTACTTCTTATGCATGCAATGGGTCCAAATGTTGCAGGTGTTATTGGTTCGGCTGTTGCTGCTGGTGTATTGCTTTCTATATTCAAATAGAGAGTTGTACAAAAGGTAACTCTTTAAAATGTTATTTTAATTTACATTTATAAGTAAGTTTATTAATATCTATTCAATAGTATAATTTTCCAAAATTATACTCTATTGAATAGAGGAGTTTTAAAAATTGGTTATTACTTCATATGGTAAATAAAATGAGACCACTTAGGTCTCCTTTTATTTGCTATAAAATGGTTATGCAGGCTTAATCAATTCAAAATAGCAAAATAAAACATATATAAACAAAAAGGTACACAAAATGAGCACCCGTACACCAAATGGTCTGGATAAACTAGGATTAGAAAATATTGGAAAAGTTTACTACAACCTAAGTTACGATGAACTTCAAGCACATGAAGTTAATAAGAATGAATGTAAAATCTCATCTACTGGAACAGCAATGTGTGATACAGGTATTTTTACAGGGAGAAGTCCTAAAGATAAATATTTTGTAGACCAACCATCATCAAATGAACATATCTCTTGGGGTAAAATTAATCGAAAAATTGATAAAGAAAAGTTTGAAACTCTTTATGATTTAACCAAAACTCAGCTCTCTAATTCCGATATTTATGTAATGGATGTTTATGCTGGTGCAAGTGATGCTAGTAGGCGTTCTATTCGATTTATTTCACAGGTTGCATGGCAGGCTCACTTTGTAAAAAATATGTTTATTCGTCCTACAGAAGAAGAGTTAGAGACTTTTGAACCTGACTTTGTTGTTTACAATGCTTGTAAAACAGTCAATAAAGATTATAAAGCTATGGGCTTAAATTCAGATGTTTATGTATGTTTTGATATAGAGAAAAATATCTCTATTATTGGTGGAACATGGTATGGTGGAGAGATGAAAAAAGGTATCTTCTCTATGATGAACTATTGGTTGCCACTAGAGGGTAAACTCTCTATGCACTGTTCTGCGAATGTTGGAGAAGAGGGCGATGTTGCACTCTTTTTTGGACTCTCAGGTACAGGAAAAACAACACTCTCTACAGACCCTCATAGAGCTTTAATTGGAGATGATGAACACGGTTGGGATGACAATGGTGTATTTAACTTCGAGGGTGGATGTTATGCAAAAGTAATTAACCTTGATGAAAAATCAGAGCCAGAAATCTTTGCAGCGATTAGAAAAGATGCTCTTTTAGAAAATGTTGTGCATGATGAAGTTGGTAATGTTGATTATGATGATGTTTCAAAAACACAAAATACACGAGTCTCTTATCCTATAGAACATATTGAAAACCATAAAGAAGATTTACAAGCAGGACACCCAACGAATATTGTTTTCTTATCTTATGATGCCTTTGGTGTGTTACCTCCTGTATCAAAACTTAGTAAAGAGCAAGCTATGTACTATTTCCTAAGTGGCTACACAGCCAAAGTAGCAGGGACAGAGAGAGGAATTGTTGAACCTGTAACAACCTTTTCAGCATGTTTTGGAGAAGCATTTTTACCTTTACATCCAACAGCTTATGCAAAATTATTGGGTGAGAAAATTGATAAGCACAATGTAAATGTCTATTTAGTAAACACAGGTCTAAATGGTGCAGGTAAGCGAATGAGTATAAAAGATACCAGAGCATGTATTAATGGAATCCTTAATGGTTCTATTAATGATGCAGAGTTTGATACTCTACCTATATTTGACCTCCATTTTCCAAAAAAATTAGATGGAATTCATGATAATGCTATATTAAACCCTAAAACAACATGGGATAGTGAAGAAAAAATGAATGAAACATTAACTCATTTAGCTCAAGAGTTTATCAAAAACTTTGAACGTTACAATGATAACGGTTCAGAGTTTGACTATTCAGCTGCTGGTCCAAAACTTTAACTCTATACAAACGGCTAGATGTATCTATTTTACATCTAGGCTCTTCTCTTTTTTTTAATAAAAATCACACAACAATAAAATAAATTTAACTCTATTAGATAGGAACAAACAGATGGTTATCCAAGAAATTCAAGAATACGCGTCAATACGAACAAAAGCACGAGCCTATTTATGTTATATTATGAGTAGAAATATTGCTACTTTGAAGTTAGATGATAACATAAATGAAAATTTAGAGAAGCAGTTAAAAAGTTTACAAAAATCGATTCCACAAGCAGAAGTACTCTATGTTATTGATACCAATGGTATTCAAGTTATAGATAATGTTTCTAAAAATTCAAAACTACATGGAAAACGAAAAGGGTATGATAGAAGCGAGAGAGCCTATTATTATCGTACCTTCAAAGAGCATCGTTGTGTATTAACCGACCCTTATCCCTCTTTAGAGAGTAACAATATGGTGGTTACCTCTTCTTTTCCTATTTACGATGAAGAGAATAATTTACTTTTTATTATCTGTGTTGATATTCAAATAAAAAATATTTTAAAAATGATACTTCCTAGTTCAATCAATTCTCTATTTGGGAAGTTTTCAAAATCTGTTTATACAGCATTTTCTATCGCCTTAGCCTTGGTTGCTTTACTTCTTTTTGTCAAAGCAATAGGTAGTTTTTTGGGCTTGGGTTTAGATATTAAATCCATAGATATTAATGAGATGTTCAAAGCTACTATTCTACTAACACTCTCTTTGGCAATATTTGACTTGGTCAAAGCCATTTTTGAAGAGGAGGTATTAGGAAAAGAGAAAGAAGATGGTTCAGGAGATGGGCATCAGACAATGATACGTTTTTTGGGGTCAATTATTATTGCTCTCTCTATCGAAGCACTAATGTTGGTTTTTAAATTTGCTATTACTCAACCTGAAAAGCTTGCTTCTGCTGTTTATCTTATTTTTGGGGTTACGGCATTGATGATAGGTCTCTCTATTTATATAAAAGTAAATAAGATAGAAAAGTAAATAGATATTATATAGAACCAAGGTTTAAGACTTTTTAGATATATTTCTCTTATTACATCTAAAAGGTCAAAAAATGTTAGAAATCATAATGGTACTCTTTACCGTTTATACCCTTATAAAAATTTATATATCAATTATGCAGATAGGTTATATTGATACCCAAAAGAGTGGCGAAGCCATTTTAATGAGTCAGGAAAACTATCAAATAGCAGGAGAATATGCTGTTAAAAAAGAGCGTTTAGGTATTTTATCCACATTGGTTGATTATGGTGTGTTTGTATGGTGGATTTTAGGTGGTTTTGCTTGGCTTACTTCTGCTTTAAACACAGGAAGTTCTGCTCAAGATGCTGTTCTATTTTTGTTTGGATTTATTGCTATAGGTTTTATTGCTAACTTACCTTTTGAACTCTATCAGACATTTAAGTTGGATAAAGAGTACGGTTTTACTAACACAACCCCAAAACTCTATATTATAGATCAACTGAAATCATCACTACTCTTTATTGTCTTTGGTGGAATCATCTTTTATATTTTATCATGGATTGTTATAAATATTGAGAATTGGTGGATATGGGGATTTACTCTTCTTTTCTCTATTGCTCTTTTGGTCAATATTATCTACCCAACCATTATTGCTCCTATATTCAATAAGTTTACCCCATTAGAAGATGGAGAACTAAGAGACTCTATTGAAAAGATGATGCAAAGTGTAGGCTTAAAGAGTGATGGTGTTTTTGTCCTTGATGCTTCAAAACGAGATAGCCGTTTAAATGCTTATTTTGGTGGTCTTGGTAAATCAAAACGTGTTGTACTTTTTGATACATTGGTTGAAAAATTAACAAATAAAGAACTCTTAGCCGTTTTAGGTCATGAATTAGGACACTTTAGCCACGGAGATATTTGGAAAAATATTGGAATGATGGGGCTACTTCTACTCTCCTCCTTTTTTCTTCTTGGAAATCTTCCAGAGAGTCTATTTTTTGATATGAAAATCGAACCAAATGCAGGGATAGAGATTGCTATGATGATGATGCTTTTACCCCTTATCTCTTTTGTCTTTACCCCCATTATGTCTGCTGTAAGTCGTCATAATGAATATGCAGCCGATGAGTTTGGAAGTGAACTTGGAGGAAAAGAGAATTTGGTATCAGCACTGATTAAACTGATTCAAGAGAACAAAGCTTTTCCAAAATCACACCCTTTGGTAATCTTTTTTTACTATACCCATCCACCTGTTTTAGAGCGATTAAAAGAGCTTGGGTATGATGCAAATGCAGTAAATGAGATGATTAAACCTTTAGAAAAAGATGGGATTTTTGCTTTTTTAGAATAGAGAAATTTTTCAACTGTTTCCTATTGAAATAAAAAAACTTAGATATACTTCTATTAAAAACTTTAAAGGAAAAATAATAGAAGATTTAAAATATATTGACCTCTTTTCTGGAGCAGGTGGCTTTTCATTGGGTTTTAATAGTGCTGGATTTGAAAATATCTTTGCTATTGATATAGAAGATGAATTTTTAGAGACATATCGAGAAAATTTTAAGAGACATCATGTTCTAAGAGAAGATATTACAAAAGTATCAAATGGGACTATTAAGAAACTTACTAATAATCATAATATTGATGTAATTATTGGTGGTCCTCCTTGCCAAGGTTTTAGCATAGCAGGGAATATTGGAAGAAAATTTATAGATGACCCTAGAAATAGACTCTTTAAAGAGTTTGTTCGTGTGGTATCTGTGGTAAAACCAAAATATTTTGTCATGGAAAATGTGGCTAGATTATTTACTCATAATAAAACTAAAACTCGCCAAGAGATTATAGATGATTTTAATAAGATAGGTTATTATGTAGAGTGCAAAGTGTTAAACTCTGCTGACTATGGTGTGGCACAAGTTAGAAAGAGAGTTATATTTATTGGTTCAAGAGTTACTAATGAGATTCTATTTCCCTCTCCTGTAGTTAATAAATTTAAGAGCGTCAAAGAGGCTATAGATGATTTACCTATATTGGAGTCATCTCAAACTTCAACCATTCCAAATCATAAGGCTATGAATCATACAGAGCAGATGTTGACAAAGATGAGTTTTATTCCTGATGGAGGAGATAGAACAGCAATTCCCTTATCTTTACGTCCAACATCAGGAGATGTACGAAAATATATCAAATATAGCAGTTCAAAACCTTCTGTAACCGTTACAGGAGATATGAGAAAAATATTTCATTACTCTCAAAATAGGGCATTAACTGTTCGAGAGTTGGCACGTCTTCAATCTTTTCCTGATAGTTTTATATTTAAAGGAAAGAGCATATCTCAACAGCAACAAGTAGGGAATGCTGTTCCTCCACTAATGGCAGAAGAGATTGCAAAGAGTATATTAGAGATGATAAAGAGAGAGCATGAATTCCAAAATGATAAACGAGCCTAGTTATCCAAAAGTAAATTATATAGGCAATAAAGAGAAGCTATTAGATTGGTTATTTGACTCTTTGCCTAAGGGTACAACTTCTATCTTTGATGCTTTTAGTGGTGGTTCATCTATTGGATATGAAGCAAAACGAAGAGGTTATAGTGTTATCTCTAATGATATTTTATCTATTAACTCTAAACTGGCACATGCTCTGATAGAGAACTCCACTGAAACTTTAGATAAAAAAGATTTAGATACTATATTCACAGGAGAACCATTAAAAGGTTTCATGTATAAAAACTATTCAGAGGTTTTCTTTTTCCCTGATGAGTGTATGGAGCTTGATTTATATCGAAAAAATATAGATAAATTGTCCTCAGAGTACAAAAAATCATTAGCATTCTCTCTAATTCGCCGTGCTATGATTCGTAAAATGCCCTATTCAAGATTTAATTTAAATTGGGATAATATAAAACAGCTTCGTGATGAAGAGTACAGTTATGAAAAGTACAAACGAAGAAGAGCTTATCATAATGAATCGTTCAAGAGTCATTTCATGAAAGAGTTGTCTGTTTATAATGGAGCAGTTTTTGATAATGGAAAACATCATAAAACCTATAATGATGATGTCTTTTATCTATTAGATAAAATTCATGCAGATATTATCTACCTAGACCCACCATATACAGGAACAATGAATAATTATCATGGATTTTATGGTTTATTAGATGAATATATTGCTCAAAAAAAACTTGAACCTTTTAGTAATAACTTTAGAGACAAAAAGAGTATATTGGAACTGTTTGATAAACTCTTCTCTAATTTATCCAATTTTAAATATTGGATTTTGAGTTATAATAATGGTGCTTACCCCTCTAAAGAGGAACTCATAGAGATAATTAGCAGATATTCTGATGATATAGAGGTTATTGAGAAACCACATAATTATCAAATTACAGGTAAAGCGAAGAAGAGTAAAAATATGGAGTATCTTTTTATTATTAAAAATAGGGGGTTAGAGTGAAGAGGCAAAATTATGAGAATTATTGGAAGTTGACATTAGCTTATACCAATATTCATAGTGATAAGTTTTATAATACATTAAAAGCAATTATTGAGTTTATTAATTCTACTTTATATAGAGAACCAACTATCGAATATTATAATGATTTACAAGGCTGTGTCGGCTCAATAAATGGACTACAAGGAGCTTCTTTGCGAAAAAGTATTAATCAATTTGTAAAACTTGGATTTATTGATGATTTAAAATCTTATCATATAGAGTCTATAGAATTTTTAAATGCAAAAACAAAGAGAAAAAGAGATACTGTTTTTTCAAAAATCGTTTATAAATATTCAAGTTTTAGTAGCTCTTTTAGTAAAAAATCAAATCAAAAAGAGATTAATTTTCTTTTAAAAACCCTTGAAGAGATAGGTTCGCTAACTAAAAAAGAGATTATTGGACTTATGAATGTAGATATTTTATCTTATGATAGAGGTTATTTAACTATTAGTGAGTTAAATTCTTATACTATAAAAGCTATTGAAAGTGGTTTTATTGATAGAAAATATAATCAAGTTGGATACTTATTTAATCTACTAAAGAAACTTGATGATATTATTTTTATCAATAATGTATTATATTTTGAAGAAGATGCAAAAGTTATCTTTGGCGAAGATTTAAAAGAGAAAACAAAAAAAAGAGATGGCTATCTGCATAGACTCTATAAAAATCAGTTAAAAGAAGAGTCTGAAGAAGCATTTGGAAATATAAAATGTATGGTAGAGAAGTTACCTTATCCATCTTTGGTAGCAAGTCATATAAAACCTTTTATAGTATCAGATGATAATGAGGCATATGACCCAAATAATGGTATTTTGTTGAGTAGAAATATGGATATACTCTTTGACCAAGGTTATATCTCTTTTGACAATAATGGAACAATTATCTATTCCAATCAATTACATCCAGAGATAATAGAAGAAGTTTCCAAATACCGTTTAGATTCTATTTTTATAAATAGAGAAAGATTAGAGTATTTAGTTTATCATAGAGAGAGTGTATTAAAAAAATGAACATAAAACAAGCCCTAAAAGATGCAACAGAAGAGCTAAAAAACAGCTGTGAACGTCCAAGATTTGAAGCAGAGTTACTTCTATCCTATTATCTAAAAAAAGAGAGAACTTATCTACATGCTTTTGATGATAAAGAGGTAGAGGGTTTTGAAGATTTTAAAGCATTGGTTCAACGAAGAGCTAACCATGAACCCTATGAATATATTGTAGGTAAAGCAAGTTTTTATGATATTGAGTTAAATGTAGAGCAGGGGGTTCTTATTCCTCGTCCTGAAACAGAGATTTTAATAGATTTGGTGGCTAAGATTATAGAGAAAAAGAGCATAACTTCTATTGCAGAGATTGGTGTAGGAAGTGGGGCAATCTCTGTAGTTTTGGCTAGAAAGTTTCCAAATTTAAAGATTATAGCTACAGATATTTGTGATACTCCTATAAAAGTTGCTAATTTAAATATTGAAACATATAATGTGCAAGATAGAGTAAAAGTTATAAAATCAAGTATTTTAGATGAGGTAAATAATCATATTGAATTAGTAGTTAGTAACCCTCCATATATTGCTAATGATTTTAAATTAGAAAAAAATGTATCTGAATATGAACCTTATGAGGCTCTATTTGGTGGAGTTGTTGGCGATGAACTACTTAAACAGATAGTTTTAGATGTAAAGGCGAAAGATATAAAATATTTGGCTTGTGAAATGGGATATGACCAAAAAGAGCCTATGATAGCGTTCTTTAATGAGATAGGTGTGGCTTATTATCAATTTTATAAAGATTTAGCAGGATTTGATAGAGGCTTTGTTGTGAAGTTTATATCAAATTAGGCAATGCTAATGGGTAGCTATTGACTATTTCTTTGATGTTGTTTTTAAATATTAAATAATTTTAAAGCACAACTCCTTTATAATATAAATTAAAGGGGTTGGTATGTTTAAAAAAATTATTATAAAATTTGCTTTCTTTCTCAATGGTTCAAAATCTTATAAACAGATAAAAGAGATTGCTTCAAATTTTTTACAAAATCAAGACTATCATTACAAAAAGTATTTTGACATTTTTATGATTTCTCTTATTGTTGTCTCTATTACTATTTTGGTATATGAAGTGAAGCATGAAGTACCTAAATGGGTTGACTTTTTTGATATTTATATTGTAACTTTTATTTTTACTATGGAGTATCTTGCCCGTTTATGGGTATACAATGATTGGCATCTGTTAGTAGTTAAAGAGTATGGAGAGTCTCAATTTTTAAATCGTAAATTCTCTTTGTGGAAACCAACTAAAATTGCACTGCATGGTAAAATAGAATACCTTTTTTCGCCTACAGCTGTTATTGACCTTTTGGCTATTTTACCTGCTTATCGACCTCTACGGGTATTACGTATTTTTGTACTTTTTCGTGTATTTAAACTGCTTCGTTATACTAAAAGCATCAATCAGTTTCTGAGTGTATTATCAAGTAAAAAATTTGAACTATTTACTCTTCTATTTCTATTGCTTTTTATTACTATTACAGCAGGGATTGCTATTTATGTATTTGAACAGAATCAAAATGACAAAATTGAATCGCTTTTTGATGCATTGTATTGGGCATTAATAACTATTTCTACGGTTGGATATGGAGATATATCGCCTGTTACCCCAGAGGGTAGGGTAGTCTCTATGCTGATTATTGTTACAGGTATTGCAATGATTTCATTTGTAACTTCGGTTATTGTCTCTGCTTTTTCAGAAAAGTTGACAGAGCTTAAAGAGAATAGAATTATTGAAGATATAAATAAAAATGAAGAGTTTATGATTATCTGTGGATATGGACAGATGAGTCATATGTTTTTAAAGCATTATGCCTCAGAGTATAATAGACGCTATATTGTGATAGAAAAGGATAAAGAGAAAGTTGAAGAGGCGATTAAAGAGGGTTATAGAGCTATCAATGAAGATGCTAGTAAGCATAATGTAATTTCTAAATTTAATACAGATTATGCAAAAATCACACTTTTGGCATTAACTGGAAGTGATATAGCCAATATTTATATTACATTAAATGCAAAAGCTATTTCAAGAAAAATTAGAGTTATTACTAGAGCAAGTAGTGATAATATAGCCAAAAAATGTAGACTAGCAGGTGCAGATAGTGTTGTTATGCCAACACTTATTGCCAATAGAATGCTCTTTGCAGCTATTACTCAACCTGTTATGTATAAAGCTATTTATGCTATTTTAACAGGTCAACACTTGGCACAACTGGATGAGATAAATTTGACATATCATCAAAAATTAGTAGGAAAAAAGCTTGATGAACTAAATTTTAAAAAATATAAGCTTTTATGTATAGGGCTTCAAATTAGTGCTTCAGGAGAGTTTATTTTTAATCCTCCAATGCGTCTGCATTTACAAGAGGAAGATATACTTTTGATAATGGGGCGTAAAGTAAGTATAGAACACTTTAAAATGTTGCACAAGGAGATAAAGTATGTTTAGACAGAAAGCTTTTATGTTTGGGTATAGTCAATCCCGTCTCTTTTTGGCTAAAGAGCTTGGCTATAAACTGATGGGTTTTTCAATTATTGTTAATGATGAAAAGTCATATCAAAAAGCTATATTAGATGGATATAGTAGTGTAAGACTTTTAGATGTAACTGATGATAGAGCGTTAGAAGAGTTACCTGTAAAGGATAATGATTACCTTATTTGTGTTATGGATGACCACTATTTAAATGTTTTTTTAACGCTCTCCCTTCATGAGCTTTTTCCAAAAGCTATTGTGGTGGCACTCTCTGATTCTCCACATACAACACAAAAGCTTAAAATGGCAGGGGCTAGTAGAATTATTGACCTCTATCAAGTTAGTGCTAATCGTATTCATAATATTTTGCATAAACCAGTTGCTACCAAATTGGTAGAACGTCTTTTGAGTTCTGACGAAGATTTTTCATTTAAAGAGATGGAAATTCCCAAGGGTTCATCCCTTGATGGTGTAATGGTGGATGATTTTGATTTTACTTTGCATGGTGTTATATTGGTAGGAATGATTGATAAACGGTTGAGTAATCAGTTTATATTTATAACCAGTGGGCTAGAGAATCGATTTGATGTTGGTGATACTATTGTCTGTATAGGGTATAATGCAGACTTAGAAAAATTTGAAGATTATATTAAACTATAATAAATGGAGTTTAAATGAAATTAGCAATCATTGGTGCAGGAAAATGGGGTCAGGCTCTTTATCATGCATACAGTCAAAATAATGAGGTGGTTATTAACTCTAGAACCCCTAAAAATATAGAAAATTTTGTAGATTTAGAGGAAGCACTTTCCTATCATTATTTAGTTTTAGCTATTCCTGCTCAAGCTGTTCGTACTTGGATGGAAGCTAATTTTGAAGACAAAGGTCAAAATATTTTAGTAGCATCCAAGGGAATTGAGACATCAACAGGAAATTTTTTGAATGAAGTATATGCCTCATTTATCTCTGATGATAGATTGGCTTTTATCTCTGGTCCCTCTTTTGCTACAGAGGTTCAAAAATCTCTTCCTACAGCTTTAAAAATATCATCAACCAATCAAGCCTTAGCACAGATTTATGCTGATGCCTTGCCTAGTTTTATAAAGGGATATGTTGACAATGATGTGGTAGGTGCCGAGGTTGCAGGAGCGTATAAAAATGTTATTGCTATTGCAGGGGGTGTTTGTGATGGATTGGAGCTTGGAAATAATGCACGAGCAGCTCTAATTTCTCGTGGTTTGGTCGAGATGACCCGTTTTGGTAAACACTTTGGAGCAAGAGATGAGACTTTTTTGTCTTTAGGTGGAGCAGGAGACCTATTCTTAACAGCCAGTTCTCAGCTTTCACGTAATTATCGTGTAGGTTTAGGACTCTCCAAAGGTAAAAGTTTGGATGAGATTTTAGAAGAGTTAGGAGAGGTTGCAGAGGGAATCCCTACGACAATGGCTCTTTTTAATGTTGCTAAAAAAGAGGATATTTATCTACCCATTGCCGATGAAGTTTACAATATGTTGAATGGAAAAAATCCTTTGGAATCTGTTCATGATTTATTAAAATCTTAGGAGAATTATTGTATAAAAAGATAAGACGAAAAGTTAAAAAATTTTTTAGAGAGTTTCTTCTCTATCATAATAGCTCTTTGGAATATAGAGCAAAGATATTAACTTTGGTAGTCGCTGTAAATGGAGAAATTTCGGAATGTGAAGAGAAATTACTTTATCAAACAGCTTGTAATATTTATAATAATGATGAAGAGCGTGCAGAAATTTTAGTAGAGGCAGTTAGAGAGTACTTTGAAAAAATTCAAACTGATAATGGATTAGATTTTGAAGATTTGATTTTTCAAGTAGAAAAAGATACCAAAGCCGTACGGCGTTTTGTTTCAAAGATAGATATAGTAGCTTTGGAAAAATTTCAAGAGTGTATTGCCCAAGAAGAGGATAGACTCTATCAGCAAAGAGTTATAGCCTATTTGGCAGAATTAAAGGAGAAATATGAGTAGTGGATGGGGTTGTCAATATTTGACAACATTTCAAGATAATAAAAGTTGGTGTCGCTTGTTGAAACATAAATGTGACCCAGGATGCAAGGGGTGTGTTTTGTATGGTAAGTTTCTATTTACTCAAGAAAACACTTTTTTAGAGGACTCTTCTGAACCAAGAGTAACAAAAAAACGTTCAGATAATCCTCTTGGATAATGAATATTTTATATTTTTTGACTTTTTTAACTATTGATATATTCCCCTACATCTAGCTATGGGGGCTATGTCAATTCTCTCTTTTATTCATCTTTCTTCTCATATAATGTTATAATCCCTCTTTATTTTACTTTGGAGTAGTTATTTATGGAATTGTCATTAATTTTAGTTGGTATACTGGTTGGAACACTCTCTGGTTTCTTTGGTATTGGTGGGGGGATGATTCTTATTCCTATTCTTATGCTTTTGGGGATTGATATAAAAGAAGCTATTGGTATCTCTATTGTTCAGATGGTTTTCTCTTCTATCTATGGCTCGTATCTGAATCATAAAAAAGGTTCACTGATTTTAGGAGAAGGTGTTTGGGTTGGTGTTGGAGGGTTTTTTGGAGGGTTTATTGGTGCGTATGTATCTACTTTAGTCTCTTCAACTTTTTTAGAGTATCTTTTTCTAATGTTACTTATCTTTGCACTCTATCGTTTGTTTGCATCAAAACCACAAGATGATGGAATTGTTAAAACTTTGAATCCCATTGTTCTTTTTTCTGTTGGTGGAATGATTGGTATTTTTGCTATCTCTTTAGGGGTAGGGGGTTCTATACTTTTAACACCTATTCTAGTAGGATTTTTACATTATCCTATTAAAAAAGCAGTTAGTGCAGGGCTTTTCTTTGTAGCATTCTCTTCTGTAGCAGGTTTGTTATCTCATCTCTCTGTTGGTCATATTGATTTAGAGAAAGGTCTCTATGTTGCTGTTGCATCACTCCTTGGTGTTTATATAGGAATATGGCTAAAAGACCATGTAAGCTCTTCAAAACACAAACTCTATCTACTGATTATGTATGGTGTTGCACTTTTAATTTTAATCAAAAAAATGTTCATAGGATAATAGATAATATATGAAAAATCAAAAAATAGAAGTCTTTGGGGCTAAAGAAAATAATTTAAAGAATATAAATATAACCATTCCCAAAAATCAACTGGTGGTTATTACAGGAATTAGTGGAAGTGGAAAGTCAACCTTGGCATTTTCTACACTTTATGCCGAGGGACAACGGCGTTATATCGAATCTCTATCTTCGTATGCTCGGCAATTTTTAGGACGTGTTGGTAAACCTGATGTTGATAAAATAGAGGGGTTGACCCCTGCTATTGCAATCGACCAAAAGACAACTTCAAAAAATCCACGTTCAACGGTGGGAACAATCACAGAAATTTATGATTATTTACGTCTGCTTTTTGCACGGGTGGGAAAACAGCACTGTCATGAGTGTGGAAAACCCATCTCTTCTATGTCGGCTTCTGATATTATTGAAGAGGTTCTAAAACTCCCTGATGGTGCTAAATTGGTTATTTTAGCTCCTTTGGTCAAAGAGAAGAAAGGTACGTTTGCAGACATGCTAGAATCGCTTCGTCATAAAGGCTATGTAAGAGCGATGATAGATGGTGTTATGGTGCGTCTTGATGAAGAGATAGAGCTAAGTAAAAC
>QNZV01000039.1 GCA_003978395.1 Sulfurovum sp. | reverse complement strand
TAGAACTTATAACCAGCACCAAAAGTAAGACCCCATTGAGAATCAGTATTTTTCTTTTTCATGTAGTTAACAACATCTGTAAATACAGAAATATTACTATTTGGAATTTCATAATCAAGACCAGCACCATATGAGAATCCTGTGGTTGAACCTACACCAACATTTGTTTTCGATGCACCAAGTAGACCATAAAGATTAATTTCATCAGTTACATTATAGTTTGGTTTAAGATAAGCACCAATCTGTTTAAATTTACTTCCATTATCTTTAGCGATACCATAAGTACCTCTTAATTCAGCACCTAGATAATCCATAAAGTCATAACCTAATCTACCTGTAAATCCAATTTGTCTATCTTGACCACTTTTATCTTTAAATAGGTTAGCTCTACTACTAGTTCCAATAGCTACATCTGTAAGACCCCCAGCAAGATATAGACCTGATGGTTTAGCAGGTTTTTCAACAACGATTTTTTTAGGCTCTTTTTTCTTTGGAATTTCTACTACAACCTCTTTTTTAGGTTCTACAAACACAGGTGGTTCTACAACTGTCTCTTGCACAACAGGTTGCTCCACAACTGTCTCCTCTACAACAGGTTGTTCTACATATGTCTCTTCTATTACAGGCTCTACTGGAATCTCTACGACCTCATTTTCGTATGCTGGTTCCATAATCATACCACCTGCAAAACTCATACCACTAAGTGCGACAATAGCCGCAATTGAACTTTTTAATTTCATATCGAAATCTCCTTAAATAATAAAAATATAGATGATTATAACATAAGTAAGTTAAAATCACTCTTGAATTATTTATAAAGGGATTATTATCTTAATTTATGTTTAATTGTGTTTGTTATTGTGTATTTTTTCTTGAAAAAGATATTGATGTTCACTTGGGAGAGATTTAAATAGCTTATGTGCTAAGGTTTGAATCTCCCAAAGTGCAGCTTTATTACTTCGTAATTCTATAAAATTTTGTAAACTTCTAGCATTTATTGTCCATGTTAGTTCTGTTTTATAGCTCTCTGGTAGACAAAATTTTGCAACATCGTTAGCTATACCCATTTTTAAAATTTCTTGAAGGTTATTAAGTGCTTTAATAGAAGCTGTATCAACATAATTATTGCCTGTAAGAACAATAAATTTGTTTGCTCCAGTATAATCATCTTCATTAAAGGGGTCAGTATTTTTTAACTCTTTTAACGTATATCGTGTACTTTTGACACTTGGACTGGCGATTCTATGACGAGATAACTCTTGAAGTAAAGCACGAGAGACACCTTTAATATAAAATGTATAAACAAGGTGTTCCAAGGTTGAAGCATGCTTATATTTATTACCTACTCTATCTATTAAAGCTTTATCTTTTTCTCCTCCTTCATCACTTTTGTCAAAACTTTGCCAACATGTTCTAATAGCATGTGCACAAACATCCAAAGGGGTGTGATGCATGAGAGTTATTTCCATTTTAAAGCTCCTAAAATATATTAAGTTTATAAGCAAATTATAGCGATATATGTAACTAATTACTCTTAATTATCTCTTAAAAAATGATTAAAGAGCTAGATATAATCTCTTTTCGATATAATTCGCGTAATTATAAAATAGTATAGGAAACCTTAAATGCAAAAAATTAAAAATATTGCCGTAATTGCACACGTTGACCATGGGAAAACAACCCTTGTTGATCAACTTCTTCAACAGTCTGGAACATATGCAGACCACCAAGAGGTTACAGAACGAGCAATGGACTCTAATGATATTGAAAAAGAGAGAGGGATTACTATTCTTTCTAAAAATACAGCTATTACTTATGGTGACCATAAGATTAACATCATTGACACACCAGGTCACGCCGATTTTGGTGGAGAAGTTGAGCGTGTTTTAAAGATGGTTGATGGAGTACTGTTACTTGTTGATGCACAAGAGGGTGTTATGCCTCAAACAAAGTTCGTTTTGAAAAAAGCGATTGCTTTTGGTCTTATTCCTGTTGTTGTTATTAATAAAATTGACAAAGATGGTTCAGACCCAGACCGAGTAATGGATGAAGTATTTGACCTTTTGGTAGCACTTGATGCCAATGAAGACCAACTTGAGTTTCCTGTGCTTTATGCAGCTGCTAGAGATGGTTACGCAAAATATGAGATGGAAGATGAAAATAAAGACATGACTCCACTCTTTGATTCAATTATTGAGCATGTTCCTTACCCTAAAGGTTCGCCAGATAACGATACTCAAGCACAAGTATTTACTCTTGATTCAGATAACTTTGTTGGTCGTATTGGTATTACACGTATTTTTAATGGTAAAGTTAAAAAAGGGGATGAGTATCTATTGGTCAAAGCTGATGGTTCTAAAACAAAATCAAGAATTTCAAAACTTATTGGGTTTAAGGGTCTTGATAGAATTGATATTGATGAAGCAGAAGCTGGAGATATTGTAGCGATTGCTGGTTTTGCTGATATTGATGTTGGAGATTCTATTTGTGATAAAACCAATCCTGTAGCACTTGATCCGATGCATGTTGAAGAGCCTACACTTTCAGTTATTATGTCTGTAAACAATGGACCTTTAGCTGGGCAAGAGGGAAAACATGTAACCTCTAACAAAATTAAAGAACGTCTTGAAAAAGAGATGGAGACCAACATCGCAATGCGTATGGAGCCAATGGGAGATGCTTCTTTCAAAGTTTCTGGACGTGGTGAGCTTCAGATTGGTATTTTGGCTGAGAACATGAGACGTGAAGGTTTTGAGTTCATGTTGGCTCGTCCAGAAGTTGTTACAAAAGAGGAGAATGGTGTTAAAATGGAGCCATTTGAACACTTGGTTGTGGATGTTCCAGAAGAGTTCCAAGGGGTTGCCATTGAGAAACTTGGAAAAAGAAAAGCAAACATGACTGCACTTACCCCAATGCCTGATGGTACAGTACGTTTAGAGTTTGAAATCCCTGCACGTGGTCTTATTGGGTTTAGAAATGAGTTCTTAACAGATACCAAAGGAGAAGGGATTATGAACCACTCTTACTTGGAGTACCGAGCCTACTCTGGAACGGTTGAGAGTAGAACCCCAGGTGCATTGGTATCAATGGATAATGGTGAAGCTGTTGCCTTTTCAATTTTTAACCTTCAAGCTCGAGGTGTTATGTTTATTAGTCCACAAGATAAAGTCTACTCTGGAATGGTTATTGGAGAGTCTTCACGTCCAGGAGATTTGGATGTTAACCCACTTAAAGGTAAAGCACTGACCAACATGAGAACATCAGGTGCTGATGAAGCGATTAAATTGGTAACACCAAGACAAATTACTCTTGAATCTGCAATGGAATGGATTGAAGATGATGAGCTTATTGAGATTACCCCAATTAGTGTAAGAATTCGTAAAAAATCACTTGACCCAATTGTAAGAAAAAGAGCTGCTAGAGATAAAAAGAATTCTAAGTAATTAGAATTCTGTTTGTCTAGAAAGTCTAAATTTCAATTTTAAATGTTTTGTAGATTGTTTTTAACGAAAAACAGTTTACAAACTTTTATTCATTAACTCTTCATATTTAGGCTACTCCAAAGTAATAACTATTAAATCTATCACTTATAAATTAAGCACACTATTTCAAAAAGAACTATAAAAAAGTAATTTTATGGTAAAATTGTAACAAAAATATTTTATATAGAGAATATATATAAAAGAATCCTATAAGTAAGAATTGTGTAAAATGAATAAAATTGAAAATCTATCAGACTTTGCAAATAAAAGATATGGTCAAAACTTTTTAAAAAATGATGCTATCATTAAACAGATCGTCCAATCGATTCCCAATGACAACTTAAGAGTTGCAGAAATTGGGCCTGGCTTAGGTGATCTAACCAAAGAGTTGGTAACAACTCGAAATGTCACAGCATTTGAGGTTGATAGAAGATTATGTGAACATCTTCAAACAATATTTAGTGAAGCTATCCACGCAGAGACACTAAAGATAACTTGTGGAGATGTGCTTAAAAATTGGGAAGATAATTTACTACTAGATGAACCATATCATTTAGTCGCAAATCTTCCTTATTATATAGCCACCAATATTATCTTGAAAGCATTAAAAGATGAAAATTGCCAATCTGTTTTGGTAATGGTTCAAAAAGAGGTAGCTGAAAAATTTTCAGCACAAGCAGGGGAGAAAGCTTTTTCAGGACTTTCTGTTTTAACTCAAACAGTTGGTTTTGGAGAGCTTCTATTTGATGTAGGTGCAGAGAATTTTGTTCCTCCTCCTAAAATAACCTCTTCTATTCTTTTAATAAGAAAAGAGCGTAGTGAAGAGAATAAAGATTTTGAAGATTTTTTAAAAATTGCATTTAAGCAACCACGAAAAAAACTCTCTAAGAACTTAGCTACTCACTATCCAAAAGATAAGATTGAAGCACTACTTAAAGATTTAGAAGTTAGTCTAACTATCAGACCTCATGAAGCTGAGACATCTATGTATCATCACTTATATAATGAATTAAACAAGGATAATATAGATGGAAGAACAAAACAACAACACAAAAAAAGAAAACAGTCAAGATAAACCAAGAAGAGATAGACCAGAACGTCCAAGACGTGCAGGAAACCCTCATAGAAGACCTAAAAAAATAACTACACCTGTTGTGAATGGAAATGTTCATAAAGAAGATAAAGAGGTTAATGGTAATAAAATTGTTCCAGATAAAGAAGTTAATGGAAACAAAAAAGAGAATAAAAAAGCAGTAGCCCATAAAAAACAAAAGCCAAAAGCAAAAGTAAATAAAAATAATCCAACTAAGCCAAACCCTAATAAAAATAAAAAGAATAATAAAAGTGGTGGAAGACGACCAAAAAAATTTGTTCCAGGACCGATGAGTGACGCAATGAAAGCCTCTTTGGCTGAAAATGAAGCAGTTAATGATTTACGTATGAATCCATGGAAACAAATTGAGGTTGACAATAAAAATAAAGTTAGATTCACACCACTAGGTGGTCTTGGTGAAATTGGTGGTAACATGGCAGTCATGGAAGATGAAGAGTCTGCTTTTATTATTGATGTGGGAATGTCTTTCCCTGATGATACCATGCATGGTGTCGATATTTTAGTACCTGATTTCTCTTATTTACATGCAATTAAGAGTAAAATTAAAGCCGTTATTATTACCCATGCTCACGAAGATCATATTGGTGCAGTCCCTTACCTTTTCAAAGAGTTAAAGTTCCCAATTTATGGAACACCATTGGCACTAGCCATGATTGAAAACAAATTCCAAGAGCATGGACTTATGGATGATGTAAAACTATTTAACTATGTAACAAAAAGAAAACAGTATGAAGTTGGTGGATTTAAAATCGAGTGGATGCACAATACACACTCTATTATTGATGCATGTTCATTAGCCATTGAATCTAAAGCAGGTACATTTATTCACACTGCTGATTTTAAAATTGACCACACTCCTATAGATAATCAAACCATGGATTTACAACGTTTTGCACACTATGGAGCCAAAGGGGTACTTTGCCTATTCTCTGATAGTACCAACTCACATAACCCTGGATTTACAAAATCTGAAGCTGTAGTTGGTAAAACATTTGATACACTATTCGATTTGGCTAAAGGTCGTGTGATTATGTCAACCTTCTCTTCAAATACACACCGTATCTACCAAGCAATGGAACGAGGAATTGCTTGTGGAAGAAAGATTTGTGTGATTGGTCGTTCAATGGAGCGAAATATTGAGACAACAAGACGTTTAGGTTATGTGGATATTCCAGATAAGCACTTTATTGATGCACATGAAGTTCCTAAATACCCTGAAGAGCAAGTATTGGTAGTAACTACAGGTTCACAAGGTGAGGCAATGGCAGCATTGTCAAGAATGGCAAGTAATGAGCATAGACATATTAAACTAAAACCAAGCGATACCATTATTATCTCTGCTCATGCCATTCCAGGAAATGAGGGTTCTGTCTCTTCACTTATGAATAAACTTGTAAAAGCAGGTGTAACAGTACGTTATAAAGATTTTGAAAATATTCACGTCTCTGGTCATGCAGGACAAGAAGAGCAGAAACTTATCTTACGTTTGGTTCAACCAAAATTCTTTTTGCCAGTGCATGGAGAGTACAACCATATTAGTAAACACTCTAAAACAGCCATCTCTTGTGGGGTAGATAGTCGAAACATTTTACTCATGAGTGATGGAGACCAAATTGAGATTACAACCAAATATCTTAAAAAAGTCAAAACAGTCAAAACAGGTAAGAGTTATATTGATAATCAAAATAATCAAGAGATTCAAGCTGATGTTATAACAGATAGACAAAAACTTTCTATAGATGGTGTGGTTAATATTGCACTACAAATCAATAAGTCTACAAAAAAAATAGTAGGAAAAGCTGTTATAAATACACATGGTTTGGTTCCTGATAAAGAAGATAAACGTTTTGCACATGAAATTCAAAATATGATTGAAGTATTTTTGACAAATGCAGAAGAGAAACAGCTTGTATCAGCTAAAGCTATTCAGGATGAGTTACGCGCTATTGTACGTAAATATATTGTACGTACAAAACGATGTTATCCTATTATTACACCTGTTGTATTTATGGTATAAAATATAATTTTAAATATTTTAGTTGAGTGTACTCTTATACTCAACTAAAATAAAGCCTATTTAAGTGTATAGCTAAAGGGTTTTAGTCTATTTCTGCTAAAATTCCCAAATTATTTTGGTAAAAAGGATTGTAATGAATATTACAGCAACAAAAACCGATACAGCAAATGTGTTGGTAGTAGCAAAAATTGAGTCTACAGACATTGAAAAGAACATTACAAAAGCAGCAAAAAAACTGGCAAAAACTGCAACTATAGATGGATTTAGAAAAGGTAAAGTACCTTTAACAACTGTAAAAAAAATGTATGCAGAGCAATTGGCAGGAGATGCTGAAAATCAAGCGATACAAGAGATTATTGAATCAGCAAAAAAAGAGTTAAGTATTAATCAAGCAGATATTATCTCTGACCCATCATTTAAAAAATATGAAAAAGTTGAAGATGGTATTGATGTTGAAATTACAATCTCATTACGTCCAACTATCGAAGTAGAGGGGTACAAAGAGTTAGCACCAAGCTATGATGAACCAACTGTAGAAGATAGTGAAATAGAAGAGAGACTCAAAACACTTCTTGATAATAATGCACCTTTCAAAAAAATCAAAGAAGAGAGAGCTTTGGCAGCAGATGACCAAGCTACATTTGATTTTGTTGGTACTATTGATGGAGAAGAGTTTGAAGGTGGAAAAGCAGAAAAATTTGAGCTTGTTATAGGTTCTGGTCAATTTATTCCTGGGTTTGAAGAACAAATGGTGGGAATGAATAAAGGAGAGACCAAAGATTTAACCGTAACCTTTCCTGAAGATTACCAATCAACAGAGCTTGCAGGTAAAGAGTCTGTATTTACCGTAACACTGCATGAAATCAAAGCTAAATCATCAGCAGAGCTTGATGAAGATATGGTTAAACGTTTAATTCCTGGTGATGATAATGCAACAGCAGATACTGTAAAAGAGAAAATTGCAGAGCAAATTAAATCTGAAAAAGTTTCTAAACTCTACAATGAAACATTAAAACCACAACTTATCGAAGCGTTGGTTGCAAAATATGATTTTGATCTACCACAAAATATTATAGACCAAGAGATTGATGCACAAATCAACAACAAAGCAAAAGATATGAGCGAAGAAGAGTTGGCAGAGTATAAAGATAATGATGCTAAGATTGATGAGCTTAGAGATTCTGTAAAAGAAGATGCTCTTCGTTCTGTAAAAGCTACCTTCCTTGTAGATGCATTGGCAAGAAAAGAAGGAATCGAAGTAAACGACCAAGAAGTTTCTCAAACTATCTATTACGAAGCAATGATGTCAGGTCAAGACCCTCAACAAGTAATTGAGTACTACAAAAATAACAATCTTCTTCCAGCTGTTAAGATGGGAATGATTGAAGATAAACTATTTGCTAAAATTATCGGTATTGAGCAGTAATCTTTTTTAGTAATATCCCCTCTTGGGGTAAGGTGCGATTGCCATCGCACCCATCAAAATAACCTACATCAAAATACTTTTCTAAGTAAAAAAAGTGTATTCTCCTAACAATTAAATATTTAAAATACTAAAGGTACAAATAATGAGTTATATCCCTTACGTTGTAGAACAAACAGGTCGTGGCGAACGAAGTTATGACATCTATTCAAGACTATTAAAAGATCGTATTATCATGTTAAGTGGAGAGGTAAATGACCAAGTAGCATCAACCATTGTTGCTCAACTTCTTTTTCTTGAAGCACAAGACCCAGATAAAGATATCTATTTTTATATCAACTCTCCAGGTGGTGTGATTACTTCAGGATTAGCTATGTTTGATACTATGAACTATATAAAACCAGACATCGTAACTATCTGTATTGGTCAAGCTGCATCTATGGGTGCTTTTTTACTTTCATCAGGAACAAAAGGTAAGCGTTATGCTCTTCCAAATGCACGAATCATGATACACCAACCCTCTGGTGGAGCTCAAGGGCAATCAACCGACATTCAAATTCAAGCAGAAGAGATTCAACGTCTAAAAGATACTCTTAATGAAATTATGGCTGATAACTGTGGTAAAAAAGCAAAAGAACTTGAAAAAGATACCGAAAGAGATAATTTCATGTCCTCTGCCCAAGCTGTTGAGTATGGACTTATTGACCAAATTTTGACCAAGAGTTTTAGCTAAGGTCTAGAATGGTAAGAGATATTGTAATCTATCCCGATAAACGACTTAAACTTATCTCTCAAGAGGTTAAGGAGTTCGATAGTGAACTTCATAGCCTTTTAGAAGACATGTACGATACCATGCTCTCTAAAAGAGGAGTTGGTTTAGCAGCCATTCAAATTGGTGTCGCAAAGCGTGTTCTTATTATTAATCTACCTGATGAAAATGATGACGATGCTCTTCCTATAAAAAGTGAAACATTAGAGATTATCAACCCTGTTTTTATTAAAAAAGAGGGTTCATGCAAGCACCAAGAGGGCTGTTTAAGTATTCCTGGTATCTATGAAGATATTGAACGTTCAGAACATATTGTTTTGGAGTATCAAAATCGTTATGGGGAGAAAAAAACCATTGAAGACAATGATTTTTTAGCTATTGCTATTCAACATGAAATTGACCACTTAGATGGTAAAGTCTTTATTGAAAAATTATCTTTTATAAAACGTAAAAAATTTGAAAAAGAGTGGAAGAAGAAGTTTAAATAGCTTCCACTCTCTTTAACCCATCAATCCAATCAAAATTTTTTTAATACTTTATCATTAATATATAAAGTTAAACTCTTAATGTAACTTTTTGTTACACCAAGGCTCTTTAATATTTATAAAAACAATAGAGAGTAGAAATATCACTATTTTGGAATAAAATTTAGGTTTATATACATAATAAGGAGATGATTTGAGTTTAAATTCATTGACACTACTCTATATTGAAGATGATATAGATATTCAAAGTATATATATGCCACAACTAGAAGAGTTGGTAGAGAATGTTATCTGTGCAGGGGATGGTCAAGAGGGTTATGAATATTATTTACTACATAAACCTGATATTATTTTATTAGATATTCATATGCCTAAACTAGATGGTATCTCTTTGGCTAAAAAAATTAGAGAGATTGATAATGACGTAAAAATCATTATTACAAGTTCTTATACTGACCAAGATAAATTATTGGCAGCGATTGAACTCTCTTTGGTTAAATATATTTTAAAACCAATTGACCCTAAAATATTACAAGAGACAATAGATAAAGCACGAAATGAGATAGAGTTAGAAGAGAGAAAAGAGAAACAAAAACTTTTTCTTTTAGATGATAATATGATTTGGAATGCTACAGATGAAAAACTACTGTTATCCAAAGAGGAGATTAAACTTACTAAAAATGAGAGGCGCCTCTTGAGACTTATCTCCACAAATCCAAATAAAGTTTATACTTTTTTTGAAATTTTTGATTACCTCTCTATGGATGATTTCTATAAAGAGTTTGATGCTAATCAAATTAGAGCTTTGGTAAAACTATTACGCAAAAAAATCCCTAAAAATTCTATACTCAATGTATATGGAGAAGGCTATCGTTTTAACCCTCTTCGTTAAAGTTTCTTAAAAGATTTCTTTTTAACCTGTTTTTGTACTTTAGCAATCGCTTTTATCGCAATCATGGCAATAATAACCTCTAGTAAACTGGCTAAAATAACAGCATAGTAATCAAACTCTGCAATTGTATCTTTTTCATGTCCAATAGTTGCTACTGCAATCATTAATGTAAGTGGCATAGAGAGTGCTAAGGCAGTCAATATAGCATTTCCTTTACCTACAATAAAACTTAGAGTATAAGCAGATAAGATACGAATAGAAAACATAATAATTAGTAAAATAGCTGTTTTCATAAGTACTTCAGGTATAAAAATATTTTCTAAATTAAAAGATGCCCCAACATGCATGAAAAATATAGGTACTAAAAATCCAAAACCAAATGAGGATATTTTCTTTTCTAACTCCTTTTTATGATGAAAGAAAGTTGAGATAAATAGTCCTGCAATAAATGCTCCAAATGCCAACTCTAGGTGTAGCTGTTTCATAATAGCAATCATAATAAAAAAGATTCCCATAGCAAGTCGTAAATCTTGATATTGCATATCTTCTGGAGGCATAAGTATACTTTTAAATTCAGGATACCACCAAAAAAGAATACGAAGCATTGCATATATAAGTAGCACAGCACCTAAAAATACAAGAAGTAATGATATTTTATAGATAAGTTCTTCATAAGAGTTTAGGGTATTTGAAGCCTCTGAAATAGTTAATGCTGTAATACTTACAACCTCTCCAATACTCCCTACTAAAAAAGATATTTTAATCCACTCTGCCTCTTTACCATGCTCTTTGGATAAAGTTGCTAATAACCCAATAGAGATGAGTGGAAGAATGACAATTAGCATAACATCTAAATTAAAAATTAGACCAAAAATAATTGCTAAAATCCATAATATTAAAATAAAATAAAAAGATTTAATAATATATATTTTAGGCATTTTCAAAATTGACTTAAGATTAACCTCTAAACCTGCAAGAAACATTAAATATAAAAAACCTATTTCAGCAAGGAGGCTAAAGTTCTCTTGTGATGCAGAGATAACCCCTATTGAAGCAAGAATAGAACCAATAATAATCTCAATAGGAGCTGTGGGTAGACGAAGAAACCTTGATAGATGAGGGGAGAGTACTAGAACTAGTGATAGTGTTACAATATATATAACAACAGAACTAGAGCCAATAGATTCATCCATGACAAGTTTTTGCTACTCCATAACCAAGTCTTTTTAACATCTCTCTATCTTTACTAGGGGTATCTCCTACTGTGGTTAAGTAGTTTCCTATGACCATAGAGTTTGCTCCTGCTTCAAACATTAACTCTTCACAACCATCAAAAAGAAGTTCTCGACCTGCGGCAACCATTAATAATCTATCTTCTCCTAAAAGTTTTCGTGCTTTTTTTACAATTTCTAGGGCTTCTTCTTGTGAGATATTTCTTGCTTTAATAGGCAATGCTTTATTTGGATGGTAAAAGTTTAATGGAGTTGATTCAGGTTGAAGTGAAGCGATAGCATCAAGAAGAGAATCTCTATCTCCTGCCTCTTCGCCCATTCCAAAAATACCACCTGTACAGAGCTGTAAACCTACAGATTTTGCATTTTGACAGGTCTCGTATCGTTCTGCCCAACTGTGGGTAGTACAAATGGTTTTATAGTAGTTTTCAGAGGTTTCCAAATTATGGTTATAACTATCGACTCCATGCTCTTTTAGATAACGAAGTTGTTCTATAGAGGCTGTTCCATTACATGCAATAAGATTTAACTCTTGAACTTCAGCTTTGATAGCTTTTGCAGTACGTGCAACAAAATCTACTTTTTTATCATCAAGCCCTTTTCCTGCTGTTACTAAACAGTAGCCTAAAGCACCATTTGCTTTAGCTTGTTTTGCTTCATTGACAATAGTATCAATAGACTTATAGTTATATCGTTCTATATCTGCATGATAACGAACACTCTGGGTACAAAATTTACAATCTTCTAGGCAGGTACCAGACAAAATATTATTGATGGCACATAAAAATATCTCTTTTTTCATAAGACAATTATAATAGAGTTAACTGAATAATGGTATAATTTATTTATAAAAATAGAAATATGAAATTATTTGTTCATCTTATAGAGGTAATATATGTATTTAAAGACCATAGACTTCTCGAAATTTTCCAGTATTAAAGTAGGTATCCCTATAGAGGTTTTAATGTTAGAGCGAAATGATGAGGTTCCAAAAGATAGATTTATTATTGGTCATGCCAATAACTTATTAGTTTCTAATAACCCTCCTCCTCTAATGATGTTATCTAAAGATTTCTCATTTATTGAGTTAGAAGATACTATCTTAACTGTTGGTTGTGCTACACCTACAGGAAAACTCCTCTCTTTTGCAAAAAAAAATAACTTAGCAGGGTTTGAGTTTATTTCAAAACTACCTGGTTCAATGGGTGGTATGATAGCAATGAATGCAGGAGTTAAGTCATATGAGATTTTTAATATTATAGATGCCGTTAAGATAGATGGTGTTTGGAAATCTAAAGATAGTATAGATTATGGTTACCGTTTTGCAAACCTAAATGGCATAGCTACAAAGTTACGTTTTAATATCAAAAAAGGTTTTGATAAAGGATTACTAGAAGAGCTTATATCCTTACGTTCCAATCAACCTAAAACTGCTTCTGCTGGGTCTGCTTTTAAAAATCCCAAAGATGATTTTGCAGGACGTTTAATTCAAGAAGTTGGCTTAAAAGGGGCTTTTAAAGGAGCAATGCAGTGGAGTAATATTCATGCAAACTTTTTAGTCAATCATGGTGGTGGAACATTTAAAGAAGCACAATATTTAATCAATTTGGCAAAAGAAAAAGTTTTAGATACATTTGGGATAGAGTTAAAGGAAGAGATTGAAATTTTATAGAACTTTAATATATTTTTTACTCTTTTTTTAGTATAATATCACTAAGATGAATAGGTTAAAATATAAATTACATATATTTTCCCTTATTTATATGCGAACTCCTTAAAAATATTGTTTTAGTCCTATCATCTTTACTGCATTTTCTTTTTAATTATATAATTTTACCTCTTTTAAAAGTATAAATATACCAAAAAGTATAGGTTGATGAATAATATAAATCAATAGAGAATGCTTACCTAAAAAAGAGAAAAAATTATTTAGCTTACCTCTTTTATTAAAAAAACCTCTATTAAAAATTCTTTGATGCCAGCCTAAACTAACCATACTTATTCCCACAAGAACAAAGCTTATCCATGGAACAAAACGAACAACATCTACAGAGATGGTAGGTGGTAGATGCAGAGGGGTTACTAGTATATTGAACAACCAATGCATATTAAGAATATTTAAATGAAATGCTATAAACGTTGTTATTGCAATAATCAAAGAGAGATAAGGATAGTTCAAAAGAGGTAAAACTATAAATGAAGCTACTAATATAAAATGTAAAATACCAAAATATATCCAACTATTAGGAAAAATTATATATGAACTGATAGTTACTAAAAAAGAAGCAACTCCTAAGTAAAGTGTTCTCTCTTTTAGACTTGACCAGTTAATTTCTGTTTGATGTGCTAGTTTTAAACTCATTCCCACAGTTAGTAGAAATATAGAGACAATTAAAAAACGAAACCATATAAAAAATGTATTTGTTTGTATCTGAAAATCAATGATATTAAAATAATATATATCATAAGAGAAGTGAAAAATAACCATTAGAACAATAGCCCAACCTCTAAAAACATCAAGACCTATTAATCGTTTTTTATTTTGCATAACGATAGTATAGCTTGAAATAGTGTAAATTAAAAGTAATTTATATGATTTATTTTTAGTTAAGTATCAAAAAAGTAAATTGAGGAGTAGAGACTCCTCAATGAAAAAACTCTACTTACGCAGAGAGTGCTGCTTTAGAAGCTTGGGCACATTTTGTAAATGCTTCAGGAGCATTCATAGCCATATCAGCTAAAATTTTTCTATCAAGTTCAATGTTTGCAACTTTAAGACCATGCATGAATGTTGAATAGTTCATATCATTTAATCTTGCAGCAGCATTGATTCTAACAATCCAAAGTCTTCTAAAATCTCTTTTTTTCTGTCTTCTGTCTCTATATGCATATACTAATGAACGCTCTAACTGCTCTTTAGCTTTTCTAAAGTGTTTTCTTCTACCTGAGTAGAATCCTCTAGCTTGTTTTAATAATCTTTTGTGACGACGGCTTCTTACCGTACCTGTTCTTACTCTCATAGTTATCCTTTACCATGTGTGTCATTTTTTTATGACTAATAGGTGCCATTTTTTATATATAAAATGAACTTGTCCTAATCTTATTAGGAGTTATTGCTCTCTTAATTTAACGAAAAACTAAAATTAGTTAATCATCTCTTTAATCTTTTTACTATCAGCATCTGATATATATTTAGACGCTCTGTTTGCTCTGTGATGTGCACCATCAACTTTTGTCAAAATGTGAGAACGAAATGCAGTTCCTCTTTTGATTTTACCAGATTTTTTAACTTTAAAACGCTTTACAGCACCTTTAACGCTTTTCATTTTTGGCATGTGAATCCTTTCATGTATATTGCTCATAGAGAATGAGGTCGAGTATTATACCGATATTTAGTTATAGTCAGATAAAAGAGCTTCTTTCTACTCTTCTACAGTAATTGTTTCAACAGCTTTAGATATAGAGATTCTCTCTCCAGAATGAGATTTCATCATAACTGAATTTCTATTGAGTCTCTTTTTCTCTCCTACTTGAACAGGGACAGCAAATGCTCGAAGTTTTGAACCTCTCCCCTTATCTATCTTGGTTAATAGTCTAATATAGTATAACCCCTCTTCTTTTGCAGATACTTGTAGATTAATAGGATATTTTTTTTGTTCAGGAGTAATCTCGAAAGCAAGCTCTTTTTCAATAGATGATGTAGGTATTAATTTATCATTAAATGTTAATTTAACTCTCATTGTTCCATAGCGAACAGTCGTTGTCAATGTGATATTTACATCATATAGTTTACTACTTTTATTATTGTCTGTACTCTTAGTTAGATAAGTCATATCAATAGGTGCACCAGGTTTAGCGTAGTGACCAATTGTTGTTCCAGACATAGAGTCAGCATGTAGTCCCATAAGAACCAATAGTGGTGTGAAAACCAATGTTTTTAGTTTCATAATATTTCCTTTTTAGATAAAATCTTTATATTTTATTTTACTATAGTTTTAGTTCTTTTCGTATAAAAAAAAGAGGAATAAAGAGTATAGTCAGTAGAATCAGGGTTGCTAAAAAAAGATTGTCAGGTAAACTAAATCCAACGACAGAGGTATGATTACCAGTTAAATTGGTACTACTTGAATTATCAGTTGAATTATCAGTTGAATTATTATCATCTGAATTATTATTATCACTATTATTTGAATCTTTTATACTTGTAACTTTTCCAACAGATACGGAAAAGCATGCCTTGTCAAGCTTATTTGCATCATATATATCCAATAGATAATCTCCAGTTGTTAAAGCTAAACTGGCTTTTTCAATACCTAATTTTCCACTTTCATTTATTGATACCTTTTCAAAAGGAGATGTTTTAAAAAGAGCAAATTCTGGATCAGAACTTTTACCATTTGATTGTTTTATTTGAATAGGGTATGTATCATTTTTATTAATGTGAAAACGTACATATTTGTGATTATCCAATTTATTATAATTTCCGTAATAATTCATACTACAAATATCTCCAATAGTTTTATCTACTATTAATTCTCTATAAAGTGGGAGAGAATCCTCTTCAAGATTTGAAACACGATTGGAGCCATAAATATCTTCAATAGTAGCAATATTTTCATCTGCAACAATATCATCAATCTTAGCTGTAGCATTTGGATTTACTTTTTTTAACTCAGTAATAAATGAAAAAATACTGGTAAAAGCAGGAGTATTTCTTTGACCATTGACCAATGTTTTATAGATAGGTTTAAATCCTAAAGAGAGCTTGTCTGCTCCATCACTATTATTATCGTATAAATCATAAAGTATACGTTGAGTAGAAGCTTCCGAGAACCAACCTGGAGTTTCATGTATAGCATGCTCAATATTCATATTCCATCCATTATTTCCAATTGTATCAAAATAGATAGGGTCATCTGTTATGATTGCTGATAGTGCATTTCCAAATCCTTCTCCAAAAGCAACACGAATATCCAAATACTCTCCTGAACCATGTCTACCACCTATATTATCAGCTCGAGAAAAACTTCTTTCAAAATAATGACCCCACTCATGAATAACAATATGGTCATCGTATTCATCACTATCTCCTTGTTGATCTCCTTGTAACATAATCTTATCTATCCCATCATAGTAGGTTCCTGAAGAGATGTTATTCGTAGACCAATTTAGTTTTAATGCAGGAAAATTAATATTACTATCAACATCAAGAACTCTACTCATCGCTAAATATATAGAATCAAGTATGGCAAAAGGAGGGGAGTTTTTATAATATGCTGAGGCAGTAAGGTTACGATGAGAGTTAGACACTCCACTATTTGCAAAATTACCTTCAATACCATAGAGTGCATCACTATCTGTATTGTCTATTACCTTAAGATCCCATTTATTTTGTTTTTCCATTTTTGCATAGACACGAATTTTTACATCACTATTGCTTGGAATATTAGATAGAGTATAGATACCTTTATCATTTGTGAAAGTAGAGTCAACTAAATTGTATGAACGGTCAATAGCTACAACCATCACTTGTTTAGCTGTTTCTTGTGTAATGTTTGAATAGTCTAATAGAGAAGACTCTCCCATATGTTGAGCATGAACACGTTCATAATGAATGGTTCCTGAAATCTCTACTGCCTCAAGTGAGAGGCTCGATAGAAAAATAAGTATAAAAAGATAAAGTTTACGAAATATCACAACTGTCCTTAGTTTAAGATTTTATTAATATGATACTTTACCATATTATTTTAGATAATAATTTATATACTTACAGATAATTGTAAATAAATTGTATATCTTTTTAATATTGAGGCATTCTTAATGGTTTTCTCTGTATCTGCCCTTTTGACATTACAGGTTTATATGCTCCTGACTCTTTATTAAGTTTGACAATAAAACAGCTATTATTAAAAGAGGCATCATAAACCTCTACAAGATATTTTCCAGAGGTTAAGTTAATGGCTAAGCTATCTGAATTTGTACCTTCTAGTGGAGACATTCCCATAGACTTAACGGGATACTCTGCTTTATAAATAACAATATCTGGGTCTCCATAAGTACCACCATAAGGTTGTGCATCAAAAATATAGAATCCTGTTCTATCAATACTTACTTTAATAAAAGTACGATTTCCAAGTTTATTATAGACTCCATATTGATTTTGATTACACTGTGTAATCTGTTTTCCTACTTTTAAGTCTCTATAGATAGGTGTAGTATACATTCCTCCAGCTAAATTAGAACGATAAGTTCCATACTCATCCAAGATAGATGCAATCTGTTCTGAGGCAACAACTTGATCAATTTCATATGACTTAGAGGGGTTTTCAGATTTTAGAGCATGAATAAATGAAAAAATACTGGTAAAAGCAGGAGTATTTCTCTCTTTGGAAACCATTGCCTCAAATATAGGTTTGAATCCTAAACTGAGATTATCATTTCCATCTTGATTGTCATCGTACAAATCATAAAGAATACGTTGCACAGAAGCTTCTGAAAACCAACCTGGATTTTCATGTTGAGCAGACTCTATATTCATTGACCAACCTGAACCTTGACCATATCCTGCTGTATCGAAATAGATAGGATTATCTGTTGCTATAGCAGAGAGAGCATTTCCCCACCCTTCTCCAAAAGCAACACGAATATCCAAAGAGTCACCTGATGAGTGTGGTCCACCTATACTGTCTGAACGTGAAAATTTATCTTCAAAAAAATGACCCCACTCATGAATAATAATATGGTCATCATACTCATCAGTATCTGAATTTGCATCTCCCAAAATCCATAAATTATTCTCTCCATCGTAATTAGAAGTAACAATTTGTCCAATACTTCTATCTCCTCCTACTGCTACATTATTTACAGACCAATTTACTGTCAATTGAGGAAAAATAAGATTTGAATCTGCTTTAATCACTTTTTGCATAACAGTATTAATACTATCTAAAATAGCAAAAGGTGCAGCATTTCTAGCTCCAGAATAAGCCTCTCCATCCCAACCAGAAGAGGCATGTAAATTCCTAATACTTGATGTTGTTCCACTATCTATTAACGACCCTTCCATAACATAAGTAGCTTTCATATTGGTATTATCAACAACAGAGACATCCCACGCCTCTTTTTTATACATTCTAGCATATACACGAATTTTAACAGGTGTGTTTTCAGGAACATAAACAGTATATTCCCCTCTATTATTTGAGCTGGTTGTATATAAGAGTAAGCCATTTTTATCAACTACTTTAATATAAAGATTTTTTCCTGTAACTCTTTGAATATTATTGTAATCTAAACTAATAAGACCATAATTCCCTTCTTTAACAGGAACTCTATCATAAGTAATAGTACCTGAAATTTTAATACCTTCACCCTCTTCTACGGGTGAGATATTACTACATCCAACTGTAAAAAACAATAAAAAAACTAAAGATAAAAAACTAAGTTTTTTTTGAAGCATGAGACACCTTTCATTAGTATATACTTACAGTTTATCATATAAAATAGAAAAAAGATATACTTATTTTTTATTTTTTTTTGTTTTTAATTATAATTGTGCTAATTAATTTAATTTTTAATATTAATTTTTTATAAAATATATTTTTTGTTTTTAAATATTATTATAATATAAAATATATTTTTTTAAATGATGATTTTATAAATAGTTAGCTAGAATAAGTGGAGAAATTATAAGGTAATAGTAGATATGATATATAGACCAATTGTTCTTGATAAAGAGATAGTCTTTTCTAAAAAGAAATTCATTGTAAGTAAAACAGATACAAAAGGTAACATCCTTTTTGTCAATAAAAATTTTTCTGAAATATCGGGATATTCAGAAAAAGAGTTAATGGGGATGCCTCATAATGTATCAAGGCATCCTGATATGCCAAGAGCTATTTTCTTTTTAATTTGGAACTCCTTGAAAATGGGACGTGAGGTTTCAGGAGTAATTAAAAATTTAGCAAAAAGTGGTGAGTACTATTGGGTTATTGCAGATTTTTCTATTAAACGAAACCATCAAGGAGAAATTGAATCATTTACCTCTTTTAGACGATCTGCTCCAAATCAAGTTATTGAAGAGATAGAGATTTTATATGAGACAATGTTAGATATTGAAAAGAAACATGGAATAAAAGGTTCATTATCTTATTTAGAATCTTTTTTAGAAGAGAAAGGGGTCTCTTATGATGAATTTTTAGAGGAGCTTATTCGACCAAAAGGAATAATAGCTATTTTACTAAGTTCTTTTAAAAGTATCTTTTCGTAAGAAAATATACTTTTATTTTTAGTTGGTATGCACGTTTTCTAAATTATTATATGAGGCAAAACTTGTATCAGTATTGATAACTCTTCTTCCAAGTAAAAATCTCTTCTTATAAAATTTCTTTTCAGAAAATGAAGTAATAGTTACTCTTTTTTTTGCTGAACTGGCATGAATAAACTGGTTATTTCCAATGTAAATACCTACATGATTTACTCTTTTATGAAATTTTTTTGTTGTATCAAAAAAGACCAAATCTCCCTCTTGTAATTCATCAAATGAAACTTTCATTCCTACATTTGCTTGATTACCTGAGTAGCGAGGTATCGTAATCCCATTTTGTTTAAAAACATATTTAGTATAACCCGAACAGTCAAATGCGTATGGTCCATTTGCAGCCCAAACATACTCTACTCCTAGATACTCTTTTGCTGTTTCTAAAATTTCATCTTCTTTTGTAAATGGTATCCAATTGTCTCCTACTTCAATAGATTCTGTAGTTAACTCTTGATTTCCATATAAGTCCATATCCATACTATTTTGAATATTAAGTGCTAATTCATCAAGAAGAGTTGACTCTTCTATTGCAATATTGTTTTGATTTGTATTTGGAATAAGTTTAATACCATTGTTAGTTTGAAGAAGTTCTTCTTTAGAGATATTTTCTAAGATTTTTATCTCTTGCTTACTTGTTTTAGTATGATTTGTATCTTTAGAACTTGGGGTAACTTTTGATGCCTTCTCTTGCATACATCCCGAAAACAGAATGGGTAGAGTCAATACTATAAGAGAAACTTTCATAATTTTTTTCAAAAAATTCCTTTTTAACAATTTAGATTACTTTATAAGAAAAATTAACCCATAATTGTGTAATAATTGTGTAATTAAATCAAAAATAGTATTGATATTCATCAAAATATTATATTTCACATTTATGTTACATTTTGCAGTATCAATAATAATCTATAGCTTAAAATATATAATTAACTTATATAAAGTCTCTATCTCGAAAGCTTTTAGCTGTGGGATTACGAACTTTTTTTAACTCCATATCTATATACTCTAAATCATTTAATCTTTTTGTAGATGCAATAGTAGAGTAACGGGTTTTTTCTCCATAATGGATAAAAATAAGAAATCCACTCTCATAAAGTCCCAAACGGGTTGAGGCTGCAGTAGAGTATGTTGTTAAAATGACATCCTCTTTACTAATAGAGACAATATCTGTAAAAAATTCTCTTGTCCAAAGTAAGGGATTATGAGTAGGAGAAAAAGCATCTTGATAAACAATATCTATTCTATTTTTTATTTTAGGAACAGAGACTCTTGCATCACCTAACAGTATCTCTATTTTAAACTGCTCATCTTCATAGTATAAATTTTGACTTACTTCATAGATAATCTCTTTTAGTTCATTAAACTCGTTTGGATAGGTAAATTTTTTTAAAGAGTGAATAAGTTCTTTATCAAACTCAGGAGAGAGTATATGCACCTTTATGTTCAGTCTATTTTTTTTAATATAATAGAGTGTTGCAAAACTATTGTAGCCTAAACCAAAACATAAATCTAAAATAGTCAAAGAAGATAACTCTTTTTTTATACGAAAAGCAGGTTTTACATGTTTCTCTAAGCTCTCATGTAATGCACCATCTTTGGTTGAGTGATAAGGTTCTGAAAACTCCTCTGAAAAGAGGGTATTTGTCCCATCTTCACAGAGAATAAGCTTTTTTTTAGAGCGTAATGCTTCGTTGTACATCTAAGGTTTAAAGACCTGCTTCATCTAACTCTTTAAATACAAAAGCCTCTTTAACCTCTTCTATTGTCTCTTCTTTACGCACAATAAGTACCATCATACCCTCATCCATAAATTCCATATAGGATTCATATTTATCTTTCATGATGATAAAGTCAACCCAGTCTGTGTAATCTTCACGATTATCATAAAAAGTTGTACCTTTTGCTACTCCTCCATCAAACTCTACCAATGCCCAATATTTAGCATCCATAACTTTGGTAATTTTCGCACTCTTCTCATCTTTAGAATCAACACAAATCCAAATTAACATCTATACCCCTTTAAGTTTTTTCTTTGAAAGTTTTAAATCTTTATTACTCATAATTCCTATTTTTTGATCAAGTACCTCTTGGGCAATATTTTTTGCCTCTTCAAGTGAATGCATCTCATATGTTCCACATTGATAGATATTAAGTTCAGGAATATCTGACTGTTTTCTAACATTTAAAACATCAATCATTGATTTTTTCCAAGCTTTAGCAACCTTTTTCTCTTTAGGTGTACCAAGAAGTGACATATAGAACCCTGTTCTACATCCCATTGGAGATAAATCAATAATTTCTACTTTTTTAGAGTTTAAGTGGTCTCTCATAAATCCTGCAAAAAGATGCTCTAGGGTATGAATACCTCTTTCACTCAAAATATCTTGGTTTGGTCGGCAAAAACGTAAATCGAAAACGGTAATATCATCTCCACTTGGAGTAGTCATTGATTTTGCTACTCTAACGGCTGGTGCAGGCATTTTTGTATGGTCTACTCGAAAACTGTCTAATAATGGCATATATAATCCTTATGTTCTTTTTTAATTAATATTAAGTTGGAAATATACAATAATAACCATAAAAGATGCTAATATATCAAAAATAAAAGAATGAATAGAAGAGAGAAACTATGGATAAGTCAAAAGAGTTTGAAATTGCTATTAAAAAAGTTTTAGAGTTACTAGGAGAGAATCCAGAACGCGAAGGATTATTAAAAACACCTTCCCGTGTGGCAAAAGCTTGGAGTTTTTTAACTGAAGGCTATCATCAAGACCCCAAAGAGATTTTGAGTCAAGCACTCTTTACCTCTTCCAATGATGAGATGGTTGTGGTTAGAGATATTGAGTTTTATTCAACTTGTGAACACCATATGTTACCAATTATAGGTAGAGCACATGTAGCTTATATTCCCGATGGTAAAGTGGTAGGGCTTTCAAAAATTCCTCGTATTGTCAATGTCTTTGCAAGACGTTTACAGATTCAAGAGCAGATGACAGAACAGATAGCCGATGCAATTTCACAGAGTATTAATCCTAAAGGGGTAGCCGTGGTACTTCATGCACGACATATGTGTATGGAGATGCGAGGGGTTCAGAAGATTAACTCTACAACCGTAAGCTCGGCATTGCGTGGACTCTTTAAAAGTGACCAACGCACACGTTCTGAGTTTTATAATATCATTAATACTCCTGCACCTTCTAATTTTTAGAAGGTTGCCATTTCTTGATTAGCTCTTCACGCTCTTCAATAAATGCAATCATCTCTAACTCATGCGATTTTTCTTGTTTTAAAAGCTTTCTCTTTAATTCCCTTATTTCATCATCTTTACTTTTAATTAACAACTCTCTCTCTTGTAGCTCTTTTTCTAAATTATGAGTTTTTAGCTTCTGTTCACTATTTTCCAATAATATTTTATTATTTTCTGAGAGTAACTCACTGTTTTCTCTTTTAGCCTGTAGGTATTCTTCTTTGAACACCTCTAACTCTTCACCATCTATATCGTTACTATTTCTCTTTTTTGACATCGCTTTTGCAATAAGCCAACCAAAGGTATAGCCCAATAAAATAGCCAATATAAGATATATTGAAATTTCTATTATAACTTCTGACATTATTTAATCCTTTTTAGGGTAATTTCTAAATATTTTTTTTCATTTTTTTTATGTTGAATCTCTTTGCCATAACCAATAGCTGAAATAAAAACAATCTTGGTGCAATTACTTATATATCTTTTTAGTTGGTCAGCTCGTTTTTGAGAAAGATTTAAGTTAAGCTGTTTTGAACCTTTTTTATTAGTATATGTTTTAATCTCTACTATAGCTTTCCCTTTTAAATTATTGAATACATCAATAATTTTAGCTAACGTTTGGTAATTTTTTCGACCATTATTATTCTCTAATAGATAAGAGTTTTTATCAAACTCAATAGGGTTATCTATTAAAATTTGATTTATCTCTGCTTGTGCAAATTTTACTGAGCGTTTTGGTGTATATCTATTTCGTTTACGAAAGTACGTTTTATTATATACTTTTTGAATATTTAAAACTCTTATTTTTTCAACTTTTTTCAAATAGATAGGTTTAGCTGTAAATAATAGAGTAACAGATATTAAAAGAATGGATAATAGTATAAAAAATAGAATAATAATTTTTGTTGGCATGCCTTGTCCCATAAAAGTTTTGAGTTATAATTCTATCATAAAAATATTTTTTAATATATATAATTACATCTATTATTTGAATGTTTAATTATATTTTAAAGCACTAAAAATAGAAAAAATAGGAAAAAAAATTTTTTTCTTTTAAAACAACTGTTTTATGGTATTTAGAGTTAAAAATCTTTTTATTTCTTAAAATAAACTTCAAAAAAAAATTTAAAAATTAAGTTAAGTTAATATTTATTTCATATAGAATTGTGATGTAACAAAAACAATAATATCAAATAGAAAATGAAAGGATACTTTTAAAATGAAAATCAGTGTAATGGGAATTGAGTATAATCAATTATTAAGTGGAAAAGTTTTGGCAGAGATGGGAAATGAGGTAACGTATATATCACAAGATAATAAACGTATTGAGAATATCAAAAGAGGCTATTATAATGCAGATGAAGCGATGGTTATCAAAAGCATGGATACTGAAGCTTCAGTAGGTTTTACTACCGACATCCAAGAAGCTCTTTTAGATAGTAATATGTGTTTTATTGCTGAAGGTAATTTAAACAATACTACTGATGATATGATAAAAATATTAAAAACAGCTCAAATGGTAGGTGCCAATATGAGTAAAGACATGTTTATTGTAGACCGTTCAGGGATTTTTAATTCAAGTACAGATGCTATTCAAGAGGTTATTCAAGAAGAACTTTCCAAAAGAAATGCACGATTTTCATTTCAAGTTATTGCTAATCCAGATTTTTTGAAGGCTTAATTTTAGCCTCATAAAAAATACATATGAATATGAAAAAAATATAAAATATTTAATTTAAAATAAAAAATAAACCTTATATTCATCATAACTACTGCATAATTAGCAAAAAAGTATTTTATGAGCATAAATTTAATTGAGAAGTCACTTCTTCCCCTTTTTGTAGCAACACTCTTACTTGGGGGGTTTTTTTGGCAATTTAGTACAATATATCCCTTTATTATTAATAACTTTAGTAGTTATAAACTTTCTGTTTTATACTCTCATCTTATTATATATACTTTTTTAGTCTTTATACTTTTTACATCTTTTGTAAATTTTATAAATCATTTTATTTTAAAATCTAAATTTTTTATAGCCACTACTCTTTTAGTAAGTTTACTTTTTTATGCTCTAATAAATAATTTAGTTCATGATTTAATAGATTATTTTATAACTTTACCTTTATCAGAAGATACACTCATGGGGCTTATTCTTTTTATTGTAACAACAATCGGATATACTTTATATAGTTTAATATTATTGTTTTTTAATAAGTTTATACCTCTGAGTCATATTATTATATTTACACTGTTAGGTTTAAGTTATTCAGCATTTTTTATTAATAGTTACTGTTATCCTATTGTAGAAATTTTTAGTAAATTTTAAATATTTTTTTATTGCCTATTCTATTCAAAAATCTTATCTAATTTAATAACCTTTAAGTGACACTTTAAATATCTACTGCTAAACTTAATTCTGATATTATAAAAAGGGTAATTTATGAAGAAGATAATGAAAATTTGTATGGTAGCAACAGTGGTACTCACCTCACATGCAGTAAGCGAGTTTAACTTTGATAGAACTCCATCTAAGCTAACAGCATACTACTTATCAGGAATACAATCTATAACTGATATTAAAAGAAAATTAGAATCAAATGGATTTACGATATTAGCAATTGATAAAGTTTTAAATAATAAGAAAATTATTACAATTACAAATGATGAATTAAAAGCAACAAACTCCTATATGGCTACATTACATATACTTGTTAATCAAAAAGATAATGAAGTTCGTGTTCAAAATCCATCTTACTTTGCTTCAGCCTATCTCAAAGACTATCAATATGGAGATTTTAAAGCTACATTAAACTCTTTGGAAAAGGTTTTAATTAGTATGATTCCTGTTCTTCAACAGAAAGAGATGAGTAAATTACCTCAATATCATTTTATGTTTGGTATGCCTTATTTAGAGGATACAATTACAGTTGCTGAAGAGGTAAGAGTTCCAAATTTTGCAAAAACTTCATATAGTTTAAAACTACCTAATGGTGCTACTTTAGTAGGTCATAAATTAACTGCAGAAACAAGTAGATTTTTAAATAAAATTCATCAAAGTAAAAATATTCAACTACTTCCTTATGAATCAATGATAAAAGAGGGAAAAGCAACAATTTTAGACCCCAAATATTATCTGGCACTCTCTTTACCAAATTTAAGTATGGGGGATTTTATGAAGATAGCAATGATTCCTTATACGATAGAAAAAGAGATTAAAAACTCTTATAAATAATCTTTCAAGAGAATAAAAAGGAAAAAAATGAAAATAAAATTACTACTTATTCTACTTCTATCTGCTTCTCTATTTGCAGGGAAAATTACTGTAGCTGTTTCAGCCAATGTCTCGTATGCCATTGATGATTTGAAAAAAGAGTTTCATACACTCTATCCCAATACAAAAGTAAATATTATTTTGGGTGGAACAGGTAAGCTTGTAGCTCAAATAAAACATAAAGCTCCTTACGATATTTTGATGAGTGCGAATATGATGTATCCCAAAAGTTTATATAACGATGGCTTTGCTGTAACCAGACCCATTGTTTATGCACAAGGCTCATTGGTCTATTTATCTGTAAAAAATATTGATTTTTCAAAAAGCATAGAGACTATTTTAGATGAAAATATAAAAAAAATTGCCATAGCCAACCCAAAAACAGCACCTTATGGAAAAGCATCAATAGAAGCTTTAAAGAGTCTGCATATCTATAAAAAATTAAAAGATAAATTCGTCTATGGAGAATCAATCTCACAAACAGTTACCTATGCTACAAAAGCAACAGATATTGGTTTGATTGCAAAATCAGCACTCTACAGCCCCAAAATGTCTCATTTTAAAAGGGGAAAGAACTGGGTAGATATTGACCCAAAACTTTATACCCCCATAGACCAAGGAGTTGTACTTTTAAAACATGGAGAAAAGAGTTCCGAAGCTTCTGCTTTTTATGCTTTTCTTTTAACCAAAAGAGCAAAAACCATTTTTGAAAAATTTGGATATATCGTACCGTGAATCAGATAAGAGCAAAAGTTGTTCATATAAAAAATGTGAATACTCTTCACTCGCTTACTTTTTCTCTAAATCAACAAGTTCTTCAGATGTTAAGTTTAGAGCTAAATCCAAATATTAAAGTAGGAACCGTTGTTTATCTTGGTATAAAATCTACCCACGTAGCCATTGCCAAAGATTTAAAAGGTCAATTGAGTTTAGAAAACAGATTAAAAGCAAAAGTCCTTTCCATCGAAAATGGAGAGATTTTATCTTCTGTTTGTCTTGATATAGATGGGTTTACAGTAGAAAGTATTATTGGAGTAGACTCTATAAAGAGTCTAAATTTACAAGTGGATGATAGAGTATTGGTCTTGATAAATGCTTCTGATATTTCAATTCTTTTGAAATAAAGTTCCCAAGAGTTAAACTCTTGGTCTCTTCTAAAATCTTATTCTCAACTCTTCTTTATCTGAGTTGGTAGGTTTAAACCCAATCCATAAACCTGTTTGTCCATCGCCACCATGAATATTTGTAAAGTAACGGAAAAGTGCTTTTCTCTCTGCTTTGGTATCGTATCTCTTTTTAAGTGTTTGTGTATTATAACTAATATTTAGTCTCCAAAGTGTGCTAATGTCTCTAATTGGAGAGAAGTCAATATATGTTAATTTATTATAACTCAAATCAATCTCATCAATTCCATTAAATACACTCAATGGACTCAAATCTATAGAAGTAAGTCCTACGTGAGAACAATCTATTCGCCCTTTATATGTTTTGGTATTTTCATCATAGAGGTTACTATTAAATGCTCTTCCACATGTGTTGCTATACCATGATGCAAAGGTATCAATCTCACTACCATAGGAGTAGTTATCGTGATATTCTGTTGAGTCATCTTGAACAACAGTACCTATTGTATAGGTATTATCTGGATTCTCTTCTCCATATCCCGCTTCATATCCACCATTATTATTGTTGTTATCATAAGTATAGTCATCATAAGTATAGTTACCATAAGTATAATTACCTTCGCCATTATCATAGACTCCAACTATATCTGTAGTATTTGCTTCTACTATAACTTTTCTACATTTAATATCTTCATTTCCATCACTATCTTCTACTTGATATTTGATATGATATTCCCCTACTTGATTAAGATTAATATCATTACTTCTTTGTAGTTGACTTTTCAAATCACCATCTTGTGGGTCAGAAACTTCAACTCTATCTCCACCATTTAAAATACTGGCTGTGCCTACAGGAACAGTAATAATTTTATCTCCATATAGTGTAATAACTGGATTATCTCCAGATAGGGAATCTGTAGCACTATTTGTCGTATTAATATACCCTATCCCATCACACATTGAAAAATCATTGGGGTTACTTGTGCCAGTATTTTCACAACCTATAAAGCTTAAGCTTGTTGCACCCAGTATCATAGATAGTAAAATTCTATTTTTAATAAACATTATCGTTTTTCTCCTTTTGAATAAGCAAGTTAAATATTAGTTATACTTTATCTAATTAATGTGGAATATTAGTTAACTTCTTACAACATTAAACAGCTTCTCCTGCCCTAAAGCCACAAACCCACGCAAAGTATAAATTGAATCCTCCTCTATCTCCATCAACATCCAATACTTCGCCCGTAAAGTAGACTCCTTTATGCTTTTTAGACTCCATTGTTTTAGGATAAATATCTCTTGTATCTACACCACCTGTGGCTACTTCTGCTCCTTTGTAGCCTCGGCTTCCGTCTATTTCAAATTTAAAGCATTTTATTTTTTGGACAATTAATTCTATTTCCTTTGATGTTATCGAACCTACGGTTTGTTTTATGAGTTTCAATGGTTCTAAAATTGGTCGAATAAGCTTTTTATTGATAAATCCTTGCATCCATACCTCTAAAGGTTTAGAGCTTCTCTTTTGTAGGCTCTTTTTCATCAACGAGAATAACTGCTCTTTGCTCATTTTGGGCATTAAGTCTATCTCTAATGTTACTGTAGGTTTGTGAATAAGCTCTTCCATAACAAAACGACTAATATCCAAAATTACCAAACCAGAAATACCATAAGAGGTAAAAAGAACATCCCCTTGTTTTTGAATGGTTCTACCATTTTTAGTTTTCAAGGTTACTCTACTTTCTACTTTTACTCCTGCCATACGCTCTAAATTTTTCATAGAGGAAGTGAGCTGAACTAAAGTTGGAAAAGGTTTTATAACGTTGTGTCCCAGCTTCTTAGCAAATATTGTTCCTCTATCTACTCCACCCAATTGTGGGGCAGATAGATGCCCTGTAGCAATAATTACAGACTTTACTTTTTCATATCCAAGGGTGTGAATAACTTTTTTATACCCATCTTTCAACGTATTCACATCTTTTACTTCAGTATCACAAAGAATTTTAACTCCAAGTTGTTCACATTCACACTGTAAAAGTTCAACCACAGCAGAGGCTTGAAGTGACATGGGAAAGGCTTTTCCCTCTTTGGCTTCTATCAGTTCTAATCCTATAGATTTAAAAAACTGTTTAACTGATTGATAGTTATAGCCCTCAAAAACCTGAGCTATAAATTTTGGATTTTGTGAATAAAAGCGTTCTAACGTTGGTCGTTGATTGGCAATATTGCACTTACCATTTCCTGTGGCTAAAAGCTTTTTACCTATTTTGTTGTTTTTTTCAACTAATAAAACCTTTTTCCCTCTTCTTGCCGAGACAATAGCCGAGACTAATCCACTTGCTCCTGCTCCGATTATGATTACATCATACATCTACTATTTTCTCTTCTCTAACTCTGCCATACTCTCCAAGATATTAACGCCTACAGCCTTATCTTTGGGTTCAAGTTTTCTATAGACAATAAACGCATTTCTATAATAGATTAGTGCATTTTTAGTATCTTTTTTTCGTTGATAAATTTTGGCGATATTTTGATATGTTACAAGTCTATCTTCTAATTTTTGTTTGATTCTTAATGATTTTAAATAGTAGTTTAATGCTTTGTCATAAAGTTTAATACTGTCATAAGACGAAGCTAAATTATAATAGGTTGTCGCTTTCTCAGGATTGTTTAAATCCAATACTTTATCGTCTATCTTTATCGCTTTTTTATAGTAGATTATTGATTTATTATACTCTTTTAATTTATCATAATCCAAAGCAATATCATTATAATCTACAGCAATTTCAGCACTCTCTTCTCTATAATATTTCAAATCTTCTTCTAACTGTTTTAAATCGTACTGCAACGCTCCTGTGTAGTTGGCTTCTTTGAAACAAGCTTCTGAACGTTGATGAAACTCTTCATTAGCTTTACCCGAAAGCAGTTCTTTTTCAGGCTTTTTTTCTCTATTTAAATCATCTAAACAACCTGTAAAACCTAGTAATCCTACCAAGAGTAAGGTTACTGTTAATATTTTTTTATTCACGTTTCTTGTCCTAATAATAATGAACGTATTTTATCATAATTAGGTTGTAAAATGAATCAAACAGAGGGCAGACACGGAGGTCGCCCCTACAGTCGTTTATATTTTTAACACCGAAGCCCCAGCAAAACCTTCTCGCACTCTTCAAACCCAAACA
>QNZV01000040.1 GCA_003978395.1 Sulfurovum sp. | reverse complement strand
TAGCTCTTATAAAAATGATTGGATTAATAACAACTAACATGATAATTAAAAACAAAAAAGCAATACTCTTCGGCTTCCTTTCTACGGTAACTGCCTCTTTTATCTTTGCAACTTCTGCTCAAGCAAATAATTTTGACGAACAAAGTATCCATACTTCAAAATTAGAAGCTTATTTAAAATTTACAAGAATTGTACAGCTGATAGAAGAACAATATGTTGATGATATTAATGCCAGTGATATAATAAATAATGCCCTAAAAGGGATGCTCTCTAATCTTGATGCTCACTCATCATTTATGGATAAAAAAGAGACAAAAGAGTTGCAAGTACAAACTCATGGAGAGTTTGGTGGTTTAGGAATTACTGTAGGTATGAAAGATGGGGCTTTAACCGTTATTGCTCCCCTAGAGGGAACTCCTGCTGATAAAGCAGGAATAAAAGCTGCTGATATTATTTTAAAAATTGACAACCAAGCAACCATTGGTATGACCATTGATAAAGCTGTATCTCTTATGCGTGGTAAACCTCATACGCCTATTCAATTAACCATCGTTAGAAAAGGCGAAACAAAACCATTAAAAATAAAAATTGTCAGAGATATTATTGAGATTCAATCCGTCTATTCTAAAACTATTGGGGATGATATTCTCTACCTAAGAGTAACCTCTTTTGACCAAAAAGTTGTAGATGGAATGCGAAAAGCGATTAAAAAGAATAAGAATACAAAAGGGATTATCCTTGATCTTAGAAATAACCCAGGGGGACTTCTAAATCAAGCTATTGGTGTTGTAGATATGTTCGTTAAAGAGGGAGCAATTGTAAGTCAAAAAGGTAAAATCCCTGAAGAGAATCTTATTTACAATGCAACACGTAAAGATACAGACAGCAAAACTCCTCTTGTTATTTTAGTAAATGGTGGCTCTGCTAGTGCTAGTGAAATTGTATCTGGTGCATTACAAGACCATAAACGTGCTGTTATTGTGGGTAAAAAAACATTTGGTAAAGGTTCGGTACAAGTTGTAATGCCAATTAGCCAAGATGAAGCGTTACGTCTAACCATTGCACGATATTACCTACCAAGTGGAAGAACCATTCAAGCAGTTGGAGTAACACCTGATGTTGAAGTCTCTTATGGAGAGGTTAAAAAAGCTGAAGAGGGTATCTCTATCAAAGAGAAAGATTTACAAAAACATCTTGAGAGTGAACTTGAAAAAGTAGATGGGATTCCTGAAACAAAAGAGGATGATAGCAAAAATAAAAAAATTATTACAGAAGAGCAGATTTATAAAGATGCTCAACTAAAAAGTGCTGTTGATATTTTAAAAGCACTTATGATTACAAACAACTTATAAGGACACGATAAAAATGGAAAAAACAGCATTACTCTATGAAGGTAAAGCAAAAAAAATCTGGTATACAGAAGATGACACGCTTCTTATTTCAGAATTTAAAGATGATTTAACTGCATTTAATGGCGAAAAAAAGTCAAGTGAAGAGGGAAAAGGTGCATTAAACAACAAAATTTCTACAGAACTATTTAAAGTACTTCAAAACAAAGGTGTTCCAACACACTTTGTAGAGATGTTAGATGATAACAATATGTTACATAAAAAATGTGATGTGATTCTTATTGAGGTAATTGTTAGAAATATTGCTACAGGTTCTCTAAGTAGAAATCTTGGAATCGAAGATGGGAAACCACTTCCATTCACTTTAGTAGAGTTTGATTATAAAAACGATGAACTCGGCGACCCAAAACTCAATGACCAACACTGCCTTATTTTAGAACTGGTAAAAAATACCGATGAGTTGGACTATATCCGTTTTATGGCAAGAAGAGTGAATAGCATAATGCAAGAGTTTTTTGCAGACAAAGAGATGACCGTTGTTGATTTCAAACTAGAGTTTGGTAGAGATACTGATGGAAATATTATTTTAATTGATGAGTTAAGTCCTGACAACTTCAGATTTTGGGATGCAAACACAGGCGAAAGTATGGATAAAGACCGATTTAGAAAAGGTCTTGGTGGACTAAAAGTAGCTTATGAAGAAGTATTAAACAGAATTTTAGGCAACAAATAACATGTAGGGGCGACCTCCGTGTCTGCCCTCTATTTCATAAACAGAAAAATATTATAAACAAAAATAGGAAAGAAAAATGACAGCAATCGTAAATATATTTTTAAAAGAAGGGGTTCTTGACCCTCAAGGTAAAGCAATTCATCATGCTCTTGATGCAATGAATTTTGAAGGAGTTGAAGATGTTCGTATGGGTAAACAGATTGTTCTCAAACTTACTTCTGATAATAAAGATGATGCAATGAAAGAGGTTGAACAGATGGCTGAAGAGATTTTAGCAAATACAGTAATAGAAGACTATACTATAGAGTTAATATAATGAAACATGTAGCTGTATTACAATTTCCAGGAACAAACTGTGATTTAGATACCAAGTATGCATTTGAAAAACTTGGATGCATCACAACTGTTGTATGGCACAAAGAGAGTTCACTTCCTAAAAACACTGATTTAGTAGTTGTTCCAGGTGGTTTCTCTTATGGTGACTATCTACGTTCTGGTGCTATTGCTAAGTTCTCTCCTATTATGCAAGATGTTATTAATTTTGCAAATAATGGTGGAAAAGTTTTAGGTATATGTAACGGTTTCCAAATTTTAACTGAAATTGGTCTTTTACCTGGTGCATTAAAAAGAAATATTGGACTTCACTTTATTTCAAAATTTCAAACACTAAAAATTGTTAACAATAGCAATGATTTTTTACAAAAATGTGATAAAAATGAAGTTTTAAATATTCCCATTGCTCATGCTGATGGAAACTATTATATTGATGAAGAGGGATTCAAAGAGTTAGAAGCCAATGAACAAATTTTAGTACGATATTGTGATGAAAAAGCAGAAAATGTTGTAGTAAATGGTTCAGTTACTTCTATTGCAGGTGTTTGCAATAGAAACAAAAATGTATTTGGACTAATGCCTCATCCAGAACGTGCATTGGAGACAATTTTAGGTTCAGATGATGGTATAAAAATGTTAGAAGGACTAATCGCTTAATGCAAAGTATAAAATCATATTTTTTACTTCTTATACTCTTTTTTTCAACATTTTTTTCGCTACTTCATGCAGATGATGTAGCGTTCTCATATGTTCCAAAAAAGGTTTATGAGAAACAAATTTTTCCTATAAGCTTTTTAGTAAACTCCTCAGCTCAAGAGACACCCATAAATTTTAATTTTTTAGGAGATGAAACTCCATTTTTAAAAAATCCTGAAATCATTAAGAATGGCACAAAAACTTTTTATACTTTTTATTTTAAAACTACCGATAGACTATTTATAATCCCAAGAATAACAGTTACATTCAATGGCAATAAAAAAGTACTCGATGGTGTAAAGATACCTGTAAAAAAATTACCTAAAGCCAAAAACTTTTCAGGAGTTATCGCTTCAGGTCTAAAAATTAAAAACCATCAAGTCTCTATTTTTGATGGAGATACAAATCTTATTGCTATCTCTTTAGAGGCACATGATGCAAATTTGGAGGATATTTATATCCCTTCTGCACTAAAAGATGGTGTTGAAAATGCAAAGCGTATTGGTTCAAAAATGGAAATTGACTACTATATTGTACTCCCTGCAAAACAAAAGAAGTTAACCTTTACCTATTTTGATACGATAAAAGAGACTTTTGTAGAAAAATCTATAAAGATTAAAATTCATGATGGAACAGTAGCTGCACAGACAGACTTAAACCCTAAAGATGATAGTTTTGAAAAACTTAAAAAGTATCTTCTAACCATTTTAAGTACAATATTTTTATTACTATTCCTTTGGAAACGTGACTTCTTCTACTTGGTCTTGGCCGTTGTTTCATCAGCTATTCTTTTAACTTTTTATACAACACTTGCTACCATTTGTGTTAAAGAGGGTTCTCCACTCTATATTGTACCTACATCAACGAGTACAACCATTCTTCATATTGATAAGAAATTTACAACGACTAAATTAGCAGAGCGTAATAAATTTGTAAAAATTAAATATACAAATGGTACAACAGGATGGATAAAAAATGAAAATCTTTGCGAAAATTAGATTCTACTATGGTGCTGCAACTATATCTTTTATAGCTGCAGGTATTATGGTTCCTCTAATGATGCTATTCAAAGGAAAAGAGAGCAAAATTCTTCACTATTGGAATTCTGTTATTATATTTCTACTTGGTGGAAAAATAATTACTCATGGAGTAAGAGACAATTCAGCAGATATGTTTGTTATGAACCATCAGGGGATTATAGATATTGTCTCTATAGAGGCAGCAGAGGATACAGATTTAAGATGGGTAGCAAAAAAGCAACTTTTTGATGCACCATGGTTTGGTTATCTATTGAAATTACCAAAGATGATAGAAGTTAATAGAGAGGATAAAGGTGGTCTAATTAAGCTATTACGTGATGCTAAAGAGACAAAAGAGCAGAGTAGTAGAGTTATTGCTATTTTTCCAGAAGGAACAAGAACCGACAAACAAAATCTTCTAAAATTTAAAGGTGGCACACGCATTATTGCAAACAAACTAAATTTATCTATACAGCCTATTATTATTACGAATAGTAAATTACTTCTAAATGAACACGATAAAACTGCTCACTCGGCTACTGTTCATATTAGCTACTTAGAGACATTCAAAGTAAATAGTGAAGATAAAAACTGGTATGCACAAATGGAAAAGAGAATGCAAGATAAGATAGATGAAGAATACACTAAATATAAACGAGAAAGATAAATGACAGATAAAACTACTCCACTAATGGACGAATTAGAAAAACATATAAGAATTTTAGTAAATCCAATAAAAAAAGAGGATGAGCTTAGTAAAATTTTAAAAGTAAAACTTACAAAAAAAGAGTTTAAAGTGTTAAAAACTTGGGCAAACAGTGAACCCGTAGAAGAGTTATTAACAAAAATTGATATGGATAAAGAGCGATATGAAGAACTTTCTCTAAAATTAATCAAAAAGATTAATCAAGAGAAGTTTAAACAAGCAGTTTGTATATAGAGAGGTTTACCCCTCTATATAGTTTTTAAGCTTACGCCCTACTCTTGGGTGTTTTAATTTTTTAATGGCAGATGACTCAATCTGTCGTACACGCTCTCTAGTTACTGAAAGCTCTTTTCCAATCTCTTCTAGTGTTCTATCACTCTCATCACTTAATAGACCAAAACGCATTCGTATAACAGCTTTCTCTCTCTCATTTAACTGGTCAAGAACTTCATCTATTTGATTGTTTAAATCATCTTTTAAGATTGCATCCGATGGACTAATGGTTGTTTTATCTTCAATAAAATCTCCAAATCGTCCATCATCTTCATCTCCAACAGGAGTCTCAAGACTTACAGGCTCTTTGGTAATTTTAATAACATTTTTAACTTTATCAACCGATAGACCAACCTCTTTAGCAATGGTATCTAAATCTGGCTCTTTACCTGTCTCTTGAAGGTTTTTACGAATAATCTTATTGATTCTGTTAATCGTCTCAATCATATGGATAGGAATACGAATAGTACGTGCTTGGTCGGCAATAGCTCTTGAAATCGCTTGACGAATCCACCATGTAGCATAGGTAGAGAATTTATACCCTTTTTGGTATTCAAACTTATCAACAGCTTTCATTAGACCGATATTTCCCTCTTGAATCAAATCCAAGAACGGTAAACCACGGTTAGTATAACGCTTTGCAATAGATACAACAAGACGCAAGTTTGATTTTGCCATTCTCGTTTTTGCAATCTCAGAACGGTGTTTACCACGACGAATTTGCCCTAGAATCTCTTCTAGTTTTTCAGGATCTAAATCAAAACTGTCTTTACTCGCTTCTCGAGTTTCAAAAAGTTTTTTAATCTCAACATACGTACTAACCATTGTCGTTTCAGGTACAGAGTCACTAATGTCTTCTTTGTCCATCTCTAAAATATTAGATAAAATCTCTTGATGGTTGACTTTTAATGTATCATTAAAAAGTGGAAGTTTATATTCCAATCTTTTTAACTCTTTATCAAAACCATCATCACTTTTAAGTGCTGTTTCCATCGCTTTAACAAGTTCATTAATCAATTTAGAAGTTGGTCCTAAATCAATTAGTGCCTGTTTTACCTGTTGCTTCTTAAAAGCAACTTTCATCTGCTCATGAAGTTTTTTATCATCAGATTCATCACTCTCTAAAATCAATTCCAGCTCTTCATGATTTTTTAACCAATCTTTTTTAGCTTTATCTAATGCCTTAAATGATGAGACAACTTGTTTTACACGTTTATTAGCACCTTTTTCAGCTTTGGTACTGGCTTCTTCAGCAGTCTCTTCTGCCTTATCATCGGAGGTATCTTTCTCATCTTCAAAACTTTTAAACAACTCTTTTACACGTCGTTCTCTGTTTAGTAGAGGCTCTTTATAATTTAAAATATAATCAATAAGATAAGGAACAGAACAGATAGCATCCAAGATAACATCTTCTCCTGCTTCGATTTCTCGACTTAAGAAAATCTCTTCATCTTTAGTCAAGAGAGGGATTTTCCCCATTTCACGGAGATACATTCGAACAGGACTATCCGAACGACTCCACTCTAAAAGCTCTTTCTCTTTTAAGAAATCAAAGCCCTCTTCATCTGCATCTAAAGCTTGTTGTTCTCTAGCTAATGCCCTTTTTTTCTTATCGGTAGCAGAGAGATGTTTCGCATATTCTGAAGAGCTAACAAGCTCTACCTTATTCTCTTTGGATAATTTAAATATTTTACGTGATTGTACAAGAGTTGGTTGTTTGTCAAACTCTTTTGCAATATTTTCAAAAGTAAGAAAATTTGCTTTTTTAGAGCCTTTAAATATTTCGTCTAGTTTTTTATTGATGTCTTTTGCAGCCAAGAGTAGTACTCCTTGTTTAGATAGGGTAGTGGATTTTTGTAAGCATAATTTGAGTGGATTATACCCAAATTATTTTAATCTTTATTTAATTATTAATCAAATCTTTATTTTTAGGAGAGTAAAAAGAGTTTTACTCAACTATACTCTCTTGACCATTTTCAAGTTTTAGAACAATATCATTCTTTTGACGTAGTTTTAGCATCTTTTTTTTATCATATGAACAGTAAATTCCTCTTAATGCACGATTTATCATCTCATGAGCTACCAAAATCACTACCTTTTCATCTTTGACACGCTCTAACCAAAGATGAATTCGTTTTGTAACCGTCTCATAAGACTCTCCACCTTCTAAAGTATACGACCACTTATTTACTTCTCTCTCTTGAAACTCTTTCGCATAGGTTACTTTACAAAACTCTTTTGTTTTACCTTCAAATATTCCATAATTAACCTCTTGAATATTATTATCAAAAATAATATTTTTTCTATCTAATCCTAAAGTATCACAGATAATATATGCTGTCTCTTTTGCTCTACCCAAAGGAGAAGAGAAAAATTTAAAAGCATTTTGTTCCAAGCTAAATTTTTCAATATTTTTAACTATTTTTAGAGCATTGTTTTTTGCCTGTTCTTTTCCTAAGCTTGTTAAATCAGAATTTAACTGACCTTGATAACGCCCCTCGACATTCCACAAAGTTTGACCATGACGAAGCAGTATAATAGTAGGTAGTTTCATCCTTATCTCCTTTTAGTAAAGTGTACCATAGAATACCACATAGTAGCAAGAAGAGAAGCCAAAACAACAAAAGGAACCCAAGGATACTCTTTGAAACTTTCAAAAAGAGATTTAATACTGTCTCCTGCATAGTATGAACTTAACATAATTACCAATACAAAAAAAGGCGATGCCAAGGCATTATAAAATCCAAATTTTTTAAAGTCATAACGAGATAGTGCCATTGAAATAGGAATCAATGTTTTAATTCCATAGAGAAACTTTTGAATAAAAATGGCCCATACTCCATATTTTCGCAATATAAGTGTAGAGAGTGCAATTTTACGTTTATGCTTCTCAAAATAGGGTTTAATATCCTCTTTATGATACTTACCCAAATAAAAGAGAAACATATCTCCTACAAAATTAAAAGTGATAGCAATTAATAGAGAGACAATAAGATTCATCTCTCCCATAAAAGACAAAACTCCTGCTGCTGCTACAACGATAAGAGAACCTCCAAAAGAGAAAAATGCTAACGCTAAATAACCCCATGTACTAAGATTTGTTAATGTATCTTCCAAGAAATACCTTTATTTTTTTGCAAGATTATAGTATTATTTCTTTAAAAATCAGGTCTACCTTCTATGTTTGAAACCCTACTCTCCATTATTTTTGTCTATATTTTTATACTTCTTGGCTATATTGCCAAACGAATCTTTAAAGAGGAGATGGATTCTAAAACATTAACACTCTTTTCAGTCTATTTTTTACAAGCTTTTGTAACCATATGGGGTTTCTCTACAGCCAACCTATCTGCAGAACATTTTATTGTACCACTCTACTACATAGGTATTATTTTTATACTTCTTCTACCCACTATTTTTTTAAGTAAAAAGCTTATTAAAGACCCAAAAGAGAGAGCCATTGTAACAATTGCAGGATTTGTAGGAAATACAGGAAACATAGGTATTCCTTTAGGTATTGCCCTATTTGGAATGGAGTCTGTTATCTATACCACACTCATTAATATAGCCAATATTTTTGTGGTTTATATTTTAGGTGTATATATCTATTCTAGGGGTTCATTTTCTATTAAAAAATCTCTTTTAAATATTATTAAAATCCCTATTATGCCAGCCTCTATTATTGCTATAATTATTAATATAAATGGGATTGAGATTCCGATACAAATTCAAGAATTCTTTAAAATGGGAGCCTATGCAGGTATTGTTTTACAACTTTTTTTACTTGGAACTTTCCTCTATGGTATTAAACTAACAAATATAAAAAAGTCTATCTTTATAACAGTTATGAGCCAAAAGTTTATTTTAATTCCTTTAGCTACACTATTTATTTTGAGTTTTACAAATTTGTCACTATTTGTACAAGGGATTATCCTAATGGAGATGATGGTTCCTATAGCCGTTGCAAATATTAATTTGGCTTCTCTTTACAACTGTAAACCCCAAGATGTTACAACACTTATTCTATTGAGTACCCTTATTTTTATACCTATTTTATTCTTTTTATCTGAGATAATATCTAAGTTTTATTTATAATCTACAGATAATTTCACAATTCATACTGTATTAATTGATAATATTAAATTTTAAATAAGTGTAAAAAATGTTAAAATATACTATTCTAAGAGTCAAACTTGGAAAATTTAAGATATAAAGAGTTTAGCATGAAAAAATATAAAATTTCGACAATAATGCTTAAGTTAATAATTCTATCTAATTTAAGTTATGCAGATAACAATTTATCTGATAAAGAGAGTATTAAAGAAGAGCCTATTATGTTATTACCACAATCAGAACAAGTAAAAAGTTCTTCAGAGGCAAAACCAATAACAGTAGAAGATGTTAGTCGACGATTAAAGCAGATAGAGCAAGAGAATATCAAAGAAGAGATAGAGTTAGCTAAGTTCGAAAAAAAAGTAAGAGCCTATCAAAAAAAGCTAGAAAGTTTAGATTACTAAGAGAACCAACGAATAGAAGCAAAGCCCTCTGCCTTGCTCTTCTTACATAAAGATAGGTGCTTCTTGGTAATAATACCACCTAAAGCAATAAGAGGAATAGAGAGCTTTGAGGCTACTCTATTAAGCTCTTTTATACCCTTGGGTTTTCCCTTATTTGGTGTAATAAAAATGGGACTAAAAGTTATCATATCAGCACCAAAACTTTGAGCAATGAGGGCTTCTTCTAAACTGTGCGTACTCACAACCACAAAGAGTCCTAAATCTTTTGCTTTTGCTATATCATCAAATTGAGTTGATGTTAAATGAACACCATCTGCATTTAAGCTATAAGCTAACCTATAATTTGAGTGTAAAAGTATTTTAGAAAAAGAGTATTGTTTTGCTTCTTGAATAAACTTCTTTGCATTTTCTATATAGTTTGATGTTAATTTATCTCGATAAACAATCATCCCTGCTTTAGTTGCAAAGCGTTTTATATCTGCTTTTAGATTATGAAAATTTAGGGTTGAGGGGTCAGTAATAGCGTACGCTATCATGACCTATTTTGAGCAACAAGCTCTTCAAGTAACTTTGTCTGTCTCTTTAATTCATTTAATTTCTCTTGTCTCATTAAAAAATATTCAATAAGCAATACAAAAAATAGCCCAGGTAATGCACCTATAAAAGAGCCAAACAGTGAATAAAAAACACCAATATGAAGAAAAAGAAAGAAGAGAGTAAATGCACCTAAAAAGGCAAAAGCCCAAGATGCACCTAGTAAAAAATTTATCAAAAGAGATAAAGAAGGTGTTATCAATTTCATATTAAACTTCTTTATCAAAAACACTAATCATAAAAAAATTAGTGGTCATCAATAGCTACTGCACCTGCAAGGTAAACGTAGATAAGAATCATAAATACAAACGTCTGCAATAGTGCAGAAAATGTTAACAATAAATACGCAGGGAGTGGTGCAAATAGTGGAACAAGCATCAAAAGAACCCATAAGAAGAGGTCATCCCCTTTGATGTTACCAAAAAGCCTAAATGACAATGAAATAATTCTTGAAATATGAGAAACAATCTCAATTGGGAACATTAACGGAGCAAGTACTGGTACGGGTCCCATAAAGTGTCCAAAGTATTTTTTCACGCCATTTACTCTAATACCTTCATAGTTATAGTAGATAAATACTACAAGAGCTAAAGGCAATGTTACGTTAATATTTGAAGTTGGAGACTCAAAACCAGGGATAATTCCAACAAGGTTAGAGATAAGAACAAAAAGACCAACAGTTAATACAAGTGGTAAATATTGTCTTGCTTTCTCTTCACCAATGGTATCTTTACCCATTGAAATAGCACCTTCAATAAATGCTTCCATAAAATTTTGCGTACCTACTGGTACGGCTCTCATTGTTGCCGATGCCATTTTAGCTAAAAGGAGTATTATCCCTACTACTAAAATTAAGTGTGCTACAACCATAGCTGTTCCGTGTCCTGTTATGACACCTAAAAAAGTCCATACACCTTCCATTTATCCATCCTGTGTTACAAAATATTTTGGGGATTATAACTTAGAAAGGCTTTGCTTTTCGTTATACTATTTATAAATCGAGCTTAAGCAAGAGTGTGAAGAGCTATCAATCCATAATTGTGTATATTGGTTACAGCTATCAAAAGTGAAAATTCTCTCCTAAGTAATATTTAATAACATTTGGATTATTTTTAATCTCTTCACTTGTTCCTGTTGCCAACATCTCTCCTGCTCTCATAACATAAGCTCTATCACAAATTCCCAAGGTCTCACGAACATTATGGTCGGTAATCAAGACACCCATGTTTAGTTTGATAAGCTCTCGTACAATTCCTTGTATATCTTCAACAGCAATAGGGTCAACCCCTGCAAAAGGTTCATCTAGTAACAAAAATTTTGGTTCAGCAACCAATGCTCGTGCTATCTCTACACGTCGTCTCTCTCCACCAGATAGTTGAATACCTAAGCGTTTACGAATCGGTTGAATATTAAAAAGGCTCAATAAGTTTTCTATACGTTTAGTTGCTACCGTATCATCCAACTTCATCGCTTCAGCTGCCATAAAGAGATTATCCTCAACTGATAGGTCTTTAAAGATACTTGATTCCTGAGGTAAATATCCTATACCCATTTTTGCTCGTGTACTCAAAGACATTTTGGTCACATCCACCTCATCTATATAGACAGAGCCTGTTGAGGCATCCGTTAAACCACAAATCATATAAAAAGAGGTTGTTTTTCCTGCACCATTAGGTCCTAAAAGACCTACAATTTCACGAGACGAGACTTTGACTGAAACGTCGTGTACAATTTGCGTTTTTTTAATAACTTTTGATAAATGTTTGGCTTCTAGCGTGTATGTTTCCATCATAAAGACCTTTTTTAGTTCTTTTCTATAGTATATTTTCGTCTATCTTTATAGGGAACAATCGTTACCGTAAAGAGTTCATATCCAACATCTTGTAAAAATGCTTTTAAAGCATCATCTCCCCACTCAACCATATGCCATCCCTCTTTATCGAACTCTTCAAAAAGTCCAAGTTCCATAAATTCAGAGTTATCTATACGATATAGGTCATAATGGTAAAGATTTTCACTATAACACTGTTGCAGAGAAAAGGTTGGAGATGTAATCTCCTCTTTGATACCCCTTATTCTTGCCACTTTGGAGGTCAATGTTGTTTTTCCTGAAGCTAAGTTTCCCACCAAGAAAATAATAGCATCTTTTGGAACAGTACTATTGAGATACTCTACAACAACATCCAACTCATCCTCTGATGCTATTATCTCTCTCATTATAGTCTGTTTGAGACTTTAGAGATAAACTCTAAATGCTCTTTTGCTTTACCACTCTCTAGCCCCATTCGAGCCATTTCAAAAGCCTCTTTCATGTCTCTTGCCTTACCATCAACAAAGAGTGCAAATCCTGCATTTAGCAGTACAATATCTCGTTGAGCATCAGTCGCTCTATTTTCAAAAATATTTCGTGTTATTTTGGCATTATCTGTAGCATTACCACCCAAGATTGCCTCTTTTGAAGCTCTATTAAAGCCAAACTTTTGAGGTTCTATAAGACCATAAGATATGAGTCCTCCTCCAACATAAGCGAAGTGGGTATTACTTGAGAGAGAGAGTTCATCCATTCCATCACTACTACTAACAACAAAAGCATTTGTAGCTCCAAGTTCCAGTACTGCTTTTGCCATTCTTTCCACATAATCAGGAGAGAATACTCCCAAAAGATATTTTTTAGCCCCAGCAGGATTGGTTAATGGACCTAATATATTAAAAATAGTCTGATGATTAATTGATTTTCGTATAGGCATAATATGCTTCATTGCAGGATGATGATTCATTGCAAAAATAAAACAGAATCCTGTCTCTTCTAGCATCTTTATCTGCTGTTGAGGCTCTAAGTTTAAATTTACTCCCAAAGACTCCAACACATCTGCTGAACCAGAGTTAGAAGTGATACTTCTATTCCCATGTTTGGCTACTACTGAACCTAGTGAAGCTAAGAGAAGTGAAACGGTTGTAGAGATATTAAAACTTCCACTCTTATCTCCACCTGTTCCCACTATATCTATGGCTTTATCTTGTAGCTCTGTGGATATTGGTAGTTTGATAGAGTGTTCTCGCATAATTTTTGCAACTGTTGCAATATCTTCGTAACTCTCTCCTCTATTATAAATATCTAATAGTAAAGCTCTACCTTCATCAAATGTTAGTTCATTATTGAATAGTTTTTCAAATTGTTCTTCTGTTTTTATCATGATAACTCTTTAACGTATTCATCTTTTTTACTTTTAGGAATGGTTTTAGTTGTAGGAATTTGTAACACTTCAAACTCTTTTGCACCTTTTAGATACTCAATTGTTATCTTATCTCCAATAGCTACATTTTTACTTGCTTTGGCTTTAATACCATTAATAAAAACTACATCACTCTTGACCATATCCGAAGCTATGGTACGGCGTTTAATTACATTGACGGCTGCTAGCCATTTATCTATTCGCATTATTTATAACCTTTCTTCTGTAGGTTCGATTTCATCGAACATAATATTCCATTTGAACCCTTGTTCGATAAAATCGAACCTACAAAATTCAAATATTATTGCTTAAACTCTTTTTCTGCTTTATCTGCTTCGATAATACCTGTCATCGAAAGATTATCGCCTACAATGTATTTAGCATCACGAAGCTCTTTCAAGACCTGTTTTCCCTCTTTCATATCAAACATACCCGTATTGACTAAACTAATTAGTGTCTCTTGCATGTTTTCGCCCTCTTCTCTTTTGGAAACACCCAAAAGAAAAACTTTTTTAATAATATCCAGCTCTTCCACATCTACCCCTTAGTGAAGTTCACTGTTTAGTTTTACTTCTCTGGTACTTCGATTCACAATAATCTCTCCTGTTGTAGAGTTTTGTCTAAAGTGAAGACCATTTAATCCCTGTAGAGCATCTGCTCTAAAAGTCTCTTGTGATTCTAAACCTGCTTCTGGATTTGCTTCATTGATAAGAGCCAATTGTTCTGAAGTGATTTTCACTTTTGTTCCTGCAAAAATAGCAACACCACCATCTATAATACAAGCATCTCCAAGAGGAATACCACAAGTAGAGTTTGCCCCTAAAAGAGTGTTTTCTCCAATAGAGATTGGGTTACCATCTGTTCCACTTAAAACACCTAAAATACTTGCTCCTCCACCAACATCAGACCCAGCACCCACAATAGCAGAACTTGAAATACGCCCCTCTACCATAACAGCACCCAATGTTCCTGCATTGAAATTGATGTATGAAGCACCTGGCATAACAGTTGTTCCACCTGCCAATTGAGCTCCCATTCTAACTTTTGACGCTTCTAAAATTCGTGTATTATCAGCAGGAATAATATGTTGTAAGTATCTTGGGAACTTATCTACAGAGTCAATATTTGGGAATGTAGCATTTAATTTCATCTCTATCTCATTATCTCTTAAATACTCTAATTCATATGGAGTATTTCCAACCCACGCAACATTAGAAAGAATACCAAATGCACCATCTAAATTTAAACTTCGTAAAGGAGCTTTTTGTTGAGAAAGAGCATAAAGCTTTAAATATACAGCTTCAACACTTTGAGCAGGTGCATCTTCAAACAAGAAACAGATTCTAAAATCTTTTGCTATATCCTCTATTGAGGCTAACGCTTTTACAACTTGCACGTTCTTGTGTGCATCCCCTATTGCTTCTCCAAGATATGGTGCAAAGGCAGAAATTGCATTGTTAACCATATTATCATTCAAAGTTGTAACAAACTCTGAACCCGAGAAATCAACTACATGATTTGCCTCTTGAATGGCTTTAATAAATACAGCTGCTGAACCAAAATTCTCATTCCAGTTAATCAATGCGTAATTTGCTTGTAAGACTTTATCTGCATTTTTTTGACCTCTGTCAACTCTAGCAATACCAAAAGCAATAGGCTCTCTATAACCATCTTGTCCTGTTACTTCTGCCACTAATGATTTAAACTCTTCTGTTGAACTAACTGTATTAATTGCCATATTATTGTTACCTTTTGTATCTAAAATATTTTTTTGTGATTATATCCAATTTGCCTTATTAACCTCTATAGAGGAAACAATTTGCTAAAATTTTAAACAATTTAGCATAGGGGAAATTATCTATGAAACAACAATATAAATCTTACGAAGAGGGCTGTGCCTTTCTTGAAGAGTGTGTCCAAAAATATCCTGACTTAATTACAGTAGAAAATATTGGTACTACTTGGGAAAATAGACCAATACTTTTAGCTACAATAAGCCTACATGTTGCATATGCAAATCTAAAACCTGCTCTACTCTATACAGGAACAGCTCATGCACGAGAGTGGATTGGGCATGAGTTGGGTATTGATTTTATTGATTATATTTTGAGCAATCATCAAAACAATCCAGAGATTATAGAAACACTTACATACAATACTTTATACCTTGTTCCTTGTCTTAATCCTGATGGGTTTGAATATAGTCGAAAACACTTCTCATTTTGGAGAAAAAATCGAAGAAATAATGGCGATGGAACTTTTGGTGTTGACCTAAACCGAAACTTTTCTGTAGGCTACAATAAATCAACCTTTACAGCAGGAAATACCTATAGTGGACCTCATCCATTTTCGGAACCTGAAACATTAGCCATTAAAAAATTTGTAGATGAACATTCAAACATTACTATTGCTTTAGATTATCACTCACAGGGAAATGTCTTCTTTCCTGCACATAAATTTAATCATGAGAGTGAGATAGAAGGTACAGATATGAATACTCTGTGTGCAAACATGAACTATCATATCCATAAAATAACAGGTAGAAAATATGGAATCAATAGAGGAAAGCCACCAACAAAACTTATCTCTGGTTCAGGTCGTGAATACTATTATGAAAAAGGTATTTTAGCCATTGTTGTAGAGGTAGGAACACGAAATATTCCAGATTACATTCAAAATATGTCTGAATCAGTCAACGAAAATATTCCTGCCCTACTCTATGCTTTGGGAGAAGCTAAAAACTATGGACAAACAGCACCAAAACGTGTAAGTAATTTTGAAATAGACTCTTTTTCAGCAACCAGTTGTTCATTAAAATGGGACTATACCGATGATTCCAATGTCTATTTTGAAATATATAGAAATTTAAATAATAAAATGTCCTGTAACCACTCTTCACTCATAGGTACAACCTGTAATAAAAATTTTTATGATGAAAATTTAAAGAGTGGAACAATGTATTTTTATTATATTAGAGCTATCAATAAACTTTCAAAAACCAAATCTCCTTTTGCTCCCAAAGTTAAGCTTAAAACACTACTTGGAGAATCAGAGTTTTCACGAACCATCTTTCCGTATGCTTCAGATGTGGGTTACGTTGCAGAGAAGTCTCCTGAAGCCAATCATGGACACTTTGGGGTACAATCTCTCAAAGTTGGAGTGAGCCAAAGAAGAGGAATCTCTTATGGTGTAATGCGTTTTGATTTAAGCTCTATTCCTGAAGATGCCATTATTTTAGAGAGCAAAGTATCCCTCTATCCTTTGAACCGTGTCTCTGCCAAAATAGAGAAGTATGGAGAGTGGTCTCTCTCTATTATTGACCAAGACTCCATATCTAACATTCGTGATTTTGAACAGCTACATCAAGCAAAACATATTAAAACCATTGGAGGAAGTATTCCTTCAGAAAAACTAACCCAAGGTATTTGGTCTCACTGGGATTGTAATGATTTTGAGAAAAAAATCATTCAAACTCAATTAAAAAAACGAAGTATGATTTTAAAGCTAGAGGGACCTACAGAATTACCCATTGGTCGTGACTCACAAGTTATGGTCTTTGATTTAGGATATGGAAATGCAGGAGGAGGTCTGCACTATCGACCCTCTATTGATATTAAATATACCATACCAAGCGAAGAGATAAGTATTGAGTTACAAAATTCAATGACCATTGCTCCAGAAGATATTACAGAAGATTCTATGGCATGTGGTTTTAACAAAGATGATAAAAAGATTTATGCCTATATGTCATTTGATTTATCAAAATTACCCAACCCAGATGAGTCTATTATTACAGATGCGTGGATAGAGATTTCAAACACCTCTACGGTTAAAAAAACTGTTGATATTCGCTATAACGTTGAATTTGTAGATTTAGAGGAGTTTAGTTACCAAGATATTTTAGAGCGTGAACGTATAGAGTTTATTGGCTATGAAGTAAGTTCAGCCGAGTTAGGAAAGAAAAAGAAACACCATTTTATCTTTGACCACTACTCAAAACTAGCCCTAGAAGAGAAACAACGAAATAGAGAAGAGGCAAAGTTTGTTATTCATCCTACCTCTGTTCTCTCTCGTGACCATCTTATTAAATGGTCGCACAAAGGCAAAAAATCAGCCAAATTAATGGTTAAATACATCAAAAGACGCAAGCACCCTCTTCCTTCTGTTGTAAACCTTCAATGTAAAGTTGAAAATAAATTGGTCAAATTGACATGGGATAAAATTGAAGACAATGACTTAGTCGGGTACTACGTTGTTAGAAACCGTTGGAATACTCCAAAAAATCCATTTGATGGAGTTAAACTCTATGCAGGTTTAGATAACTATACTTTTGACAACTTTGGTTCAACAAAAATGGATAAATACTTTGCAGTCTTTACCTACGATAATGTTCCTAACTATAGTCAAGGTACACATATAGAATACAAGGCTTAATTATTATCATTTGCTTAATAAATGCCCCACACCCTTAACAAAATAACAAGGCACAAGCTCAGAAAAGAACTCAAAACTTTTCTGAGCATCCACTATTTTATCTACTTCTCCTATAAAAACTTCTATAATAATGCCTCGTTTTAGAATCTCTAAAATTTTCTTACTGTCCCATGAATAAGTTAGTAGTTCTTCTAACTCTTCTGCTCTGCCTTGAGTTAGATATTCATCCAATTTTATAGAACTAGGATAAGCAATATTTTTTAAAAACTGCTCTGTATAAGCTTTTTTATCTGTTTTATAGTAGCGTAATTGGGTACGTACAAAACTTTTTTTGTGGTTTTGAAAAAAAGCAGGAGAGAGTAGAATTAATCGGTCTATACGTTCGGTACTCTTATAAGCATACTCCAATGCTTTGGTTGCACCGTAGGAGAAACCTGCAACGGTAAAATCATTGTTGAGAAGTTGCTCTTTAAAAAAAACCTCTTCAGCAACTAGAGAGAAACCATTAAAATATTTCATTGATAATCTCTTTTGTTTTGGTCGAAGTAATGGACTCGTTTTTCAAGATATAATCACGAACTTCCTCTACTACTCTCTCTAGTTTACTTAAAAGGTTTTTAACCTCATCACTTATGTTTTCAAGCATCTGTTGGGCTTCATTAGTTGAGGAAAAATACTCTTTGCTCATAGCAAAATCTTCTATAATGCTATGAATTAGAATCTTGGCTGACTGTATATCCTCTTTGGCATTAGAGAAGAGTTCTCCATAGACTTTTTGAGTCATAATACGACCTGCTAACAGAACTTTTAACTCATTCTCTAAAATACTTTTAGAGAGTATCTCATTACCATGAGGAATAAAGCTTGATGAGACAATTCCTATCTTTTCATACTCAACCTCCAACCATGAAGCTGTAACAGCTTTGGCTGATTGATAAAGAGCTTGGATTTGACGTTCTGATTCGGTAAAAGTCTGTATTTTAAACTTACCTAACAGTACTTTCTCTTTAACTGCTTCTATATCAAAGTCTGTAATCATAGGCTTTTCGTGACGTAGAGAGTATAACGCTGCTTCATTGACAAGGGTTGCTAAGGCTGCAGAGTTGAAACCAATAGTCATTCGAGCAACTTTCTCAACATCAATGGTATGTTGTTTCGATTTTAAATACAAGTTAATGGTACTAAGACGTTCCGAAAAATCAGGTAGAGGAATGTGAACTCGTCTATCAAAACGTCCTGCTCTAAGCAGTGCTTCATCTAAGACTTCTATTTTATTCGTTGCAGCAATAACCATAACACCTGAACTCTCTTCAAACCCATCCATCTCGGTCAAAAGTTGATTGAGTGTCGATTCTCGTTCTTCGTTATTTTGCCCACCACGGCTTTTACCCACAGCATCAATTTCATCTATAAAAATAATACTCGGACTCATCTCTTTGGCTTTACTAAAAAGTTCTGAAACTCTTTTTGCACCCATACCCACATAAATCTGTACAAAAGAGGCTGCACTTTGGTAAAAAAATGGTACACCTGCTTCTCCTGCTACAGCTTTGGCAATCAATGTTTTACCCACACCTGGAGGACCCACCAAGAGGACTCCTTTTGGTAAACGAATATCGTAAGCTCTATATTTTGAAGGGTTACGCAAAAAATCTATAATCTCTTCAAGCTCTTCCTTTACCCCCTCTACCCCTGCTACATCTGAAAAGTTGATAGTAGAGTTAATAGCCCGAATCGTATCTTTTCCAAATGGTGTCTCTGTAACCTCTTGTTTCTGTTGATTCATTATCTCCATTTGTGTTTTACGACTGGCACGTATCATATAAAAGATATAAAACATACTCAAAAGCAATACAATAAACAGTATAGAATCCATTGTTTCTGTTGACTCTTCATAATATTCTACTAAACAATCCTTCTCTTCATTTGAAAAAAGTTCTTTGTTATCAATAGCATCTTCGGCAATTTTATACGTACCTGAATCAGTATATAGATAGATATAAGGAGATTTAACCATAATTCTATTTAATGTTTTAGTATCATGAATTTTCTCTAAAGCTTGTTTTTTATTAATAAGTTCAGCACTCTGCTCCAAAGTAGAGACGATGAGAATAACAAATACTGCAATAACTGCCAGTATAATAATCTGAAGAGTCTTATTAATAGATTGCCATATTTTTATCATTTTCTACATTTACCTCTGCTATAGTTATCCAGTTTGAAGTTAAATCTTCATCTGATTTAACCTCTATTTTATTGAAGTATTGGTCATAACCATGATAGACTCCATCTCTCCCTTGTTCAATCAATACCTCTAAGTTTTGATTGTAACGATTTCTAAAATCATAATTTTTCTTTTTAATGATTGCCGTTAACTCTCTATGTCGCTCTTTTGCAATATTGCCTTTGATTTCAGGTCTCATTGTAGCTGAAACAGTATGGTCACGTTTGGAATATGAAAATGCATGAACATGAGTCAATGGTAAACGCTCTACACGCTCAATCGCTTCTCTCCACTCTTTTTCATCTTCACCAGGGTGTCCTACAATGTAATCTGTTCCAATTCCATACCCTTTAGAGGCTATCTCTTCAAGAAGTTTAATATCTGTATGAAATTCATTACGGCGATTCATGAGCTTTAACATCTTATCCGATGTATGTTGCAAAGCAATATGAAGATGCTTTGCCATCCAAGGCTCATTAAGTAGCTCTTTGAACTCATCATCTATCTGTATCGGTTCAAGACTTCCTATACGAATACGTCTAACTCCACGAATCATACTCATCTTTTTTAGAAGTTTAGCCATAGAGGAGTTTTGGTCTTTTCCATAACTTCCTACATTTGTTCCTGTCAATATAAACTCTCCAAATCCATTTGAAGCGAGTTTTTTAATCTGAAGTAAAATATCCTCTTCTCTATGGCTTCGTGCATTTCCACGAACTGAAGGGATAATACAGTAAGAGCATCTAAAATCACACCCCTCTTGAATCTTGATAAAAGCTCGACTTTTACCTATAAACTCTTCTACTATAGTAGTATCTATATGTTTTAAATCGCCTATCTGATAAAAAGGTTTCTCATACTTTAAAATATCATTTATCTTCTCTTTTTCAGAGTGTCCAATAACTCCAAATACTTTTTTATCTTCAAAAAGAGATTCACCTTTTGAGTGTGAACCACAGCCTGCCAAAACTATTTTAGCATTTGGGTTTTTACGATTTCGCCCATTGATATATGCACGAACAGAAGAGTCTGCTCCATTCGTTACAGTACAAGAGTTAACCATAATTACATCTGCATCATCTTCATTCATAGTTAGTTCAAAATCTTTCAATTTTGACATCATTACTTGGGTATCAAACTGATTGGTTCGACAACCAAATGTTTTAAAATATACTTTTTTCACTTTTTTCACTTTTTATTCAAAATTTTAATAAAGACCCCAATCATCGGGTTTATATTTACCTGTTGGAGTAGGAGGGGTTGGAGGAAGAGGAGGTTCTTCTTCCTCTTTTAGATTTTTTGGTGCTGGTTTATCAATATATAGAGATTGACTTGGATAAGCCAAGAAAATATCATCTGCCTCTTTAAGTTTAGATAAAATTTCCATAGAGATGGTACTTCTTAGTGTTAATGTTGCGTAGGCATTGGTTAAATACCAAGCCGATATTCGCACACCATAAGTATCCATAAAACCAAAAATTCTAGGCTCTACAGCTGTATTTCGCATACTATATTTACTTCGTAGACGATTTAACTGTTTTCTAGTCATATCCGTATAGCCCTTAGAATATTTTCGCGTTACCTCTTTGGAAATCTGTTGTGCTTTTAGAATATTAGAGTCAAATGTAACATAAAAATCAATACCATCCCAAACAGTTTTTAAACCTGCATGAGAGTAATTTGCAATCATGTCTGTAAAGATATAATTATTAGGAATAAAAATAATACGTCCTGTTCTTCTATTTTTATAGACAGAAGTTAACGTTACATCTTCATGAAGTGTAATTCTTAAAATTGAAATATCAACAATATCCCCAACATACTCAAAACCATCTTTTACAAATTTAACTCTATCGCCCACATGAATCGAACCTGAAATAAGAATAACAAACCAACCAATGATACTCATGAACCAATCTTTTAAAGCAATAGCTATCCCTGCTGATGCAAAACCTAGAACCGTTACCAAGTTGTGAACATCTTCCAAATAAGAGAAAAGTAAAATTATAAAAACCAAAGCTATAAATATAAAATTAATAACTTTATTTGTTCCATAATAGAGTTCATTTTCAGACATATATTTTTTAACCAAGTATTTTATAATAAGAAATACCAATAGTAAAAATAGAATAATAGAGCCAGTATAAATAGATTTTTTTATCTCATCTGTTATCCCTTTTTTAATTGTGAATTTCATTTGGGATACATTACTATCAAATATCTCTACTATTGTTCGTAGATAGTCTCTTGTCTTCTTGAAGTCAATCAATTTATTCTCTACATTTCGCAACTCTTTAACATAGTTGTTATAGATTTCTCCTCTTGTTTTTAAAACCATCTCTTGTAGAATTTCACTCTTTCGAGTTAATTTAGCAACAGCATCATCGAGTGTTTTGTATCTTTTTTTATAATCATCATTTATACTTTCAACTTGTTTTTCAAAAGATAGAGCAGTAATAATATCAATAGGATTCGTAATAGGAGGAATTTCATCTATCTTAGGAGGTTTAACCATACTTTCAAAAGGGTTATCTTTATAATCTTCTAACAGAGAGAGCTTATTTTTAATAGTAGTATATCCCTCTTCGTATGATTTTAAAGTATTTTTATCTATTTGAGAAAGTGGATATTTCTTTTTTATATCTGAAATCTTTTCACTTAAATCAGATAGACTAAGTGTCAAAAGTTGATATGTTTCATGATTTGAGTAGACTCTATTCCAGAGGTTATCTTTGGTTAAGTAGTTATCAATTTTATCTTTCTCTTCCATTAGCTCCGTCAAACGAGCTTCTAAAATCTGTCTCTCCTCTTCCTCTTTTAAACGTCTTTTTTGAATCTCAGCAAGTTTTTTCGCATAAGCTACCTTTTGTGCTTCTGCCTGTTTGGCTTTAATCTCTTCTTCAAGCTTCTCTCTTGCTATTTCATTTACTGTATTGCTCTCTAAAGAGCTTATATTTAATTCATTTGTAACTGTAGCTACAGTTACATTAGAATCGGCAGAGATAATTTGATATAAAAGTATAGATAAAATGAAAAACAACTTCATATTTTATAGCCTTGCAAAGCTTAATAAAACTTTTTTAAGCAGACTAATATCAATATCATCACATACCATATGTCCACCAATCCCTTTGGCTAAAATAAATTTTATTTTATTGTTTGCTGATTTTTTATCCAAGAAAAATTTATCATAAAAAATATCTACATCTTGAATCTCATAATAAACAGGTAACTGATGTTTAATCAAAAGTTCTGTAACAAGATTCGACTCCTCTTCGGACATTAAACCCAACTCTACAGAGAGTCTATTTGCCATAACCATACCAATGGCTACAGCCTCTCCATGAAGATACTGTTTGTAATTTGTCTCATTTTCAATGACATGCCCAAAGGTATGACCATAATTAAGAACAGCACGAATACCTGCCTCTTTCTCATCTAAGTTAACAACTTCTGCTTTGAGTGAAACTGAGCGTTCTATCACTTTTTCCAAATCTATTTTATCTGAAAAATCTGCCTCTTGTAAGAAATCAAAATAGTCTCTATCAAACATTACAGCCATTTTTATAATTTCAGCAATACCTGCAGAAAACTCTCTCCTTGGTAAAGTCTTTAAAAAATCTGTATCAATATAGACAGCTTCCGGTTGATAAAATGCACCTATAAGATTTTTACCATATTTATTATTTACTCCCGTTTTACCACCAACACTTGCATCTACTTGTGAGAGTAGTGTTGTAGGTACTTGGATAAATCCAATACCACGTTGATAGAGCGATGCTGTAAATCCAGTCATATCTCCGATTACACCACCACCCAATGCAATAAGAAGAGATTTTCTATCTAATTTAAAGGTAAAAAGATTATCTAATATATGCTCAACTGTCTCTAATGTCTTATACTCTTCACCATCTGAAATAGTAACCACATGAATTTCAGATGCTTTGATTTTGGATAATAGAGTCTCTAAATGTAAATCTGAAACGGTTGTATTGGTCACAATAGCAACCTTGCGATTAAATGTTAGTATTGGTAGAGCATCAATAATAACATCGTATTTTATAGCTGTTTGGTTCTCTAAATGAATTGGTACAATCATGATTTTTTAAGCCTATTTGTATGAATTAATATAACTCTAATTTTACCTTATCTTAATATTTAAAAGACTTAATAGACAATTAATTATCTACAGGAATTAAAAGTTGTGGATGTTTTTTTATTGATAAAAAATAATGACTCACTTCTGTTGATAAAAAACTAATAAAAGAGGTATCTCTAATATTTTTTGAAAAAGGAGCAATATATAAAATTTTCTCTTTCTTCAAAAGTTCACGAACAGGATTAACACGTTTCTTCTCAATGGTAATTCTTAAATTATAGAGTCTTGATATTGATTCATAGTGTTCAATAATATTATAATTCTCTTCAAAATCCCCCTCTGGATTATAATCACATAAAGAGAGTGAAAGACCCAAACTCTCTGAGAAATCAAAAACAGAAGAGGAGAGTGATTCCATCTCTACTTCATTACTTATTAAGATAATTGCATCTTTTATATTATAAAGAGACTTTTCTCCAAAAAGATAAATTGGGCGTGTTAAATCATAGAGATACTCTTTATAATTTTTTTTAAAAAAAAGTCTATTGTTTACAAGAAACAGACCAATATCAAATTGACTTATATCATAATCAATATCTTGAAAAATTTTTTCATCTTCATAGGAGAGTAAAAGAGAGACATGTTCATTTTCAAAAACACGTAACTCCTCAATCAGTTCAAAGTTATTAATAGAAATTAGACGAACATAAAGCTTTGTTTTTGAGAGTTGATTACTGAGAAAAACAGCCTCATTCATCTGTAACAGAATATCTTCTTTTTCAGATTCACTGTCCAAAATAAGATATAAATTTCGACCAAAAGGCTCAGGAAAAACACCTTGTCGTCTATTAATCTTTTTATAGACTCCTTCTAAGACAATAGGGTTCCCCATAACAATTAATCTATCATTGGGTAAAATCATGGTTGCAGGATTGGGTAAAATCTGTTTTTCATTACGGTAAATAGCAACAACTCTCCACTTTCTATGTGAAATTGAACCCACATGACGAAAAGCAAAACTAGAACCTACAGGAACAAGAACTTCTATGATTTCTCCTTTTCCTAAGCCAATATTTTTAGCTACTATTGGAACATTAGGTAGTTTTTCATAAAGAGTCCCTGCGACAATCTCATTACTATCAATAATAGTAATATTTTCATCATCTAATGGTATTTTGTCATTACCACTACTGACAAAAACTACCAATATTTTAGGGTCAATCATACGTATATTTTTTAAAGTATATAAAGACTCTGTATTATCCTCCATTACAATAAAAACGACTCTAAACTCTTTATCAGACATCACTTGTTTTAATCTCATATATGAGGTGGGGTCAATATTTATACAGGTAATATTCTCCATACATGTTTTTACAGATGCAGACTCTTTGGAAAATGAAATATAATAATGATTCTCATTAATACGACTTCGACTAACCCTCTGTACAAACTCTTTTGCTATCTCCCCACTTGCTAAGATTAATACATTTTTCATTTAACTCTTTCTTGTCATTTTAGATATAATAACATTTTTTATTAAGGATAATTATAACACAATGGATTTTCAACTAGATAAAACCGATGGAAAAGCCCGAGCTTGTACTATAAAAACTGCACATTCAACCATTCAAACTCCTGTTTTTATGCCTGTTGGTACAGTTGGTGCTGTAAAAGCTCTTGATGCTACTGATTTAGCAACCTTTATTAAACCTTCTATTATTTTAGGTAATACTTATCATTTATATTTACGCCCTGGAGATAATGTCATTCATAAGATGGGAAAATTACATGGATTTACACAGTTTCCAAAAAGTTTTTTGACTGACTCTGGTGGATTTCAAGCATTTTCTCTTTCGGACAATGTCAAAATAGATGAGGGGGGGATTACCTTTAGAAGCCATATTGATGGAAGCTCCCACTACTTTACACCCAAAAAAGTTTTGGATATTCAATACAACTTAGGCTCAGACATCATGATGATTTTAGATGACTTGGTAGCACTTCCTGCAACACAAGAGCGTATAAAATCAAGTATAGAGCGTACTACCCGTTGGGCAGAAGAGTCCATAGAGTATCACCGAGCCAATCAGAAGCAAGGTAGAGCCTTGACTCAAAATATTTTTGCCATTATTCAAGGTGGTACAGACAAAGCATTTAGAGAGAAATCGGCAAAAGAGCTTTGTGCTTTAGATTATGATGGTTTTGCGATAGGAGGGCTTTCTGTAGGAGAAGTCAACCAAGAGATGTACGATACAGTTGAGTGGACAACACAATTTATGCCAATAGATAAACCACGATATTTAATGGGTGTAGGAACACCTGAAGATTTGGTAGAAAATGTAGAACGTGGAGTTGACATGTTTGACTGTGTTATGCCCACTAGAAATGCACGAAATGGTACACTATTTACCTCTTATGGGAAAGTAAACATCAAGGCAGCACGATTTAAAGAGGACAATGAGACTCTTGATCCTGAATGTAACTGTATGGTATGTAAAACCTATTCAAAAGCCTACCTATGTCATCTCTATAGAGCCAGAGAAATTACCTATTTTAGATTGGGAACAATTCATAATCTCTACTACTACTTAAATCTCATGAAAGAGATGCGTAAAGCTATTTTAAATGGAACATTTCAAGAATTTAAAAAAGATTTTTATAAAAAAAGAGAAAAATGATTTTCTCTTTTTATCCATCAATAACACGTAAACCTTCATTATAAAACCTTATAAATTCAGCAAACTCTTTAACGGTTCTACAGCCATGCTCTATTGCAATTTTTATCACTTCATTTCTATTCATAATATTTTTCTACCCTTAGTTATTAAATTTATTTTTTCCTGTATGAGTATTTTATTCGATAGAATTTAAATTAAAACTTAAATATATTAATTTAATTAAGTATTTAAGTCCTATAGAAATATATATTATTACTTTTAAACTGTCCCTATTATAATACTAATAGAAACAATTATTTTTAGATAGAAATCTCTTTTATATCGGCTATCTCTTTGAATGATTTATAGATAGAAGCCACCATGTTTTTACGATTATTTTTAATTACAACCTCATCTACATTGACCATAACATCATCAAAATAACAATCTAATTTTGGTTTTAATGCAAACATCGCTTTTAGCTTCTCTTCATAACTGTTGTACTCTTTTTCTACACTCTTTTTATACTCATGATAGAGTTCAGATTCAATGCTTTGTGAAAATAAGTCAACATCAACAGTTAATTCATTGTCCAAATTAACCTCTTTTGAAATATTAGCCACACGCTTAAAGGTAGAGAACTCTTCTTTAAAACTCTCTGTAGAGACAATAGAATTTAGAGCAGAGACTTTTTTAACTATCTCATTTATATCTCTCTCGCCTGATTCTAAAACAGCAGTTATTACAGAAGGGTTTGCTTGTAGTGATTTTTTAACTCTTTCTACGATAAACTCTTTTAACTTTTGAGTCTCATAATCACTATAAAGCTCATTAAGCATCTCTAAAATATCATCTATATTAAATGGTAAATTATAAGTCGTAACCATACGAACAATTCCATTAACAGCACGACGCAGAGCAAAAGGGTCTTTTGAACCTGTTGGAATTTTTCCTACAGAGAAGAGTCCAATTAATGTATCAAGCTTAATTGACATCGCAACAATAGCTGAAAAAGTAGAAGATGGAAGCTCTGCTCCCTCTCCTAATGGGAAATATTGCTCTTTAATTGCTTGTGAAACCAAACTATCTTTACCCAAAGCTTTTGCATAATAATATCCCATAAGACCTTGAAGCTCTGTAAACTCATACACCATCTCAGATGTTAAATCGGCTTTTGCTAAAGCAACTGTTTCATCCATCAAAGCAATCAGTTCTGTTTCACTTTTTCTTGTCTCTTTTTCTACTTGTTTAATGTATAGAGAGAGGAGTTTTCCTGCAATACTCTTTTCACGATTAATCTTATCGGTTAAACTCCCAAGCCCATCCATAAAAGTAATCTTCTCAAGACCATCGGTAATCAGCCCACGATTTAAATCGTTTCTATAAAAGAACAGACCATCAGCCAAACGTGGTTTTAAAACACGTTCATTCCCCTCGATAACTTTGGTATAATCTTCGGTTACAGCATTGGAAACAACTATAAACTTATTGCTTAATTTATTATTTTCAAATACAGGGAAATAGCGTTGATGCTCTTTCATAGAGGTAATAATTGCTTCAGGAGGCAACTCTAAAAAAAGCTCATCAAAAGAGCCTAAAAGTGCCTTAGGATTTTCAGTGATAGCCACGATTTCAGCTAAAAGCTCTAAATCTCTCTCTATTGTAATCGTATGCTCTGCTTCTAGCTCATCAAACTCAGCCAAGATTTTTACTTCTCTATCTTTTGGATAGAGAGATACTTTTCCATCGGCTAAAATCTGATTATAAGCTAAAACATCAGGCACTTCTACTGCATCAAAGTTAACCATTCGATGAACAAAAGTTTTTGTATCTGATTCTACTCCAAACAGTGCAACATCAACAGAATCATTATCAAGACGCACTTGTAGCCAACGAATAGGACGAATAAACTCATCTGTTCGACTACCCCAACGCATCATTTTGCCAAATGCCATTGAATCTAACCACTTTAAAAGCATCTCTTCAAGAAGTTCAACGGTTGCTGTTCCCTTTTGCTCTTTTTTGAAATATAAACACTCTTTTCCATTTTTTTCAAATTGTCCAAGCTCTTCAAAACGTACACCACACTTACGAGCAAACCCTTCTCCTGCTTTGGTCACTGCTCCATCACGAAACGCCACCATCAATGGTGGACCAAAAAATTCAATGGTATCGTCTGCTTGTTTTAGAGCAATAGAATCGTGCTTAAGAACCAAACGGCGTGGTGTATATATAAATTCAAAATCAGAAGTCAAACGATATTCATCTAAAATATTTTTCCATGATTTTTCTATGTTTTTTACAATTTTAAGTAGTGGTATAGCAGGAAGTTCCTCTACACCAATCTCTATAAGAAGTGATTTTGTCATACTGTTGTTATCCTATTGATAATTAATAGTGGAATTTTAGCCAAATGTTAATAAATTTAGGGTGTAAGAGAAAACTAATGTTTTTTTGATATACTGATAATAAAAAATAGGAGTAAATGTGTCCGAATTGAAAAAGTTTCGACTTATTAATAAAATAGAGGGGTTCTCGTATCTCTTTTTACTTTTTGTTGCAATGCCATTAAAACATATGGCAGGTTTTCCAATAGCAACCAAAATAGCAGGAATGATTCATGGAGTTCTATTTATAGGATTTGTCTATCAACTGATTATGGCAACAGAGGAAGTACCTTTTTCTAAAAAAGAGGCATTTATATTTTTTGTAGCTTCACTCATTCCATTTGGAAGTTTTTATATAGAAGCTCAATGTAAAGAGAAAAAATAAGGTCGGATTACCGACCAACTCTTAGTTTATATTGGTATAAACAGCTTGAACATCTTCATCTTCTTCAAGTTTATCAATTAAAATATCCAGCTCTTCCATCTGCTCATCATTCAAGTCAATTGGCATATTAGCGATATATTGATGTTCCCCTTTAGTCACTTCTATATTCATCCCTTCAAGTGCTTTAGATAAATCTCCAAACGCTTCAAATGCTCCAAATATTCTAACAATTTGTTTATCATCAGCATCTTCTTGTGGCTCAACATCTTCTTCTATCTCTTCCAAACCTGCATCAATAAGTTCAAGCTCAAGCTCTTCAATATCCATTTCGTCTGTTTTATCAAAGGTAAAGACTGATTTACGTGTAAACATAAAATTTAAAGAACCAGAGGTAAGCATCTCAGCCTTATTTCTAACGAGTATTGCTTTTACATTGGCAACTGTTCGTGTTCCGTTATCGGTAGCACAATCAATAATAAATTGCGTTCCATAAGGACCTTTTGCTTCATAATGCATCTCACGAATATCAATAGAGTCTTTTCCCGAAGCTCTTTTAATCGCTGCTTCAATGTTGTGCTTTGGCATATTTTGAGCTTTTGCTGTAAGAATAGCTGTACGAAGTCTAGGGTTCATATCAGGGTCAGGAACTCCTGCTTTAGCTGCCATAGTAATAACTTTTCCTAATTTAGGGAAAATTTTAGACATCGCCCCCCATCTCTTCATTTTTGCTGCTTTACGGTATTCAAACGCTCTACCCATTGTCTGTCCTTCTATGTATAATTGTTGAAATTATAACCAAATTTCAATGCAAAAATAGTTAATACCCATAAATCGAATAGGTCACATAAAAAATAATTCGTGTTGTCGTACTTGGATAAGGGTACTCTCGATAAGCTGTTTTAATTAAAGAGAGCGTATTATCATCTAAAGCCCTATATCCAATACGTGTTTTTAAGCGTAAATCAGAGATAGTACCATTGGGATGAAGATTAAAAGAGATAACATTTGT
>QNZV01000015.1 GCA_003978395.1 Sulfurovum sp. | reverse complement strand
TAAATTCAGAGTTTCCCACTTCAACACTTGCATTAAGTAGAGAAGGAAGAGGTTTATCCAGATATAAATCTATATAACACTCATCATTTAAAAGAACAAAGTCATATTTGAGTGCCAATTGAACCCAATTTTTTAGCTCATCTATTAAAATAGCAGAGGATGTTGGGTTATTTGGTGTATTTATAATAACAAAATGACATCGAGCTAAATCTTTTTCAGAGATGATGGGCTGAAAATTATTCTCTTCGGTTAAGTTCATATAAATCACTTCTGAACGGGTCGCTTTTGCTGAACCTTCATAAATTTGATAAAAAGGGTTAGGGTATGCCATAACCGAGTTATCTATATCATGAAGTAGAAATTGAGGAAAGTTAAAGAGTACTTCTCTTGTTCCAAATGTTGGAATAATTTGTTGATTGTTTAATTCTAAGTTAAAACGATTCTTTAAGTACTTTAACATTCCTTTTCGTAAAACTTCCTCTCCTGATGTTTTAGGATATTTGTTTAAGAGATGGGATGAACGGGTTAGTTCATCTAAAATAAATTGAGGTGTTTTAAATTGAGGTTCTCCAATGGTTAGACTAAGTTCAGAGTAGTCTCTATTGGGATGAATGTCATTTAATAAATTGTTGAGTTTTTCAAATGGGTAAGTTTCAAAGTTCATACTACGTATACGCCCTATTTTTTATAGGGATTATAGCAAAAAGAATATAAAGTCAAGTAAAGTAGATTACTTGACTTGTGTGACGATTAATCACAACCTTTAATTGTTTCTGTATCAGGCAATTTTTTATAATTGTCGTCATGAAGAACTGCTGGTTTTAGATTTTTACAATCTACATCTGCACATGGTATACTTTGTGCCATAGGTATTTCAGTGAACTCTTCCCCTTCTGCCTCTTCTAAATCATCAAAGTTACAAGCTTTCCCTTCTTTTAACTTTTTGTTTTTCTTTGAAATATCCTCTGCTTTAATTTTAGGTATAACGTCTTCTTTATCAACTTTTGAAGCCCCTGCGTAAACAGATGATGTTAAAATAACTAACATTACTGAACCTAGTGTAAAACATTTTGAAATTATAAATTTCATCTTTATTCCTTTGTAATGAATTCCTCAAAAAAGTAAAAAATAATAATTTAACATAATTTATAATAATTTTACATCGAAAAATGTAAAAAATATAAAATAAATGTTGAAGTAAAATATACTTTTAAGATAATGATAATACACTATTAATAATTAAATATAAATAATTAAATGGAGAGGATGACAATGAATAAAATCACACTTTTTTTATTTGTGCCAATACTAATGGTTGCTGGAGACTTAAAAGATACCTTACTTAAGGCAAAGAGAGAACATAAACCAATTATGGTTTATGTAAAAGCAGAAAAGTGTCAATATTGTGCAAAAATGAAGAAAACTACCTTAAGTGATTCAAAAGTAAAAGAGAATATTAAAGATTTTCTATTTGTAATTACTGATAAAAATTCTGATGATGCAAAAAAATATTTACCCTCGACACGATATACACCGACAGTATATTTTATTTCATCAAAATTTAAAGTGGTTAATACAGTTAAGGGTTATTTAGGAAAAGAAGATTTTAATTTATGGATAGATGATAGTAAAATGAAATTAGGTATGAATTCAAGTACACATGTTACTTCAACGGTATCTACTACCAAAAGTGATGTCTGGATGTATGATGTTGAATCTGCAAAAGATTATGCACGTCAAACTGGAAAGCAGTTGATGGTGTATGTTGATAAAGAGGCTTCTAAATGGGCAAGAAAAATGCGAAAAGAGACCTTTGTCGAAGAGAAAGTTGAAAATGCTTTATCTGAGTTTGTTTGGGTTAAAGTTCAAAAAGGTAGCCCTGAAGCAAAACGTTATGGATTAAATCCTAAATATGCACCAAGTGTCTATTTTATGAGAGCCGATGGAACATCTTTGGCAACAGCAGAAGGCTATTTTGGTCCAAAAGATTTTCTAAAGTGGATTGCTTACGCTAAATCTAAAATATAAGTTTAGAAGAGAAGCAATCTTTTGAGATTGCCTTCATTCTTTTGGTTTCAATGATTATAAACCTGTATTACAAGTTTTAATATCTCCACTTGTGATACCTTTTTTAAACCATGTAACTCTTTGTTCTGAAGAGCCATGTGTAAATGCATCTGGAACAACATATCCTTGTGCTTGTTTTTGTAATGTATCATCTCCAATAGCAGAAGCAGCACGTAGAGCCTCTTCTATATCGCCTTTTTCTAAAATATTGAATCGTTTATGTGCATGATGAGCCCAAACTCCTGCATAACAATCTGCTTGAAGTTCTACACGTACTTGCAGTTTATTTGCATCTTTTTCTCCTCGGACTTGTTGTTTCATTTTTTGAACTTTATTTAATGTTCCTTCCATATTTTGAATATGATGTCCTATCTCATGTGCCAATACATAGGCTTGTGCAAAATCTCCTGAGGCATTATGTTTTTTGGCTAACTCGTCAAAAAATCCTAAATCAAGATATACTTTTTCATCAGCAGGGCAGTAAAATGGTCCCATTTGTGCAGAAGCATGACCACATCCACTCGTTGTACTTCCACGATAAATTACCATCTTTGGTTCTCTATAGGTTGAACCATGCTCTTTGTAGATGCTTTTCCATACCTCTTCGGTATCATGTAATACAGTTGAGATAAAACGAGCTTGTTTATCATCAGCTTTTTGATTTACTATGCTAGGAGAGCCTCCTTTTGTAATTGCAGAGAGTGGATTAAAGCCTGAAAAATATGCAACAGCACCCATACCTATAATTGCCCAGCCAAATTTTGTTTTTAATAAAGGTTTTACTAGAGGCCATAGAAACATTATTGTTCCCATTGATGGCATACCTCTGCCACCCCCACTAAAATTACCTCCTAAGCCTCCACTACTTCTTCTATCTTCTACATTATCACTCTGTTCACGGTCTTCCCATCTCATAGATACCACCTTAAAAATTTTTAATAAATTATACCACAAGTAAAATTTGACTACAATATTAATAATTGTTTTATATTAGGAGTCTTATGTGTCATTAGCTTTAGCACGGAAATATCGACCTTCATCTTTTAAAGATTTAATTGGTCAAGAGGCAGTTTCGCAAACACTCTCTTTGGCACTTGATAGTGATAAACTCTCTCATGCGTATCTCTTTTCAGGTTTAAGAGGCTCTGGAAAAACCTCGACAGCTCGTATTTTTGCCAAGGCATTACTTTGTGAAAAAGGGACAACATCCCAGCCTTGTAATATCTGTTCTCATTGTATAATGGCAAATGAGTCACGACATATGGATATTATTGAGATGGATGCAGCATCAAATCGAAAAATAGATGATATTCGTGAATTAATAGAGCATACCAAATACAAACCTGCTACAGCACGATATAAAATATTTATTATTGATGAGGTTCATATGTTGACTAAAGAGGCATTTAATGCTCTGCTTAAGACACTTGAAGAACCTCCTGTATTTGTAAAGTTTATTTTGGCTACAACAGACCCTTTAAAATTACCAGCTACTATTTTGAGTAGAACGCAACATTTCCGATTTAGAAAGATTCCTCAAAAGGTTTTGGCAAGCCATCTAGCATATATTTTAAATTTAGAAGGGGTAGCGTATGAGACAAATGCGTTGGATATTATTGCTCGTTCTGGTGCAGGTTCAGTACGTGATGCATTAACGTTACTTGACCAATCTATTGTCTACTCTAAAAACTTTATAAATATTGAGACGGTAACAAATATGTTAGGCATCATTGAACCCTTTATATTGGAATCTTTGATTGATACTATTTTTGCAAAAGATGAACATAAAATTTTAGAGTTTATTCAAGAAGCATCTGAATTTGAATCTGAAATGGTTATTGATGAGTTGATGTTGTATTTAAAAGAGATTCTATTAAGTGGCTCTCCTAAAATTACACCAATGATAATTGAGCGATTTTTTAGAGTGTTGGCTGAATCCAAATCATTGTTAAATATGGGTTCTGATGGAGAGTTTGTTTTATCGTTGACTCTGTTTAAAATGATGGAAGCATTACAGACAAAAGATGTAGAGATACAAAGAGAAGATAGAACGAGGCTGAAGCCATCGGTTGCTAGTGTGCCAACTGTTAAACAAAGTTTGAAGTCTACAGAGACGGAGGCTTTAGCCCCAAAAATAGAGAAAAAAGTAGTAGAGCCTCCAAAAGTAGTTAAAAAACCTTTAGATAAAGGTAAAAAGTTTTTTGAAGAGTTAATTGTAAAGATGTATGACCGTAATTATGAATTAGGAGAGTGTTTTAAACATAGTATCTCCTACATCTCTTTTAAAAATAATCTTTTACTATGGGAGTCTTCAGCCTCTGTTAATGAAAAAATTCTGCTTAGAAACAATTGGGGCATGATTCGTATGTTTGTGCAAGATATTTTTGGCATTGAGACAAAAATAAAAAATATTCCCAAGGAGTTACCCCCCTCATTAGAGAAAGACGTACCTAAAATTGTGGAAGAGTCTAAACCTATTTATAATGAGCATCAAGATGCATTTCTTGAAGCAATTTCAATGATGGAAGCTGAGAGGTTTAATCAACCTATGCAACAAGAGGAAGAGCCTCCTATGAAAAGCTCTTGTGTTGCTCCTGAACATGGTGGAGTTGAATCAGCCAAAGAGAAAGATGAACGTACTATTTTAGATGAACCAATGGTAGCAAAAGCGTTAGAACTGTTTGCTCCAAAAAAAGTTCGGGTCAAGAGAAAGGGGTAGGTTTGCTTTTAGCCGATATAGGAAACACACGTATTCATATCTATGATGGAGATAAGGTTGTTCATTTGACCCATAAAGAGGCTTTGAAACGTTATAAACATAAAAAAATAGAGTATATAACAGTGAAGCATCAACTAAAAGAAGAGCTTTCTTTGTTGAAAAATTGGGTAGATGTTTCAGACTTGATGAGAATAGATAACGAATACTCTACTATGGGAATTGATAGAAAGGCATTGTGTTTATCTCGTAAAAATGGAATTTTTGTGAGTGCTGGTTCTGCTATTACGGTGGATATTGTGGAAGAGGGTAGGTACATGGGTGGTTTTTTACTTTTGGGGCTTCGTGCATTTATAGATGCGTATGCTTCTATCTCTCCTGCTTTGCAAATTGAAATAAATCAAGATGTTTTACTCAACCAATTACCACAGACAACAAAAGATGGGATAAGCTATGGTATAATTTCATCGATAAAAATGCTCATAGAAAAACATCAATCAGATAAAAAGCTTTATATATCAGGAGGAGATGGCGAATTTTTAGCCTCTTTTTTTGATAATGCTATTTTTGATGAAACGCTAATCTTTCAGGGCATGAAAAACGCACTACAAAAGGTATAAATTATGTTAACAGTAGCACTTCCAAAGGGAAGAATTGCAGAAGAGACTTTGGCGATATTTTCTGAAATATTTGGTGGAGAGTTCAAGTTCGAGGGTCGTGAGCTTATTATGGAAGTAGGGAACTTCCGTTTTTTAAATGTACGAAATCAAGATGTACCGACCTATGTAGAACATGGTTCTGCTGATATTGGTGTGGTTGGGCTAGATGTCATTACCGAAAAAGAGTTGGATATTGTAAAACTTTTAGATATGCAAATGGGAAAATGTAAAGTCTCTATTGGTATTAAAAATGAAGATGAGCTTGATTGGTCAAAACCAAATATTAAAATAGCTACCAAAATGGTTAATATTACAGAGCAGTATTTTGCTAAAAAAGCTGTGGGTGTTGAGATTATTAAACTTTATGGTTCTATCGAGTTAGCTCCATTGGTTGGGTTAGCTGATGCCATTGTAGATATTGTAGAGACAGGTGCAACCATGAAAGAGAATGGATTAAAAGTAGCCGAAGATATTATGGACTCTTCAGTTCATTTAATTGCGAATAAAAACTCCTACTATGCAAAAAAAGATGAAGTTATTTCACTTTATGAAAAGATAAATGCAGTGGTGCAGAGTCGTGTCTAGTGGAGGACTTGATATTTATGCCTCTGCAGAAGATATGTTGGATATTCATGAAGTAACTCCTATTTTAAATGAGTATTATTTTGAGACACTCAAAGAGTTAAAGTTTAAAAGACTACTTGATGTGGGTTGTGGTTCGGGAGGATTTTTAAAAGAGTTAAGTTTTAAATACCCAAATGTAGAGACTATGGGAATTGACTTGAGTCCTGTGATGGTTAAAAACTCTAAGGCAAAAGGTGTTAATGCACACTGCATTGATTTGTGCAAGGTAGAGCAAAAATTTGATGTGATTACTGCTATTTTTGATATGGTCAATTATCTTGATGAGAAGCAGTTAAAACGATTTTTAGGATGTATCGAGAATCGTTTAGATAAAGGGGGCTATTTTATTTGTGACATAAATACCCTTTATGCCTTTAAAGTAGTCGCTTCAGGTTCATTTATCAAAGATGTAGGAGAGCGTTTTTTGACGATTGATTCGGATTATATAGAAGAAGAGGCTACCTATTATATGGATTTTACACTTTTTGAAGAGAAAGAGGGCTGTTTTAAAAAATCTCAGGAGAGTATTACTCAATATTATCATAAAGTGGAAAAGTTGAAGAAGTTAACTAAAATGAAGCTTGTTGTCAAAACACCCATAGCAATTTATGGGCATGAGACAGAGAAATTTTATTTAGTATTTAAAAAATAGCTATTTTTTCTCTTTAATTATAACTTTTGCATACATACCAGGGAAAATATTTTTGTCTCCTTTATCAAATGAGATACGCATTTGAATCTTGTGGGTCATTGGATTTGCGTCAGGAACGATGGCTTTAATCGTTCCAATGGTTTTGTACTTTATAGACGGAATGTTCACAACAAGCTGTTGACCTACATTAACCATAGCAATAATGCTCTCTGAAACAGAAACATGAACTTCTAGAGATTCTGTATCGGTTAACATAATAGTAAGCATTCCTGGCATTACCATATCTCCTGGTTTAATGTTTCTGCGAACAACAACTCCATCTGATGGAGCTTTCATTTTTAGATAGTTAAATATGGTTGCCATCTGTTTTGCTTTGATTGATGCCTGTTCAACCAATACTTGTGCAGAGGTTAACATCGTTTTAACATTATTTGCTTGTGCTTCTAAATCATCTAACTCTATTATTGGCATTTTTTTATGATTTTTCAATCTGTTTTTTCGTTTGTTGATATTCTCGAGGCGTTTTCTCCAAAATTCAACTACAATTTTTGATTGTTCTAGCATTAAATCTGCTTGAGATTTCATAATATCAAATTCTGCTGATTCCATTTCGTAAAGTTCATCTTCACGTTTAACTTTGTCCCCAACTTTTACAAAAACTTTTTTAATATAGCCCATATATCTGCTACCAATCATCTTTTGACCATCAGAAACAACGGTTCCTGTTATGGTAATATCATCTGCTTGAAGATTGATGATGAGTAAAAAAGTTACAATTAATATTTTTTTCATTGAAGCCCTTTCTTTTTTCTCTTAACCTTACCATTTACGTAGGTTTACATGACATTTTAAGCACTGTTGAGCAATTTTACTATATGCTTGAAGTGCTTGTTTGGGATCACCATTTTCAAAGCGTTCTTCTATGTCTTTTGCTTTTTGTGTAATTTTCTTTTTTATCTTATTTGTCATCTTTAAACTGTTATTTAACCACTTCTCATAAATATCGGTATTTTCAACTTCAGATTTTATTGGACGTACCTTTTTTATGGTATCTTTAAGTGTTTTTGTACCATCTTTTATAATATCAATATTGTTATAAAAGAAGCCAGTTTGTATGTCTTGCATTGCTTGTGCCATTTTTTGCATATCCATAATTCTGTCTGCTTGTGTATATGTTGTTGCTGAAGAGAAACTTGCTACTATTGCAGGTATGATTAGTAATTTTTTCATCTGTTGTTTATCCTTTTTTGTAAGTTCTTACTCTTATTGTAACAGATTATCTTTAGATATTATAATTAACCCATCAATTAAAAAATTATTCATTGCTTTGATAAACATTAGAACTTTTAATTATTTTTTTTTATATCTTTTAAGTATAGTTTCAAATAATACTTGATAAAATCCCAACATAAACAAAACTTAAGGACTTCCCCTATGAAAAAGATAGTAATTATTAGTGCAATCACAGCAGCAATGTTAACAACAGCGTCAGCAGATTTCTCTTTTGGAGATATGTTTAAAGACATGAAAGATGCAGCAACATCTATGAGTAAAGATGCTAAAGATTCAGTAGCATCAATGAAAGATGGTGCAGTTGAAACTTCTAAATCTGCTGAGAGAACAGTTACAAATGTAAGTTCAGACGTAAAAGACTCTTCAGTTAAAGTATCTGATGATTTAAAAACATCTGAACTTGCAACTTCTAAAGATACAAGAGATTCTGTAGTTGAATTAGCAGAAGATACTAAAGATTCTATTACAAACACAACAAAAGATCTTAAAGATTCTTCAACAATTGCTTCTAAAGATATGAAAGATTCTGCAATTTCTGTGTCTAAAGATGTTAATGATGCGACTAAAACAATTTCAAAAGATACTACAACTAACGTAAGTACAGTTTCTAATGATGCAACTTCTTCAGTTAAAACAGTTTCTAACGATGCAACTGATACAGCTAAAACAGCTTCAAAAGATGCAACAACAAATGTAACTACTGTTTCAAATGATACAAAAGATTCAGTTAAAACAGTTTCTAATGATGCAACTGATACAGCTAAAACAGCTTCAAACAATGCAACTGATACAGCTAAAACAGTTTCTGATGATGCAAACGATGTTTCTAAAACAGTTTCTGATGATGCAAATGATGTTTCTAAAACAGCATCTACAAATGCTAAAGATACTGCTGAAGATAAAAAATAATTTTATCTTAGCTCTCTTTTTAGGGTTGTCTTTTGGCAACCCTCCTTCTCTTTAAACTCCTTTTTTTTTTAAATATGACTAGTAAATTTATTAATATGAGCAGTAACCTTTGGTAGCGTTATTAACTCCTCTGTAAAAATAATTAATCCATATTTGTCATATTTATAAAAAAACGTTATTATAATTATTATAACACTATAAAGGGATAATAATGAATTTTAAATATAAAATTAGTCTAAAAAGTTCAGTGCTTTTTTTTAGTATGATGCTTTTTTCTATACCTTCATTGCTTTTGTCAGAGACAACAGAAAACGTGGCAGTCTCTTCTGCATCGGAGAATTCTAAAAAAAATGAGGCTCATCAAAAAGTAGTCTCTATTATTTTACCAAAAGTTCCAACAGCACCAGAGAGTATAAGAGTAGAGACCAAAGGGTCATTGTCAGAATCATCAAGCTTAGCAAGTGATGGTACTATTAAGTTCTCAAAGCGTTTACCCTCAAACTACTTGACCTCTGCAGAACGTTATGGTAAAGATGGAAAAGGTGCAACACTCTCTAAAACTAAAGCAAAAGTTGGAGAGGTGGATAAAGGAAGAATATCTGCCTATTTAAGAGCTGATTTAATTGATGTAAAAACAGCTGTTAAAAAATTGACAAATGCTGGTTTTGAAGTACTTGCTTCTACTCCATTGGATAAAAAGAAAAAACTTATCTCTGTAGTTTTTACTAATGCACAATTAAAAAAGATGGCATCTAAAACTAACCGTGGTTTTATAGGAACATTAAGACTTTTAATTGACCCTAAAAATAAACAGATTAGTATTACCAATCCTATTTATTTAGGGAAGGCAATGTTACAGAATGATTTTGATGAAGCTGTGGCAAAAGAAATTTTGGCAACACTTGTCAAAGAGTTTCCCAAGGTACGAAACTCTATGGATAAGTTGAAATATTCACTGTTACCAAATTATCAGTTTATGAATGGTATGCCGTTCTATAAAGATATGGAAGTTGTTGCCCGTGGAGATGATTTATTAAAGAAACTTAAAAAGAGAAAGAATAGAAAAAAAGTTGCATTTAAATTAAAATTAGATAATGGTTCAACGCTTATTGGTATAAAACTTTCAAGAAGAACATCTAAATTTCCAAAAAAGATTGGTACAAATAATGCTGGAATGTTACCATATCCAATTCTTATAGAGAATGGAGAGGCAAAAATTATGGAGCCTAAGTATTACTTATCATTAATGTATCCACAGTTAACAATGGAAGAGTTTATGACAATTGCTACGATACCTGCTGCGATTATAAAAGATTGTACAAAAGTATTTAGATAGAAGAAAGTTGTTTTAAAGAGAGTAGAGTTTTATCTCTACCTCTCTATTTTTTAGAGTGTTTTTCTTTTAAAAGAGCAAGTTTCATATCATTTAGAAGTGCTTCTTTTTGATAAAGCTTTACTTTCTCTTGAGCAATCTCTTTTGATAAGATAGCAAGATTCAGTTCCATCTCTTCGATAGTCACTATTTTATCTTTTTTTATCTCTGTAGCAGTTAGTGCTTGAGTTGTTGCTAAGGCTAAAATCATTCCACATGTAATTATTTTGATTGTTTTATTCATATTTGTACTATCTTCCTTGAAATTTATTTAAAGTGTCTCTTTGGCTTTTTTTAAAGCTTCAATTACTTGGTCAATATTTGATTTCGGAATATGTACTTTCCATTCAGGCTCATCTGCATTAGCTTTTAAACTAATTCCTATACTCGCTACACTCTCACTTTTGGGTCCATAAGGTTGTGCTATGGTTGAAATAGTGATTTTTCCTTTTGTTCCTGTTAAAGTCATCTCATCAACTTGGGTTACTGTACCACTCATGATATATTCCTTTTTGTTAGATTTAACGTTGGGAGTATATCATGATTTAATTTAAGAGTGAAGTGATTTTTATTTTACTTTTATCATATAGAAATCTTTGGGTCTTTTGTAACTATCACTCTCTCCGACAATAACAACAGCACCATCGCTTGTTCGTGTAATTCCATGTGCAATATCTTTGTTTCTCTCTCCATAAACTTTAGACCAAATAAGTTTACCTTTTGGGTCAAGAGCCAAGAGATAGTTATCAAAATCTCCTTTTCCCATAGAGTTGGTTTTTCCTGCAACGAGATAGTTTCCATCTTTGGTCATGGTTACAGCATTTCCTTCGTCGTAGTACTTAAATCCATATATTTTGAACCAAATAAGTTTACCATTTTTGTTAAAATACATAACAGCTAAATCTGTCTGTTCAGAATAGTATGAACGGGTAGCACCTGTAGCAATAATTCCACCATCTGGGGTAGGGGTAACAGCATTTAGTATATCATACTCATCTTGCCCTAATGTTTTTGCCCATATTTTCTTTCCATTTTGGTCAAGCTTCATTAAAAAGAAGTCTGAATCTCCTGAACGCTTTACTTCTCTAGCCCCTACCATCATAAAGTTTCCATCAGCTGTTCTTGTTAATGATTTTGCTTCGTCATTCAGTTTTCCACCAATGGTTCGTTTAGAAATTTCATTTCCATCTTTATCTAAAAGAACAATATAAATATCTTTGTATCCTCTTTTTGAAAATGATTCTGTATCTCCAACAATCATTACGCCACCGTTTGCCATACCTGCAATACCACCTGCATACTCATCTCGGTCTCCACCAAATGATTTTTCCCAAAGTACTTTTCCATCAAGAGAAAGTTTGGCTACATAGAGGTCTTTATCTGAGTTATCATTAAAGGATTTACCTGAACCTAAAATAAGTAAGTTCCCATCTTTTGCACGGGTAATTGCTACCCCTTGGTCCTCTTTTTTTCCTCCCAACATTTTTCGCCAACGTGTTGAGCCATCTGCTGTAATTCGTGTGACACAAATATCTGAACGTTGGGCATTAAAAGATTTACATGTTCCAATAATGGCATTATCACCATTCTCTAGCATGACAATGCCTTTTGCTACATCATCATCGTCTCCTCCATATATCTTTTGCCATACAGTTTGAAAAGCAGGTTTTTTTTCAGCTTTTTTAGGTGCATCAGCAAAGAGTAGGGGGCTTAAAAGCAGTGAGGTTAAAAGTAGTTTACTACATGTTTGTATCATCATTTTTCCTTGATTTCTTGATTAAATAATGCTTTTATTATACTCTATCTTTAATTGATTTTTTAGATGATTTGTTGTTTTTTCTATAATTATAAATAATCAAGACGAATAGTTCATTAGCTCTTTAATAATATTCTCAATTTTTTTCATATCTACATCTTTATGGTAAACAATATAGAAATTTCTAATCATAGGGTAATCTTTTATTCGTGACATAAAGAGTCGTCTATATTTAACCTCATCTTCTATCGCTCGTGAAGAGACAATCGTAATGGTAGGGTGTTCAGGATTTGGTTTAGACCATCGTACACTTTGTATTGAAGCAGTTGTATTGTCTATTTTTGAGATAGAGTAAAAATCTCTATGAGAGACATCTATCTTTTGAAAAAAACGATGAATGAGTTTATTGATAGGAGAACTCTCTTTTTGACAGATGAGTTTATATCGGTGTAACTCTTTTTTATCAATAAAAGAGTCTAACTCTATATTCGAGCAAATAACCATCTCGTCTTCTATCCACTCTTTTGCAATAATATCTTTATGAAAAGTAGGTGTTTCGATTATCCCTAAATCCAACTCTTTTGTTTGTAGTTTAGCAATAACATCAATACAGTTACTGATACTTACATTAATTATACTTTGGGTTATAGTATTAATATTTTCATTCAGTTTACCAGGGAGAATATAGGAACCCACAATGTAGGTTGTGCCTAATCGAAAAGATTCTGTTTTAAGTATAGTTTTCATTATTATTCCAACCTATTATAAATATTAAATATAATTATACTTAATTTTTAGTTAGAGGAGAGATATATTGAAGTTGTTTTTTATAGTAGAAAAATATGTGTAGAAAGCTACACATATTTTTTAGAAGAGAATTAAATCTCGTTCTCTTCTTTTTTATCCATTGCTCGTGCATTATCCATCAGTACAGGAACAAAAATCAGTGATACAAAAACTGCTGCTACTGTACCAGAGATAAGTGCAACACCTAGACCACCAAAAATTGGGTCTCCTGCGAGTAGGGCAGAACCGAGTATAATTGCTACTGCAGTTAACAAGATTGGTGTGGCTCTTGTTGCTGATGCTACAGCAATGGCACGTTTCTTTTCCATTCCTTCATTATTGATTAAGCCCATAGCAAAATCAATAAGCAAGAGAGAGTTCCTCGAAGAGATTCCCATCAGAGCAATAAAGCCAATTAAGGAGGTCGCCGTTAGAAAGAATGTCTGCTCTGTAACCAAGTCTGCTACCCAATGACCTAAAATAACTCCAATAAGTGAGAGGAATGAGCCTATTAGAATAATACCACTAAGTGCAAAACTTTTATAGTAGATAACCAATAGGAAAAAAATTAGAACCAAGGCTGATATAAAGGCAGCACCCAAGTCTCTAAAGGTGTCTAGGGTTACTTTCATCTCTCCATCCCAACGTAATAAGTATTTTTTACCCGTCTTTTTATGAGTCAATTCAAGGTCAAACATGTAGGTTGAAAATGGTGCATTTTCAACTTTATACTCTTTTTTAAAATACTCTACCATTGTAGCACGAGCATCCAAGAGTGGATAGACTTGTGAAACCATATCTGTTTCAGCAATAACACTAATCATACGTTTTAAGTCTTTGTGCATAATCGTTGGTGTCGATTTGATTGGAACAATGGTTACAATTTCTGTTAAAGGAACCATCATTCCCATTTTATTCATAAGGTTGAGTGATGCCAATTTAGAGCGAATTGCATCTTCACTATGTGAGCTTAGCTCTTTGGTCTCTTTACTAAGTACTAAAAAGATGGGTATCTGAACTGAATGATTTTCAGAGTTCTTTGTTGCAATTGCCATTCCCTCAAATGCCAGATACAAAATATTGTTCACTTGTTCAATACCTAATCCTGAACGGGCAATTTTTTCAATATCTGGAACCAGTTTAAATTTATCATAAATGTCATCAGACATAATATCAATATCAACCAAGTCTTTGGTATTGGTCAATATATTGGCTACTTCTACAGAGAGTTTCCGAGTCTGTTCAATGTCATTTCCATGAACCTCTACTACAATTTGAGCCAGCGTAGGAGGTCCAGAAGGTTGTTCTACAAGTTTAATAACAGTCCCTGGTACAATAGGTTCACAGTCTCCTTTTAAGATAGGTCTTAAACGACTTGTCATTAAAAATGATGGCTCTTCTCTCTCATGTGCAGGAGTTAGGTTAATAGAAATTTCAGCAACATTCTCTGTACGTTTCATCATTGAACCTTTTACTAACCCTGCATAATCCAAAGGAATACCTTGTCCATAAAATATAGAGATATTTAGTATCTCTTTCTCTTTTCTTAATACATCAGTAATACAACTTGTCACTTCTTTGGTCTGCTCCATTGAGCTTCCTGTTGGTGTATCAACATAAATAGAGTAGGTTGTAGCACTCTTTCCTGGAAGCATTCTTGCCAATACCTTACCACTTGGAAACATCAATAGTGATGCAAAAAATGCAATAGCTGTTAGAATAATAATCGATGCTTTTCTCAGTTTTGTTTGTAAAATCCAAAAGATAAAACGTTCAAGTCCCTTCATTTAGTTCTCCTCCTCTTTTTTTTCTTCTATCTTCTCTTCCTCTTTTTTATGATTTTCTGGATGTTCAGGTTTTTTCAAAAGTTTTAAACTGAGATAAGGAGTAAAAATATACGCAACAACCAAAGAAGCAAAAAGTGCAACAGGCACATTATACGGAATAGGTTTCATAAATGAACCCATCATTCCCCCAACAAATGCCATAGGAACCATGGTCATAATAATTGCTAGGGTTGCAATATTGGTGGGTCCTCCAACTTCGTCTGTTGCTTCAACGAGTAGTTCTCCCATCTCTCTATCTTCAACACCTGGAGTGTGTAAATGACGGTGGATATTCTCAATAACAATAATCGCAGCATCGACCAACAGACCCAAAGAGAGCAAGAATGCAAAGAGTGTGATTCTGTTCATTGTTTGACCCGACATCCATGCAATAAAGAGAGTAATTGCCAAAATAGCAGGAACAGAGAAGGTTACAATCAGAGATTCTCTCCAACCCAATGCAAAGACAAGCATAATAGCAATAATAATAATTGTAATAACCAAGTGATGCATAAGTTCATCTACTGCATGATTGGCTCTCTCTCCATAGTTACGTGTTATAAGGTAGTCGATTCCAAGTTTTTTAAACTCCTCTTTTTGTGCCTCTATAAGTTTTATAACATCTTGTGCTACAAATACAGCATTGGTTCCTGCCAATTTTGAAACAGTTAGTGTTATTTGTGCTATATTTTTAGAGAAAGGTTGAGATTTATCCTCGTTAGCTCTAAAAATAAGTTCTACATCTTGAAAATTTTGTTTATCAATACCCTCTTTAACCTCTGCAACATCACGTAGATATATAGGTGAACCTCTGTAGTTTGCAACCATTACATTTTTAATATCATTAATACTTGCAATAGCATTGGAGATACCAAAAATAACTAATTTGTTATCTGCTGAACGTCCTTTTACATCAGGAACATTAACAGCTAACTGTTTGACAGCCATCATGATTTGTCCCATAGAGAGATGATAGGCAGAGAGTTTACCCATGTCAACTTCTACATTATATTGCTCTTTATGTGAACCTTGTAGTGTTGTCTTTGCAACATTGTCAATACTATTCATTCTATGGCGTAAATCTCTTATCTTTTCATTAAAGTCAGCAATAGATAGCTTTGATTTTTCTGTTTGGTAGAGAGCGATAGTAACAATAGGAACATCAATGTCAATATCAAAAGGTTTAATGAGTGGTTGCATAACTCCTTTTGGCATTTGGTCCATATTTTGCATTATTTTATCATAAAGTTTTAAGTTAGAATCTTCTCTGTTCTCTCCAATAAAATACATAACATTTACAATACCCACATTATCCATGGACATACTGTAGACATGCTCTATACCTTGAATTTCACGAAGTTTTTTTTCAAGAGGTTTAGAGATAATATTTTCGATTTCAAGAGGAGTAGCACCAGGCATGGCAACAATAACACCTCCACCAGATATGGCAATTTGGGGGTCTTCTTCTCTTGGCATGGTATTGAGTGCAATCCACCCCAAGGCAAGAATAACAATTCCTAGAACAGCAGTTAGTGGATTTCGTAAAAAACCTTGCCCAAGCTTACCTGCAATATCTTTTACAACATAAGGCTCTTTTCTATTTTCCATTTCTAACCTTTAATATGTACTTTAGCATACATGCCTGGATAGATAGATTTTTTGCCTATGTTAAATCTAATTTTCATCTTAAACTTGTGTGTCATTGGATTTGAGTTTGGAATAATAGATTTAATTCTTCCTATTGTCTTAAATCCCATTGAGGGAACTTCTACATTTATTTTTTTCCCTATATTCATAAAGCGTATGTTTTTCTCTGCAATCTCTACAACAATACTAAGTTTAGAGAGGTCAGTTAAGATAATTCCTGGCATCCCTGGAATTGCCATCTCGCCAACTCTTAAACTTTTCATAATAATAACCCCTTTGTTTGGAGCTCTAAGTTTAAGATAGTTATATTGGTTCATTACCTCTCTTTTCATTGCTTTTGCTTGAGCAACTTGCTTTTTGGCAATAGAGACCATATCTTTCATATTTTCTGCACCCAACTCTAGGTTCTCTAGCTCATATTTAGAAACCATCCCTTTTCTAAAGAGTCTTTGGTATCGTCCAAGGTTCAAAAGAACATTATTGTATTGATTCTTATTCATTTGTAGTGCTAGTTGAGCTTGAGAGATACCCAACTCAACTTGTTCTCTTTTTGAATCAATCTCTTTTGAGTCAATCTCATAGAGCATTTGACCTTTTTTGACAATATCCCCTTCACTAACCAACATCTTTTTGACAATACCCATGTATCTACTGGTAATCTTCTTGTCATTGTCCGAAACTACTGTACCTGCTAGGTTAAGTTCAATTGCATAGGTTGAACTGACTGTTACTACAAGTGCAAGTAGAACATTTTTTGTTAATTTTTTCATTATATTACTCCTTTGTTAATAATACTTGTTAACTCAAAAACTTTAGCATTTCTATCATTTTTAACAGTTAAAAGTTTCAAAAGTACCTCTAACTCTTTTGATTGTTTAATAATAACATCAGAAATAGATGTAATTCCTTCTTTATATCTCTCTTGATAGTTCTCATAAACTTTTGATGCAAAATTAAGCTGTGTATCTAAGTTTGTTATCTCTGCATCTTTACTTTTCACTTCAGTTATCAGTTTACGTACCTTTAAATAGATTCCTTTTTTTGCCAGTTCGACCTGTTCTCTAACTTTCATCTTTTCAACTTTAGATTTTTCTAAATTATATTTATCAATTTTACCATTAAATAGATTCCAATCGAGTTGAAGACCAACAGTATAAAAATCTTTATGTGTAAACTCATTCAATGGATTGTTGTCTGAAGAGCCATACTCTCCAAACGCTCCAAGAGTTGGTAAAAATTTAGACTCTTCTACTTTTATAGCCATATCTGTAATTTTTAATCCAAGTTTTGCTTTTTGAATATCAAGATTGTTATCTTGAATCTCTTCTTTGACAATTTTTGGCATTACAGCTAAACTATTTATCTCTTGAATTGAATTAACTTTTTGATTAAGTAAAAAAGAGAGGTACTGATACGCCAACTCTTTATTGTATCTAGCCTTAGTTAACATACTTTCTACTTCTGCTTTTTTTGCTTCTACTTCAAGTTGGTCAATCTCTTTTGCAAAGCCTTCTTCTCTCATACTTGCAACAATATTCTCTAGTTCTTCAATATTGGAGACAATATTTCCCAAATTATTAATATATTGATTAACTAAAGAGATGTCATAAAATGTTTTTGTTGTTTGAAAAACTTTTTCATTAAGCAGTTTGGAACTATCAAGTCTACTCATCTTTTCTAATGCTGTTGTTATCTTTCCATATTGGTCAAGTTTTCCACCCGTGTAGATAGGAACAGCATAGGTTAAAGTCGTCTGAAAATGATTTCTTGCATCTGGATAATTTAAATCTTTAGGTTGAACAGGGAGAGGATTTGTTTGACCAGACATATCAAATTCAGAAAATCCGAAGTCTCCAAAAGCTGCTTCTCTACTTTTGAGTTTAAAGCCAAAAATATTACCTGCATCATTAGAACGTAGAGCTTGAACTTTTAAATCAACTTTACCATACTTATAGCCTCTTGCTATTTTTGCTTCTTGTGCTTTTATCTGTTCATTAAATTTTGAAATCTTTAACTCAAGGCTATCTCTTTTCATAAGTGATAGAGCCTCTTTTAATGAGAGATTATTCAGATGATTGACATCCGTTGCATGAAGATAAACACTTGTACTAGAGAGGGAGAGCATAATAGAAATAATAGACTTTTTAAAAACCATTAGTAAAACCTTAGCATAAGAATTATTTAAATAAATTATAAGTTAAATTTATTTAAATACATTGTATCAATAATTATTAATGAATAAACTAAATTATAATGATTATTTGTTTATTTTTTTTTTAAGTTGTGAAGAGAATAAGTGAAAGAGGTACTAAAAGTTACTTTATGTATCTTTTAGTACTATTTATTAAGTTTTATATATTAACATGGGTTACATTTAAGCATGTTTTTAATGCTTCAAGGTCAGATAAAAGATTTTTTGTAACTTTTCCATCAACTTTAACAACAGCTAAGGCTTGTGAATTTTTGTCACGACCCAATCTAAAGTCTGAAATATTAAGTTTATGAGACGAGATAATATGTCCTACATCTCCAATAACACCAGGAACATCAGTATTTCTAAATAAAATCATTGTTCCTTTTGGCTCTAAATCTAATTGGTAACCATCAATATCAATAATACGAGAAGTATTTTCTCCAAAAACAGTACCTGAGATAGAGAATGTTCCATCATTAGTAAGCATTTTAATACATACTTTATTACTTAGTCCACTATGGTTGACAATAGACTCTTTTGAAATAGTTATATTTCTCTCTTGGGCAACAAATTCTGCATTTACATAATTAACTGAGTCTTCTAATGATTCGGATAAAATACCAACTGTTGCAAAGGTAGTGAGTGAATCAATATATTCAGAGACATTACCTTGTGTAGATATTTTTATACTCTTAATCTTAGAACGTGTTGCTTGAGCTGAAATATTTCCCATTCTTTGAATCAGTTCAAGATAAGGTCTTAAAAAGTCTGGTAACTCATTCTCTTTAATTGGTAAATTTAGAGCATTGGGATAGGCAATATTTTTTGCCGCAGCAATAGCATTTTCAGCAGCTTGAATAGCAATATTTTGTTGAGACTCTTTAGTATTTGCACCTAAATGAGGTGTTAATGTAACATTGTTTAGGTCAAGTAGAGGATGTTGTGTTGCAGGTTCTTTATTGAAAACATCAATTCCTGCCATATGAATTTTACCACTAGTTAACCCCTCAAGAAGTGCATCTTCATCATATAGACCACCTCTTGCACAGTTGATTAATACCACACCATCTTTCATTTTATTAATCTCTTTAGAACCAATCATACCAATAGTCTCTTTGTTCTTTGGAGTATGAATTGTAATAATATCACAGGATAAAATATCTTCAAAATCTGAAGTATAAGTAATATCCAAATCACTCACTTTTCTTGGGTCAATATAGGGGTCATAAGCGATAACATCCATTTCAAATGCTTTAGCTCTTTTGCCTACACGTGAACCAATATTACCAAAACCGATAATACCTAATTTTTTATCTTTAAGTTCAGTTCCATACCAATCTTGTCTTCTCCATACTCTATCAAGTTTCAAGTTATTATGGGCATAAGGAAATTGACGTACACAAGAGAGCATATGTGTCATGGTAAGTTCAACCGCAGCAATAGTATTTGCTGTTGGTACATTCATAACAACAATACCTTTTTTACTACAGCCTTCAATATCTACATTGTCAACACCAACACCAGCACGGATTATAGATTTTATATTATGGGCATTATCAAGAAATTTTTGGTCTACATCAGTAGATGAACGAGTGATGGCAACATCAGCTATAGGAATAATCTCTGAGATGAGCTTCTCTTTAGGCTCATCTGCAGCATTAATAAGATTTATATCAGCATCATTTGCGAGAATATCCAACCCTTTTTGGTGGATATGGTCGCAAACTACAACAGTTATTTTAGACATCTATTTAAAACCTTCTTATCTGTTTTTGAAATCGCCAAAAACATCACCAAGAGTCATACTATTGTCTTGTTCAGCATTCACTTTTTCAAGAGCTTCACGTTCTTCTTGACGTTCTAATCTTCTAACAGAAACTCTAATTCTGTCATTTTTAGCATCAATAAAAGAGATAACAGCTCTAATAGTCTGACCTTTTTCAACTTCTTCTTCTGTAATAGGAGCTAAATCATCAAGTCTAATAAGTGCATCAACACCTGGTTCTAAAGAGATAAAGATACCAAACTCTTTTTTATCTTTAACAGTACCTTCTACAATATCTCCATTTTTATGAGTTTTTGCAAATGCAGCTACAGGAGACTCTTCAAGTGCTTTTTTACTTAAAGATACTTTACCATTCTCTCTATCAATTTTAATGATTTTAACTTCAATCTCATCACCAGCTTTGTATAACACTTTTGCTGCTTCTGATTTGTCCCAAGAGATTTCTTGATTATGAAGAAGACCTTCAACTGCACCAATTTTAAGGAATGCACCAAAGTCAGTTACTGATGAAACGGTACCTGTAATAATATCGCCAGTTCTATTTGCTGATGCAAATTGATCAATTGGTTTTGGAAGTAAAGTTTTTCTAGAAACTCTAAGTCTTCTTTGTTGTTTATCAATTTCAATGATTTGAACATCTATTACTTGTCCAATCTCTATATAATCTTTAGGGTGTTTAACATTTTTATCCCAAGAGATTTCAGATACGTGAAGGAATGCTTCTAAATCTTCTCCTAAATCAACAAATGCACCATAAGGTTCAATATTTGAAATAGTAACAGAAACAGTATCTCCTGCTCTTAATGTATTGTCAATATCTTTCCATGGATCAATACTTGCTTCTTTGATAGAAAGAGAAAGGTGTCTTTTCTTTTTATCGTAATCAATAGCAATAACATTAACTTCATCGCCTTCTTTGTAATATTTTGAAGGGTTAACAGGACCTTTGTGAGATATTTGTGAGTAGTGAACAAGTCCATCCATTCCTCCAACATCAACAAACATACCATATGATGTAATTTTTTTGATAATACCAAGAACCACTGCTTTGTTTTCTAATAGTTTATCAACAATCTCTTGAGTCTCTGTCTTTTCACGTTCAATTAACTCTTTTCTTGAAACAACTACTGAATTTTTTTCTTTATCTACTTTAACGATAAGTGCTTTAATTTTTCTACCAATTGGGTCAACTTTATAAGAGATGTATGAAAGTGTTCTTGGCATAAAGAACTCTAATCCAGAAACATCTACAACGAATCCACCTTTATTTTTCTTGGTAATTATACCCTCTATCACATACTCTTGCTCATCATCATACTCTTCAATAAACTCAGCGAGTGCTGCTCTTTTTTCTGCTAATTCATATGAAACGTTTGGTCTCTCTCCTCTGAATCCAGTGATAACAACAGTAATTGCTTCACCCTCTTCAAACATAATCTCACCATCTTCATCTCTGATTTGATCTAGTGACATAAATGCTTCATTTTTACGACCAACATCAATAATTGCTTGATTATCTTCTTCAACTATTTTAACAACTATACCATCTACTAAATCACTTTTTGTATCTGCTTTTTTAAACGACTCCTCGAGCATCGCTCCAAAATCTACGTCTTCTATTTCGATATCTTCGAATTTCATGCTTACTAATCCTTGCTTGTGCCTAATTTTGTGCTATTATACTCTTATTTTTTTAATACATAATGAAAAAGTATGAAATATAAAGGGATATTTAACAGGGAGATAGATAGAAAGCTTAAGTTCTAAAAAAAAGATATTCTATCTTTATTTTTTAGAACTTTTACTATTTTTTAATTATTCTTTAATTATTAATCTCTTCAATTTTATTAACAACATTTTGAATAATCCAATCAGGGGTAGAAGCCCCAGCAGAGATACCACAAAGCTTTTTATTTTTAAACCAACTGGCATTAAGTTCTGTCTCATTCTCGATTAAATAGCTCTCTTTGCACTCTTGTTCAGAAATACTATGTAGCATCTTAGAGTTCGATGAGTGTCTTCCTCCAATAACAATCATAACATCAGCTCTTTTTGCTAATTCTGATGCTGCATCTTGGTTTTCAAAGGTTGCATTACAGATGGTATTAAAGACCCGTACCTCTTTATGGGTAAGTATAAGTTTATTGACTACTTTTAAGAAATCAGCAGGTTTTTTAGTCGTTTGTGAGACCAATGCAACTTTATTTTTTAATGGTAAGCTATCAAGTTCTACAGGGTCTAAGACAACAAAAGCATGATTGTGGTCATTAGCATAAGAGACAACTCCTTTTATTTCAGGGTGTGCTTTGTCTCCAAATATTACGACAGAGTAGCCCTCGGAACTCATTTTTGCTACAATATTTTGAGGAGTAGTAACATAAGGACATGTAGCATCAATAATTTTATTCTCTTGTTTCTTTAGTACTGCTAACTCATTTTTAGGAATACCATGAGTTCTAATAACCACAGCATTATCATTTTTAATCTCTTCAATTTTTTCAACTAATCCAATATTAAATCCATCTTTTAGACGCTTGATTTCATCTTTATTATGTATAAGTGGACCATAGGTAAAACTATTTTTATGCTTTTCAGCAATCTGAATGGCACGTTTTACACCATAACAGAAGCCATAACTTGATGCAAGTTCTATTTTCATTTTTATTATCCTTTAAAGATTATTCTATATTTGTAATGTGAGAAAGTATATCAAAAAAGTTAGGAAATGAGGTATCAATACAGGCTATATCATTAATCTTCATACCACAACGGACTCCTGCAATAGCAAAACTCATGGCAATTCTATGATCTCCATAACTGTTAATGGTCGCAGAAGATAACTCTCCACCAACTACTTCGTATCCATCTTTATGTTCTATGGTCTCTATATTACAAGAGTTCAGCCCTTGAAGAACCGTAGAGATTCTATCACTCTCTTTTACACGTAACTCTTTAGCATTTTTGACCCTGCTTGTTCCATTAGCAACAGCCATAGCAATAGAGAGAGCAGGTAGTTCATCAATAAGCCAAGCGATATTATTCTCAACGGTTACAGCAGAAAGTTTTCCATTGTAAGATATTTCTATATCTCCAATAGGTTCATAAATATTCTCTTTTTCAACAAAAGAGATATTTGCACCCATTTTTTCCAATATCTTATAGGCTTCTATCCGTGTAGGATTAAGTGTTACGTTTTTTATAATGCTTTTAGAGTTAGGAGTAATTGCTGATGCTACAGCAAAGAAAAATCCAGATGATGGGTCAGCAGGGACAGTGATATTTAAAGGTTTCAGAGGTTTTTTTAGAGGTTCAATCTCTATCCATCCATCTTTATCTGTTCTAATGGTTGCTCCCATTCCACGAAGCATTCTCTCTGTATGGTCACGAGATAATAAATTTTCCTTATAAAAGGATTTTTTGTCTGCTTGAAGTCCTGCTAAAATAAGTGCTGATTTTACTTGTGCAGAGTCAATAGGAGAGTTGTATCTAAAAGAGTTTAATGTTCCACCACGAATGGTAAGTGGTGCAAGATTTCCATCTTCTCTACCATCTATTTTAGCACCAATATCTCTGAGAGGAATAGCTACTCGGTTCATTGGTCGTGAGCGTAAGTATTTGTCTCCAGTCAAGATAAATGAGCCTTCTATTCCTGCCAATAACCCTGCATAGAGTCGCATGCCTGTTCCTGCATTTCCACAATCCAAAATATTGTCAGGTTCACTTAGTTTTTTAGGAGGCGTAATAGTTATATCTGAACCGTTTCGAAATACTGTTGCACCCAACTGCTCTGCAATAGAGAGAGAAGAGAGGGTATCTTCTCCTAAAAGAAAGTTTTTAATTGTTGAAGTTTCATCTGATAGCAAAGAGAACATAGCACAGCGATGAGAGATGGATTTGTCAGGAGCAATATCTGAACACTCTAAATTAAAGGGTTTAGAGTGTTTTTGAATGCTTATTGTTCTCATCGAAGTTTAGCCCCATATTCATTTGCAAGTTTTTCAAGAATGGTATTAACTGTAGCATCAATATCCTTGTCATGAAGTGTCTCTTCTAACGATTGAATAAAGAGACGAATGGTTAAACTCTTCTCCTCTCCTAGTTTCTCATCTTCATATACATCAACAGCATAAAATTTATTTAGAAGAGGTAAATCTAACAGTTTAATACTCTGTGAGATATGTGAATAAGGTAGATGCTTATCTACCACTAAACTTAAGTCTTTATAAACTCCTTGAAAATTAGAGATAGGATGAGCATTAATATGTTCTGGAATTAGAGCCTCAAAATCTATCTCTGCAACAAAAGTATCAGGAATATCAAAATCTTCACTCACATTTGGGTGTACTTTGGTCAAGAATCCACAAATCTCATTGTTAATAATAATATCAGCAGATTGATATGGATTTATCAATAAATTTTCTTGGTTTGAAGCTCTCAGTTCAAAGTTTCCAATAATTGCAGAGAGTTTTTTAACAAAAATATCAAAAGTAATAGGTTTTGGTTTTCCTGCATTCGCTACATATTCTGTCTCAGATTGACCTGAATAAATTATAGATAGAACCTCTTTTTGTTCTCTTTTTTCATTAAAAATAGTACCTATTTCAAAGAGTGCTACTCTTTTTTTAGAGTAGTTTACATTACGTTCTACAGCTTGTATTAGATTAATAAGCGTTGTTGTTCGTAGTGTATTAAAATCAGCTGTAATTGGGTTAATAATATCCAACTCTTCATCAACAAGAGGGAAATTATATTTTGCAAGTAGAAGCTTATCTGCAAAAGCATAAGAGATACTCTCATCAAAACCACTAGCTATAGCATGATGACGCAAAGCTTTTTTAGCATAATATTTATGCATGGTAGGGTTCATAGGTTGAGACTCTTTAAACTCTAATGCTTTAGCTTGGATGTTATTAATACCAATCATACGGACAATCTCTTCTGTGATGTCTTGAATATTTTCAATGTCATGTCGGTAGCTTGGTACTGTTACTCCAAATTTATCTTCAGCTGTACTTTGTACTTTAAACCCTAAGTCATTCAAAATAGTCATAATATTAATTTTTTTAATATCATTTCCAATAATTTGAGAAACTTTAGTTGTACTAACGGTAATTATTTTCTCTTCATAATCTTCATCTAAAGATATAGTGCCATCAAAGAGTTTACATTGGTTATAGTGCTCAAAAAGATAAGTTAAGTAGTTGATTCCAAAGCATAAATTAGGTTCTGAACCACGAGAAGTATTATAATATAACTCATCAGTTTCCAGTTTATGCTCTGCTACTAAATCGCTTAGTACAACAGGATTCATATAGGAAGTTTCAAAGAGAACTTTTAATGACTTCTCATTAGCTTTTTTCTTTTCGACATGATTAATACCAATGGTAGAGTAGAGCTTATCATTGATAGTAACATTTACAATTCCATCTTTGCTTTCAAGATTTATTGTAAGTTTCTCATTGTTTTCTAAGTCAATATGACTCACATCATAAGCTCGTAAAATTACTCCTGTAGTGTGGGTAATATATTTTAAAATATTATGGAGAGCATCATTTTGAAGCTCCTCTATAAAAGCAAGTCTTAATGAAAAAAGCAATGAAGTGTGTAACTCTTCCATATTTGCCATTGCATATTGTACAGAAGCATCTATTTTACCTTTGACAATCAACTTTGCTACTCTTGCTAAACCAATTTTTTCAGGGTTTTGACTCTCATACTCAAAATTATTCATAGAGATATTCAGTGCTGCTGATAAGTCTCTTGCTACACCATGTACCGAGAGACAGTCTCCACGATTTGCAGTAAGTTCAATCTCAATAACGGTATCAGAGAGTTTTTCATACTTATTAAGGTCTCTACCGACAACAAGCTTCCCAATACTTTTATCAAGTATCATAATCCCATTACCTAAATCTGGTAGTCCCAACTCAGAAGCAGAGCATACCATTCCTTCACTATCAACACCACGAAGTTTTGCATGTTTAATTTCAAAGTCTTCGCCAAGTTTTGCACCAATAGTAGCTACAGCTACATACTCTGCATCCACAACATTTTTTGCTCCACAAACAATTTGTCGTGTTCCTGAACCAATATCAATCTGACAAACATTGAGTTTATCTGCATCAGGATGTTTTTCGCAAGAGAGTATTCTTCCTACCACAATTTTTTCTGGAATAGAGTAGGTTTTGATACTGTCAACTTCTAAGCCAATAGAGTTTAGTGTCTCATAGAGCTTCTCATTACTTACTTTTCCAAGGTCAATAAAATTATTTAACCAACTTTTTGTAACTATCATCTAAACTGCTCCAATAAACGTGTATCTCCCTCAAATAGCATTCTAAGGTCAGGGATTTTATGCAATAACATTGCAAATCTTTCTACTCCTAAACCAAAAGCATAACCACTAACATTTTTGTAATTAACTGCGTTAAATACATTTTCATCAACAATTCCACACCCTAAAACTTCTAGCCATCCTGTATGTGAACAGATACGACACCCTTTTGCTTCACAGAATATACAAGATATATCAACTTCGGCAGAGGGTTCGGTAAAAGGAAAGAAACTTGGTCTAAAACGTACCTCAACTTCTCCAAACATGTAGTGTAAAAAGTCTGACATAATAGATTTTAGGTTAGCAAAACTTACTTCGCCAGTTTCTCCCACAACCAATCCTTCTACTTGATGAAACATTGGTGTATGTGTAATGTCATAATCTTTTCTAAAGACAGCTCCTGGTGCAATCATACGGATTGGTGGCTTTTGTGCCAACATCGTTCTGATTTGTACAGGAGAGGTATGGGTTCGCAATACAGCTTTGTCTTTAAAGAAAAATGTATCTTGCATGTCTCGTGCAGGGTGGTTCTTTGGTAGGTTTAATGCTTCAAAATTATGAAAATCATCTTCTACTTTTGGTCCATCTTCTATGGAAAAGTTTAGGGCGACAAAATAATCAATAATTTTATCCATTGTAGCCATTACTGGGTGTAATGCCCCTTTTTCATTGAGGTTATTATAGAGTGAAACATCAATAGCTTCAGCTTTTAAAATACGCTCTATCTCCTCTTGCTTTAGTGTTTCATAACACGCATCATAAATAGCTTGAAGATGGGCTTTCTTTTTGTTAAGCCCTTCTGCAAATGCTTTTTTTTCTGGTCCTGGTACATCTTTTAGCTTTGCAAATTCCCCTGACAATACACCTTTTTTCCCAAAAAGTTCAATTCGAACTTTACCAAGTGCATCGAGCGAACTAGCATCTTTAATCTGTTCTTCTAACTTTTTCAAAATAACCTCTATTTAATTCTTATATGCTTTAATTAATAATTGTGAGATTTTATCGAAACTATGCTAATAGTGGGATTGATTGTGTTATAATTTTTCAAATTAAAATAATTAACTTAGATATATAAAGGATAAAACGATGTGTATTTTTTGTAAACTTGTAGCTGGAGAAATTTCTTCTAATAAAATTTTAGAGAATGATAAATTTATTGCATTTCACGATTTGTACCCTAAAGCACCCATTCATATTTTGGTTATTCCTAAAAATCATGTAGAGTGTTTTCAGGATGTTTCTGCTGAAGTTATGGCTGAAATGACTCCATTTATTCAAGAAGTAGCAAAGATGATGGGTATTGATAAAAGTGGTTATAGGTTGATTGTAAACAATGGAAAAGATGGTGGACAAGAGGTTAACCATTTACACTTTCACGTTTTAGGTGGTGCAAAGTTACCATTTGGACATTTGGTAGATGAGCCACAAAAAAGTATATAAAATTATTAGGAAATAGAATTAGATGACATTAGAACAACTAGATAAAAAGTATGGATTACAAACATACAACCGAAACTATACCAACTTCGTAAAAGGAGAAGGTTCAATACTCTTTGCTGAAAATGGCGATGAGTATATAGACTTTGCATCAGGAATAGCCGTAAATTCAGTAGGGCATAATAATCCTGTTTTAGTGAGTGCTTTACAAGAGCAAGTAGCGAAAATCATTCATATTTCAAACTTGCAGATTATCGAGCCTCAAGCAAAATTAGCAGAGCAAATTTGTACCTTAGCCAATTATGATGGAGCAATATTTTTTGCCAATTCAGGTGCAGAAGCGAATGAAGGAGCAATTAAAATAGCTCGTAAATATGGAGAGACTAAATTTGATAAAAAACGTTATAAAGTAATCACTTTAGAACACTCTTTTCATGGACGAACGATAACTACAGTAAAAGCAACAGGGCAAGAGAGCTTTCATACACCAAACTTTTCGCCATATCCTGATGGATTTTCATATGTAAGCAATTTAGATGCTGTCTATGAGAGTATAGATGATGAGACAGTAGCCGTGATGATAGAACTTGTCCAAGGCGAGGGTGGGGTTCAACCTTTTGAGAAGGAAAAGATTCAAAAACTAGCAAATTTCTTAAAAGAGAAAGATGTTTTACTTATTGTTGATGAGGTTCAAACAGGAATTTATCGAACTGGTAAGATATTGGCTTCAAATGTCTATGAGATAGAGCCTGATATTATTACGATGGCAAAAGGTCTTGGTGGTGGTGTTCCTATTGGTGCCGTGATGACCAAGCATAAAGATGTCTTGGTAGCAGGAGACCATGGGAGTACTTTTGGTGGAAACTACTTAAGTACTCGTGCAGGTTTAGCCGTACTTGAAGTTTTAAGTGAAATGGACAAGAGTGGAAAATTAATAGAGACTTTAGCCTATTTTACAGTTAAACTAAAAGAGGTAGGAGATAAATATTCAAATCTATTTACAGAAGAGGTAGGTTTAGGGCTTATGCGAGGGCTTCGTGCTAAAAATAATGAGATAATGAAAGCAGTTTTAAGTAACTGTATGGAAAAGAGATTAATTGTTCTTCCTGCAGGGAAAAATACAGTACGATTTTTACCTTCCTTGACCATTACAGCAGATGAAATAGATGAAGGATTTAAGCGTTTTGAAGAAGCTATTTCTTCTATTTAGCTCTATCTTGTCTGTTCTATTGGCAGAGAATGAGTTAAGTGATATTTTATCAACTGATAAATCTCAAATTTTAGAGTATCAACAAGAGCAAAATAGTGTGAAAAATAGGCAATTAGAGAACTCTTGGATAAATCCTATTCTCTTACAATACTCTAAAAACTACTCAACACAGTTTGGAAAAACAATTAATACAGGACAGTTTGTTGTCTCTGTTGACCAACCCATTTTTAAAATGGGTGGTATTTGGTCGGCTATTAAATACGCTAAAGTTCAAGGTAAAGCCAACTCTTTAGATATAGAACTTCAAAAACGTCAACTCATCTCACAAGCTTTAACCATTCTATATAATCTTAAAAAATCCAAATATAAGCTAGAGAAACTAGAACTCCTGCTACAAAATGATGAGTTGGATATTCAGATTCAAAAAGAGAGTTATGATGCTGGGTTAAGCAATAGAACACTTTATGACCAAGCCCTCTTAAAACGAAACAGAGATTATACCTCTAAGTTAGAAGTTGAACTTAGTATGGTAAAACTAGAAAATGATTTTGCACTATTGAGCGACAAGAGTCCATATGCTTTAGCTTTACCAAATTTTGCGATGATTAGTAAAACACGTTATATGCAAGAGCAGATAGAACTAAAAAGAGATACTCTAAGAGTTGAAGAGAAAAAAAATAACAAACATATGACATTGACCAAGTATCTACCTGAAATTTCTGTAACAGGACGCTATACGAATGAAGATTTAAATCCTCTCTTCTCTTCCCCAAATAGCAGTATAAAACAGAGCTATTTTAACTATGGTTTCAAAGTAACTTTGCCACTAAGTGTTAACTCTTTAAGAGATATTCAAAGTTCAAAAATAGAGTATTTAAATGCACAAGTTACATTAAATGAGAAGAAGAAAAATATTGCTAACAACTTTAAACTCATTACAAAACGGTTAGAGATTATAGAGAAAAAGATAGCACTCTCAAAAGATGATGCCACACACTATCAAAGTATGTTAGCCACAGCCCAAGATATGGAAGAGTTAGGAGACAAAACAAATTTAGATACAGAGATAGTCTCTAATAATTTGAAAGTCAGGGAGTTAGACCAAGAAATTTACAAAGTAGATGCACAGTTAGAGCTTTTGGGTTTGTATATTAATGTGGCTGATGCACTATAGCTTTATGTTATAATATTTATAAAAATAGTAAGGCTTTATTATGATTAAAAAAATATTATTAATTACGCTCTTGACCATTGCCTCTATGGCTTACGATTTTGGAGATGTTCCACAAGTAAAAGTAACAGAGATTCCAAAAGGTAAACCTCTTATGATAGAGTTTGGAAAAACAGAGTGTATTTGGTGTGAACATATGGCTCCTTATTTTAAAGAGATAAAAGCCAAACACCCTAAAACTCCTATCTACTATGTAAATACAGATACCGATTTTTTAGGTGGCATCAATCAAAATATCGAGGTTCTACCAACAGCAGTTTTTTGGGATGCAGAAGGAAAAGAGATAGGTCGATACGAGGGGTATCTATTGCCTGAGCAAATTATGGAATTGCTTGTGAAGTATGGGGTTTTGATTTGACTTATTGTTGTTCTATAGATTATCTTCCTTTTGTTGGTTACTATTGTTGGTAAAATTTACCAACTATTTACTAACTTTCTCTCAACTCTATGCTAAAATTACTTAAATTAACTAAAGGTAAAAAATGAAAAAAAAATTATTTTCACTATTGGCAATCGCTACATTAACAACAACTGCATGGGCAGACATTTCAACAGAGCAATTAAATACTTATTTGAAAGCTTCAGGAGCTGATGTGGTACTTGAAAAGATGCAAAAACAGATGGCTAATGGTATTGAGATGAAAGCAAAAATGAGGGGAAAAGAGATTCCAGCAGACATTTTAAAAGCCATAACCACTATTGCTTCAAGTAAAGAGAATGTCAACAAGTTTACTAAAGGTATTAAATCTTTAGATGAAAAAGATTATAAAGAGATAATCAAATTCTATGATACAAAAATTGGTAAAAAGAGTGCAGATTTATCACGAAACATGGATATGTCAACGATGCAACAAGAGATAGCTAACTTTTCAAAAAAAGAGCTTCCAAAAGAGAGAAAAAGTTTAATTAGTCA
>QNZV01000114.1 GCA_003978395.1 Sulfurovum sp. | reverse complement strand
CCATCACGAAGAATTGTCCCTATAACATCACGTTTTCCTTTTATTACTCCATTTTGAGTAGGTTCTAAAAAATCTATATACGATTTCTCCAAACCTTTCATTCCTATGGGAACTTTATAATTATCCACAACTTTTGTTCGTACATAACCTACCACAGGAGTCAAAATATCTTTATGAGGAAAAGAGCGTGTTTCACTATCAGGTAAAATATCCAAACCATAAACTAAATGGGGTTTTTTCAAATTTAATGGTCTAAAAATATCTAAAGCACTCATTTTATGAGAGAGTGATTTTAAATCTTTTGATAAACGGACATCTATATTGGAGCAAAGAACAATACGCCCTCTGATTTTTTTTCCTGATTTAGAGACAAATTTAGATAAAATTTTCTTTTCAGAAATTCCAGAATAGATGGAAAAGAGCTTAACAAAGAGGTCTTTCTTTTTTGGGTCGATACTCCGAGTATTAACCTCTGCTCTAAAATGTTTTTGGCTAAAAGAGACCACAAAATTATCTGCTGAAATAATTTTTCCTCGTATTGCTTTATTTTCAATAGTTATAACTTTATTATCTGTTTTTCTATCTTGATTGATGATTCCGATAATCTTACTTAGAAATATCATAAAAAGGAGAAGTATTGAAAGAAACATTGCAAGTAATATGGCAGAGCGATAATGTATCATTTTATTTTCTATTTTTACATTGGACATATTAACCTTTTTAAATTCTATAAAGGGATTTTACTATTTTTTTTACAAACTTTTGATAAAATATCCTAACTAAAAATAAAAAAGAATGCAATATGATTGATAAACCCCTATTTGGAGCAACAGTTATCCTTTTAATCTTTGGATTAATCATGAGTTACTCTCTCTCTAGCTATGCTGTTGTAAAATTTCACTACAATGATTTTCATTTTTTTATCCGACAGTTTGTTGCTGTAACCATTGGTATTTCATTAATGGTTGGGATTAGCCGACTTGACCCTGACCGATGGTTTAAACCTATTGGAATTTTTCTATTTTCTACTTTTCTATTTATATTGTTAATCATGCCCTTATTACCAGAATCATTGGTACATAGTATTGGTGGAGCAAAACGCTGGATTAACCTTGGAGTTACGTCTATTACTCCTGTAGAGTTTTATAAAGTTGGCTTTATTATGTTTATCTCATGGTCTTTGGTACGTACCCGTTTTACACGTGGACGCATGCCACTAAAAGAGGAGATAAAACTCTTTATCCCTTATGTCATGGTGCTTCTTATCTCGACACTCCTCATTGCTGTTTTTCAAAAAGATTTAGGACAAACAGTGGTTCTATCTGCTACGCTTATTATCTTATTTCTACTTGTCGGAAGTAGTTTTCGCTTCTTTTCACTTCTTTTTGGTATAGCCATATCAGGATTAGCAGTGCTTATCATCAGTGCTCCACATAGAATGAAAAGAATACAAGATTGGTTTATCTCTATAGACACACCTGCAAACCGTTTAGAGACCTATCAAATATCTAACTCTTTAGATGCTATCCACCATGGAGGTTTTTGGGGGCAAGGTTTGGGTAATGGTCAATATAAACTGGGTTTTCTTTCTGAAGTAAATACCGATTTTGTTTTGGCAGGAATTGCTGAAGAGCTAGGAGCAATCAGTATAATCATTATTACCTTACTTATGTTTTTTATTATCTACCATATCTTTAAAATTGCAGCAAAAGTAGAAACACCAACCTATTACCTCTATTGTGTGGGAACAGCCCTCTTAATTACCTTTTCATTTTTGATTAACAGTTTTGGTATCGCAGGAATTACCCCTATTAAAGGTATTGCTGTACCATTTTTAAGCTATGGAGGCTCACAAGTGATTGCCTCTTCGCTAAGTATTGGTATCGTATTAATGATTTCAAAAAAAATAAAGAATTAGAAGGAAAAAAATGAGCATTGTTATGACAGGTGGGGGAACAGGTGGACACTTAACCATTATTAAAGCTGTAAAAGAGCAACTTTTAGATGAAGAGTTAACCTATATAGGCTCAACAAAAGGACAAGATAGAGCATGGTTTGAAAACGATAAGCAGTTTGAATCAACGCATTTTTTAACCACACAAGGGGTAGTTAATCAAGGAGTAGTTGGAAAAGTAAAATCTATTTTTATGTTGATAAAAGCCACATTTCAAGCTCGAAAAATTTTAAAAGAGAAAAATGCAAAAGTAGTTTTTTGTGTTGGAGGCTTCTCGGCAGCACCAACCTCTTTTGCTGCAAAAATGTTAAATATCCCCTTGGTTATTCATGAACAAAATGCCTCTATAGGTTCATTAAATAGACTTTTACGCTCTTATTCCACTGCTTTTATATCATCCTATGAAGAGGAGTCTCCTATAAAGGCTTATCCTATAAAAGAGGAGTTTTTTGAGAAATCTAGAATTAGAGAAGAGATAAAAACAGTTATTTTTCTAGGAGGTTCACAAGGTGCTGTAGCAATTAATAAATTAGCTCTATCTCTCGCTTCTACCCTAAAAGATAAAAAAATAAAAATCATCCACCAAGCAGGTGAAAAAAATATAGAAAATGTAAAAAAAGAGTATGAAGCCCTTGGAATAGAAGCAGAGGTTTTTGGATTTACAAATAAACTATCAGATTACATGCAAAAAGCTGACTTTGCGATAGCTCGTTCGGGTGCATCTACTCTATGGGAACTCTCTGCCATGGCATGTCCAACACTTTATATCCCTTATCCTTACGCAGCAGGAGACCACCAATTTTACAATGCAAAATTTTTAGTAGATCAAGATGTAGCATGGATTATGCGTGAAAAAGAGATAGATTTAGAAGAGGTAATACTCATTTTGGATGAAAATATGAAAGAGAAGAGTAAAAAGCTTCAAAATATGATAGAAAAAGATGGAGCGTTACAGGTTGCGAATCTTTTAAAAAAAATTTAATAAATTACTCTACTTTAGAGAGAAAATGAGCGTTTAACTAAAGTAAAATTTAGATAAAATATTTTATTATGTTTATTTATATTGAAAATATTAAATCATTTATTTTACTATTATTCTTCTCTATCTCTCTTCATGCACTCTCTCCTCTTGATATTTCAAAAGAGAAAGAAGCCATCTCTATCCTTGAGTATAGTGAAGTCTATTTTGACAAAGATAATAATCAAACAATCAAAGAGGTGCTTCAGAAAAACCTTTTTAAGCCTTATCTTGAATCAGAAATCAATATAGGTCTCAAAAAAATAACCATTTGGATAAAAATAAAACTTAAGAATAGTGCAACAACAAATATAGAAAAAGTATTGATTCTAAGCTCTCCAATTCTGGAACAGATTGAACTTTACAACAGTACCAATTTAAACAAACCTCTTTTAAATGGTGTAAAATATATAGATAAAGAGAGGGTAGCACTCTGTCCCAGTTACGAAATTCAACTAGAAGCAAAAGAATCAAAAGAGTACTATATAAAAGTTAACTCCTATTGGACACCCATTAATTTTAAAATTGTACTGAACGATAAGCAACAGTTTCAGAAAGAAGATTTACAACAACAACTTGTAAAAGCAATGTTATTAGCAATGATTATAATTTTAATGATTTACAGTTTTATTCTTTCAATCTATGCCAAAGATAAAAGTTATCTCTATTACAGTCTTTATCTATTAACACTTGTCTATCAACAAGGGAGCTATTTAGGATTAAATCAACTATACTTACCATTGGAGTTTATAACAAACATTGAGATTAGGATGGCAAATACAAAAATAGCTCTTATGATAATCTCTTCCTCTCTCTTTTCTATCTATTTTTTAAAAACAATGGAGATACCTATTTTAAACAAAATTTATAAAGGATTTATTCTAATAGCCCTTTTAGAGATAACTATTCTAAATATTCCTACTCTATATAATCTTCAAATTACAATTTTAACCAGTGCCTTACTTATTATCTTTAATCTTGTCGCCTCTATCATCTCTTATAGACATGGGAATCAACAAGCCCGACTTTTTATTATTGGCTTTAGTATTGTTTTTATATCCTACAGCATACTCATACTCAATGCTTTGGGTTTAATCTCTATTGTACAACACTTTCCAAACACTTTAATTTGGGGAACAACCGTTGAAGCACTTATTTTATCGTTAGCCTTTGTTGATAGATACAAAATTTTACAGATGCAAAAAGAGGAAGCAGATAAAAATAGAGAAAATATAATAAAAGATGAAGTCGTTTTAAAAACATCTCAACTGAATAAAGCATTAAAAGCAAAAAGTTTACTACTTAGAGAGGTACACCATAGAGTAAAAAATAATTTACAAATTATTCTGTCGATGATACGACTACAAAGTGATAAAATCATAGATATGAAAGTAAAAGAGAAGTTTACCAATATAGAAAATCGTATTAATGCCATTGCAAAAACATATAATATGCTTATCGTAGAAGAGAATTTAGAAAATATTGATATGGAAGAGTATATAGAGGCTTTGCTTTTAGATATAGAAAGTAGTATGTTTCATAAAAATTCTAATATTCTCTTAGAGACCGAAATTAATGCTTCATTACCCTTACGAAAAGCTGTCTATATAGGAATTATTATTAATGAGTTGGTAACCAACTCTTATAAATATGCCTTTGATGCTCAAGAGGGAAGTGTTTCTATTCAACTCTATAAAGAGAAAGAAACTTATTATTTAATTGTCTCTGATAACGGAAAAGGATTTGTCTATAATCAAAAGAACGAATCATTAGGATTAAAACTTATTCATAAACTCATTATAGAACAACTCAAAGGAACAATAAAAATGGAGACTAAAGAATCAACTAAATATACCATAGGATTTAAATAATGAATAAAAATATATTAATTGTTGAAGATGAAAGCATTGTTGCAATGGAGATAGAGAGTTATCTTTTATCTCTAAATTATAATGTTGTAGCTATCTGTTCCTCAGCTGATGAAGCTTATAAAAAAGCCATCTCAAATGATATTGATTTGGTTTTAATGGATATATATCTAATAGAGAGTGATGGGATTGAAGCCACAATAAGAATAAAGAAAATAAAACCTAATTTACCTATTATTTTTCTATCTGCATATATGGATGAAGAGACCATAGATAGAGCCATAGAAGTAAATCCTGAAGCCTATTTAACAAAACCTTTTAATCGAAAAGATTTAGCTGTTTCTATTAAAATAGCACTAAAAAATAAAGAGTCCATTATGATGACAGGCGATATTATTTTGGACAATGAATTTAGCTTTGATACAAAATCATTAGAACTTATCTGCTGTGGAGAGAATGTCTCTCTAACTAAAAAGGAACGAACATTACTTATTCTTTTTTTAAAACAGAAAAACCACTTAATAACGATAGAAAAGATCGAATATGAGCTTTGGCCTAATAAACCCAGTAATGATAGTCGCAGACGCTCTCTTGTTAGCCGATTACGTGCTAAATTAAAACATAAGTTTATTGAAACACATGCATCAGAAGGGTATGTTTTTAGAATTTAATTTAAATTAAAAAATCATTAATTACTTTTGCAACGTTTTTGTGACGCGACAATGATATTCTATCAAGAAGGATAAAATGAATGTTTAATAGGCTAAAAAATAAAGTTGCTCTTTATATTGAGGATGAGAGAGAAGTTTTAGAAAATATCTCAAAAGTTTTTGAAAACTACTTTGAAAAAATATATGTGGTTGATAATGCAGAAAGAGGATATGAGATACTCTTAAAATATAAAATTGATACGCTTCTTGTAGATATTGAATTGCCTAAAATGAATGGGATTGAACTGATTCAGAAGATAAGAGAAAAAGATAAAACAATTCAGATAATTGTTGTCTCTGCCTATACAAAAACCAATTACTTTTTAGAGTGCATAAACTATAAAGTTGATGCCTATATCGTAAAACCATTTACTTTTATAAAAATTCAAGAACTCCTAAAAAAGCTTGATAATGAATTTCAAACCAATGATTCTCTATCTAATACACTCTATCTTGATAAGAACTTTAGTTTCAATAATGAATCTTCACAACTCTTCTACAACAATACGATGATTAGTTTAACAAAAAAAGAGAGAACTCTTTTACTCTTGTTTTTAGAACACAAAAATCATCTTATCTCTATTGCAGATATAGAGTACCAACTTTGGCCAGAAAAAGAGAGTAATCCAAGTAGAAGACGCTCTCTCATTAGTAGACTTCGTCAAAAATTAAAACAAAACTTTATAGAAACCTATCCATCAGAAGGATATATCTTTAGAATAGAAGATTAATACTATCTCTTTTATATCAAAGAATATTTTTTCACATTTTGCAACGCTTTTGCAACGTTGTTGTAATATACTATCAATTAAGGTATTGACAATACCAAAAAAATTTAGGAGTTAATTATGAAAAAAATAATGAATATTTCATCTTTAAGTGTAATTGCATCGGCTATAGCTTTATCACTTATATTTACAGGTTGTGGAGATACTGACCCTGAAAATGAAGGTAACCATAAGCCTGATGTTAATATTGTGCAAAATAACAAAACAATAAATGTAGGAACAAAAGTAGATTTAACCAGTACTGCATTCGATATTGATGGAGATACTTTAACCTATGAGTGGAAATTTGTCTCTAAACCAGCAGGTAGTTCGGCAACTTTAACCACAACCACTACAAAAAAAGCATCATTTACTGCTGATAAAGCAGGAGAGTATATTATTCAATTTGTAGCAAAAGATGTTGTTGATGCTGTTGGAAAAGATACGGTTACCATTACAGCTATAGAAGCAGGAACTATTTCAAATACTTGTATAAACTATACAAAAATTTCAGGTACATACTCAACAGATAAAACACTTGATGGTTGTTTTAAAGTTGTTTCAAATATTACAGTAAGCAATAATGCACTTCTAACCATTAAACCAGGTTCGACCTTAATGTTTACAAAAGGTACAGATTTAGAAGTTGCCACACAAGGTGCGTTAAAAGCCGTAGGTACAGCTACTGCACCTATTCTATTTACAGCAGAACAAAAAACAGTAGGTTACTGGGAAGGAATTAACTTCTACTACTCTAATAATGTCAAAAATGAATTGGCTCATATTGTTGTAGAGTATGGTGGAAATGGTTCGGGTTGGCATGGTTCTATTCATGCAGACAGTTCAGAAAGTAGTCCAACTCGTCTTAAGATTAGAGATTCTGTTATAAGACACAGTTTTAGTCATGGATTCCACTTTGATGAATATACTATTCTTGATGAGTTTAAAAGAGTTACTTCTACTAAAAATAAATTAACTGCTGGTTCTCTATCTGCAAATGCTTTAAGTGCTATTGACACTGCAAGTAATTTTACAGGGAATCTTGGTGGAGACTATGTAACGCTTAATGGAGGTTATGTAACAACTGATTCTACATGGAATAAATTAAGTGTACCTGTTTTAGTTAAAAATGATATTGATATTTCTTATAATTCAGATACTTTTTTAACTATTAATCCTGGTGCTCAATTTGTTTTTGAAGCAGGTATTGATTTAGAGATTGGGAAAAAAGGTGCATTAAAAGCTGTTGGTACAGCAAAAGAACCAATTATATTTACAGCCAAACAAGAGACAAAAGGTTATTGGGAAGGGATTAACTTCTACTACTCTAATAATGTCAAAAATGAGTTAGAATATATTAATGTTAACTATGCAGGAAACGGTTCTGGTTGGAATGGTGCTGTGCATATAGACAGTTCAGAATCAAGCCCATCACGTGTGAGTATTAAAAACTCTACATTTAGCAATAGTTATAAATATGGTATTTGGTTAGATAGATACAGTATCACGAATAGTGATATAGCTTCATCCAATACATTTAGCAATAATACCAGTGGAAGTATTGGTACAAACTAACTAAGATTTTTTTTCTCATGAACTATAGGCAGATAGAGTGAATAAAAATGCTATAATGAAAGAGAAAAGAGACTTTAATGAATAATTGGAACTTAAAAGAGGACATCATGACCATTTTGATAGCACTTACTGTATTTATCATCATTATATGGTTTATGGTGGCTCAACCTACCTTTACAAACCAAAGTACAAATGACAGAATAGAGTATATTAAAGTTAAAAATTTGAAAAAACAGGTCTATACTATTGTTGAAAAGTTTGATGATAGAGTCTACTCTAACCTAGAGATGTTGGATGCAACAGCCACTTATATTTATGATGAATTTTCAAAATATAGCGATGATGTAAGCTATCAGACGTTTAAGCTAAAAGAGTTTGTGGATGATGAGGTATTTGAGTATAAAAATGTGATTGCGAACTTTAAAGGTACGTCAGAATGCAGTGAGGGATTAACCATTGTCGGTGGTCATTATGATACTTTTGGTGGTCATGCAGGAGCAAATGACAACACATCGGCTGTAGCAGGACTCATTGAATTAGCACGAGTATTAAAAAACAATCCACCAAAATGTGACGTGCAGATAGTCTCCTATACCCTAGAAGAACCACCTGCTTTTGGAACAGAGAAGATGGGTAGTTTCATCCATGCCAAGCGTCTAAAAGAGCAAAATATCAAAGTCAAAGTAGCCATTGTGTTAGACATGATAGGTTTCTATAGTGATGAGCCAAACTCTCAAATGTATCCTGTTCCATTGATGGACGTTTACTATCCTAAAAAAGCAAATTTTATTTCGGTGGTTAGTAACTTTGCAAATATTTTAGAGGTTCGAGAGGCTAAAAATGTTCTAAAATCGACTTCAAACTTACCTGTATACTCCATAAATGCCCCTGCGATGATTGCTGGGATTGATTTTTCAGACCATCGAAACTATTGGAAGTTTGGTTACCCTGCATTGATGATTAGCGATACGGCTTTTTATCGTTCAGATAATTATCATACCCCAAAAGATACTCCAGATACATTGGATTATGAAAAGATGGCTAAGGTAATGGAGGGAGTTTTTAGGATGGTTAAAGGCTCATGATTGAGCTTCTATATTTTTAATACAAAAGTAACTTAAAACATAGCAAATTGCCATGCTTTAAAAAATCTTACTTCTCAATTCTCATCATAGCAATCTCTCCATGAACACACTCTAGTTTTTTAAGTGTTAACATCGCTTCTTGGATTTTTGCTTCTTGACATGAATGTGTTGTGAACAGAAGTTTTACAACATCTTCATTTCTATGAGGTTTTTGTAGCATTGACTCGATAGAGATGTTAAATTTTTCTAACTCATTGGTAATTTTTGCTAATACCCCTGATTTATCATCTACACTCATTCTAAGATAGTAATTGGTTACTATCTCCTCTTCTGGAAGTAAGCTTAATCCTGACTCTAAAGGTTTTTTATAACCCAACATTGGTCCATGATTTCCACGAACAATATCTACAATATCAGCAATTACTGCAGAAGCTGTTGCGTCTCCACCTGCTCCTGCACCATAATACATGGTTTCTCCAACACGGTCACCTACAACAGAAACGGCATTCATTACACCATCTACCTTTGCTATCATGCTTGATGCAGGAATCATGGTTGGGTGAACTCTAAGTTCTACACCCTCTTTGACTTTTTTAGCAATTCCAAGCAGTTTTATTTCATATCCAAACTCTTTTGCAAAGGCTACATCTGTTTGAGTAATATTTTGAATACCTTCTATTAAAATATCTTCGGGTTTAGTATCAATTCCATAAGCAATACTCGCCAAAATAAGAAGCTTATGAGAAGCATCAAAACCACCCACATCAAAAGTTGGGTCAGCTTCTGCATAACCTAAATCTTGTGCTTCTTTTAAAATATCATCATATAAAGCACCCTCATTTATCATTTTGGTAAGCATATAGTTGGTTGTACCATTCATGATTCCTTGAATAGACTCAATATGATTGGCAGTTAAACCGTTTCGTAATGCTCCAATAATTGGAATTCCACCTGCTGTACTCGCTTCATACATTAGAGGAATCTCTCCTGCTATCTCTTGAAGTTCATAACGATGATAGGCTAAGAGTGCTTTGTTGGCAGTAACAACAGCTTTACCATTTTCTAGTGCTTTTTTTACCAAGGCATAAGGTTCTTCAATCCCACCCATTAGCTCTACAACAATATCTATTTCAGGGTCATCAATAATGTCTAAAGGGTTGTCGGAGAGTTTAATCGAAACCCCTCTATCTTTTGATAAATTTTTAACCACACCCGATTTTACAACAATCTTTTTACCAGCTCTTGCTTCTAAAATATCTGCATTGGTCTCTAAAATATTGGCAACACTTGCCCCCACTGTTCCTACACCAAGTATTCCTATTTTTACCATGACATTTCCTTTTCAATCGATTTTGTTTTTATTTTTTATAGAAGTATTATAGTAAAAAGTAGTGGGGGTAATGCTTTAACACTACCCAAAAGGGAATTAAAAATTATTTTGCGTTCTCTGACTCTACAACTTTTAAAAATTTCTTAATATTTCTTGCTGCTTGACGGATTCTATTCTCGTTTTCAATCAATGCAATACGTACGTAGTCATCACCATATTTTCCAAAACCAATCCCAGGGCTTACAGCTACACCTGCTTCGACCAACAATCTTTTTGAAAACTCTAAGCTTCCCATAGCTCTACAGCTTTCTGGAATTTTACCCCAAATAAACATAGAAGCATTTGGTTTACCCATTTTCCAACCTGCATTAGCAAAGGATTCAAGCATTACATCACGGCGTTTTAGATAACGAGGAATAATCTGCTCATCAGGTACATAACCATGGTCATCAAGAGCTACTGTTGCAGCGACTTGAATTGGTGTAAACATACCATAATCTAACCATGATTTAATGCTCTGTAATGCACCAATAAGCTTTTTATTTCCAACGACAAACCCAACTCTCCATCCTGCCATATTGTAAGATTTTGACATAGTATATGCCTCTACAGCAACGTCTTTTGCACCTTCTACTTCTAAGATAGATGGAGTTTTATAACCCTCAAATGTAATATCGGCATAAGCAATATCAGAGATAATATAGAAACGTTTCTCTTTTGCAAGTGCCACTACTTTTTTATAAAAATCAGGTGTTACTGTTGCTGTTGTTGGATTATGAGGAAAGTTTAAAACCAAAAACTTTGCTTTTGGCAACGAGTTGTCTAGTGCATCATTTAAATCAATAAAAAACTGCTCTTCGTCTACTTGAAAATTCTCTTCGTCAAATTTAAGCTCCATCTTTTCAACATTTGCACCTGCCAAAATAAATGCTTGTGAATGAATTGGATAAGTTGGGTCAGGAACAATCGCAACATCCCCTGGGTTAGAGATGGCTTGAACCAAGTGGACATAACCCTCTTTACTTCCCATTGTTGCAACTACTTCACTATTGGGGTCTAGTTCAACATTATATTTACGTTTATACCAATTAACCATTGCTAAACGAAGTTTATAGATACCTTTACTTGCACTATACCCATGTGTTTTATCACGTTGAGCTGTTTCACAAAGCTTATCTATAATAGGTTGAGGTGTTCTGGCATCAGGGTTCCCCATGGAAAAATCTATAATATCGGCACCTGCTCTTCTTGCTTCCATCTTTAGGTCATTTATTTCAGCAAAAATATACTTTGGCAATCTATTTATTTTTTCAAATTGAATCTCATCAAACATTACTATCCTCTTATTATCTTTAATTTTAAACCAATGGTTTTACCAACCACGTCTTCCATTCATTCGTCTAAATTCTCTCTTAGAAAGAGTCTTAACCTCTTTACTATCAATATAAAAATAGTGTTTTTTACTATCTGCTAACTCTATAGTGTTAATATCACTGACAATGTCTACATACCCATGTCCTGTAACTAATAACCAACGAGCACCTTCAATATCAAAGGGAGTTGATGTTTTTTTCATAAACTCTCTCTTCTTTTTTGTATCAAGATTAATAAAACCAAACCAAAGTGTACCTCGTGTAGGGTTAATAGTTATTGTTGAAATCTTAGGAACAGAGCTATCTGTTTTAGCTGATTCTGCAGAAACAACTTCATCAACAGTCTTTTTCACAACTCCCTCTGCACTTTCAACAACCTCTTTAACTACAGATTCAGTACTCTGTTCAGCTTCACTTATACCATTTTTATGATGTTTTGCATCATTTTTAGCCTCTTGAGAGATTAAAGTAATTTTTTTTTCTGCAGGTGCAACAGGAGTAGCAATAGTTACTAGCTCTTCTTGATGAGAGTTTTCTACTAATACATTTTTTGCTTCTTTATCTGTAACATTTGATTCCAATGCTTTATTATCATCAAAAAAATCTTTTTTATCTTCCATGTTTTTCATTACACCATCGAGATTACCTTGTGTATAAAGATAGAGTCCAATACTAAATAGAGCTGCAACAATAAACCATTTAAAAAATGAAAAATCATAACTAGCACCTGTAACAGAATCTTTAGAGACCATTACAACATTTTCATCAGCAGGTTTATGCTCTTCAAAATAGATTTTTACACGTTCTCGAAGTTCAGAAACATCTATATCTTTATACTCTCGTTCTAAAATCAGTAGAAAACCTAAAGATTTTACTCGTGTTAATTTTTCAAAATTCTCTTCAACTAAATTATTCAAGTTATCTATTGAGATATTGGTCTGAGAAGAGACTTGTTCAACACCACTTTTGTCCATAATTTCACTAAATTGCATTTTCCATCCTGTGTATTAAAATTGCTGCTGCTGCACTTACATTCAATGAATCAAATTCATGCTTCATACCAATAGAAATCATCTCATCTATTTTGTTTTTTGCACGTTTTGAAATTCCTTTTCCCTCTGAGCCTAAAACCAATACTTTTTTATCGGAGAAGTGGCATGACTCAACCATTGTCCCCTCCATAGATGCACCGTAAAGTGTAAATCCAACTTGTTTTAATTCATTCAAAACATCTAAAGTATTTGGAATAATAACAAAAGGTATCTCCATTAATGCTCCAGAGCTTGTTCTTATAATTGAAGCAAAGTTAAGTGTCTTTACACCTGTGGCAATAATACCATCTGCACCTAAAGCATGAGCAGAACGTACAATAGCACCAATGTTACCTGTATCAGTTAAAGTATCCAGTACTACAATAAAATTTTCTTGTTTTAGAGTAGAAATGTTACTTTGGGTAAAAGGTTGCATCTCAATCAAAAGACCTTGATGATTTCCCCCCTTACTCATACTTTGAGCCCATTTTTCTTCTAAAAATTTAATTTTTTCTCTAAAATGTTCAAAAAGGTTTTGAGGCAAAATGCCCTTTTTTGCAATATATACTGTTTTAATAGCTGATTCATGCTCTTTTAGGGCATGTAAACAGACTTGTTTCCCATAAATAATCATAAAGAGATTTTATCAAATTTTTGCTGTGTCTTCTCATTAAAAATTCAATAGAATAATATTTAACTCTTAATCAGTTTCTGATACCATGATTTAGTAGACTTCTCTGTTATTTTTGCTAATAGTTTTGCTTTAACTTTTGGTTGTAAATCAAAAGCTAAAATATCATCTACATAAAGTGCCTTGGCTTGCTCTTTTTTGGCTTGAATGACAACAACCCATTCACCTTTAGAATTAATACTTTTAAATTGCTCTAAAATCTCTTTGGCACTTCCTCGATAATAGCTTTGAAATTTTTTGGAAAGTTCTTTAGCAAAAAAAACTTCTCGGGACTCATCAATGTGTGCTATTTCTTCAATTAATTTCTCTATACGATGAGGTGCTTCGTACAAAATAACATTATCCATTTGATTCATCGCTTCAATTAATAATGAGGAGCGTTCACTACCTTTATGAGGTAAAAAACCAAAGAAAAGAAATCTACCCTCTTTAAAACCTGAAGCAGCATAAGCAGTAGTAACAGCTGATGCACCTGGAAGCACATCATACTCTATAGAGTTTTGTTGACAATACTCAACCAGAATTTGTCCTGGGTCAGAAATAACAGGCATACCTGCATCTGAAACATAAACAACACTCTCTTGACTAAGACGTTCAGATATTTCACTTAGACGTGCTACTCCATTATGCTCATGAAAGGATAAGAATTCAACCTTGGGAGAGGTAAAATCAAAACGCTCTTCTAAAATAGATAATAATCTTTTTGTTTCACGGGTATCTTCACATAAAAATAGCGTTGCTTCTTCGAAATATCGTAAAGCTCTAATAGTAATATCTTGGGGGTTTCCAATGGGTGTGGGGATAAATGTTAACATTTAGTTTTATAAAAATGTTCCCAAATAAAGAGGGAACAAACAATCAATTAAAGATTGTATTTTTTCTTAAATTTGTCAATTCTACCAGCAGCATCAACTCTTCTCTCTGAACCTGTAAAGAATGGATGACACTCATTACAAATATCAATTGTCATTTTCTCTTTAATACTTCTAATTACAAATTCATTTCCACATGCACATTTTACTGAACACTCTTGGTAATTTGGATGTATATCTTTTCTCATTTTTAGACCTTTAAAATAATTTTTTTGATAGGCAACTAACCTATTCTAGCCATTTGACTCTTCTCTAATTTTAGAGGTTGTTGCAACCTTCATTGAGGAGACAACAATTTTAGGGGCGTATTATAGCGAAGCTAGTTTAAAAAATGTTTTAATGCACCTCTGCATCAACCTCTTTATCAAATGCCTTTTTATTTAACATAATAATACCCACCAATACTAAAGCATAAACAAAAGTAGATACAAGAATAACCCCAATGACAATAGCATCAAACATCTCTTTGTGTTCAAAGCCTTTTGGAAGCATTTGAAGCATAACGATAGAGAGTCCACCTTTGATTCCTGCAAACAATAGAACCGACCACCAACGGAAACCAATATTGGTCATCTTTCTAATTTTGTTTGAAGTAAGAGCAAACGTTCCCATCATAAAGGCTCTAATAATTGTTGTAATAGCAAACATGAGTAAAATTTCTGTTTGATATTTTAGAAGTAAATCAATATGAACGATACTCGCCATTGACATAAATAAAAATGTATTTGCAAGAAGTGCTAGAACAGCTACATAGTTTAGATTCTGTTTATGACGCTCTAGGCTACTTACATCTGAACTCAGTTTTCGTGTTATTCCACTCATAAAACCTGATGAAAAAACTTTTTTACTTTTGTTGGCACGGTTTACAATATTTTTAGCTTTCATCACGCGTCTCTCTTTGTCATCAAACGATTTTTGAGTCATGGTATTGAGCGTAATAATGGCTACAATAACAGCCAATAACCCTGCCATATGCCAATGTTCTGCAACTTCAAATGCCCCATAAGCTGTGAGTAAAATCAGAACAAGCTCACTCATGGGGTCAGAAGTCAAACGCATAATAAAAACCCCTATAAATCCGATAATAAGCCCTATGATAACTGAGACAGAGATAACTTTTAACGATACAATCACAACATCTAACGCTCCGATATGCACTCCATTCATCATAGGAATGGCAATAAACATAAAGATAATGAGTGCTGTAGCATCATTAAAAAGAGACTCTCCTTCGGCTAGGATAGCTAATTTATGAGGTACTTTGAAACTAGAAAAGACAGAGACAACAGAGACAGGGTCGGTGGCTAAAACCATAGCAAACAGAGCAATAATTGCCCCTGTACTTAGATTGTATTCTGCAAAAAAGGTATGGGCTGAAAAGATACCAAAGGCAACAGAGACTGCTACCGAAAAAAGAGCCAAATAGATAAGGCTTAAAGCATTCTTTTTTAAATCTTCAAGTTTGAGTTGCAAGGCATCAGCAGCGATAAGAATAGGAATTAAAAAAAGTACCAATTCAGCAAAGGTCTCTTCTGAAAAGAGAACCATCGAAGGAAAGAGATAATAAAAAGTATAACTCAACCCTATCAAACTAATAGGAGAGGGAATTTTAAAATATTTTTGAAGTTCAATAGAGATAAATAAGATAGTAAGAAGTGCTAAAAGTGTCAATATCATGAGTAAATACCTTAATTTTTATTTTAAGTATTTTAACCACTCATCACTATATTATAGATTATAAAAGAATCTTTGCTACTACCCCACAAACTGCTGATTCACTTTTTAAAATCAGAGAGGTATCTAACCCTACAATATTTTTACTATCAAATAGTGCTACCTCTTCTGAAGTAAAACCACCTTCACAACCGATGAGAAAGGTATCTCTATCTGAATGAGCATCTAAACTATACTCTGAAAAATTCAACATCATGGTTTGAGGATTTTCTGATAAAAAGGCTTCTAAGGAGTTGTTCATTTCTAGTTTAAGTAGAGAGCTTCTTCCACACTGTTGAGAGGAGTTTAACAGAATCTTTTCTAAACGTTTAAAATCAAGTTTAAAAGATTTTTGAGAACGACTGCAGTAGATAAAAGTAATTTTATCTACCCCCATCTCATTCAGTGTGGGCAAAACTTTTTCAACACTTTTTGGGTCAATCACACACCATGCAATATGTAGCTTTTTTTTAGCCTTGACGATGAATACTTTTGACTCTTTTAACTCTAAATGTGCTTCTTTTTTATCTAAAGTAGTAATTTTATATAGGTAAATATGCTCATCTTGAAGATTACGAAGAGCTATTGTTTCTCCCTCTCTATGACGGCGAACTTTGAAGATATAACGGTGTTCATCGCCTGTTAAAATAAGCGATGAGACTCCTGCCTCATTATGTTGCAGATATTGCACTTTTCGCTTCCATAATTTTATAGACAACCAATCCTGCAATAATTGCAATATTGATAAGCGTAAAAATAATAGCTGAGGTTTTAGCTTTTTTTGCACAATCTTCTCTGTTTCCTGCTTTTAAAATCTTTTTATATTTTAAGACTTCTACCATAATCATGACAAAGAAAGCAACAATCATCATAATAATATCAATGCTTAAATCCATCTTTGCAAAAACAAAAGCAATCAATCCTGTAAATCCTATCATCGTAATCAAACCATGAGATACAAACATATAAATACGCATACGTTTAATAGTTTTAGAACACTCTGAAGTTAAAAAAGGGATAATCATACCAACTACCAATACTCCCAACATCGCTTTTAATAAAACTGCATGATATATAATCATCTCGTCAAATTCACCAAACATATATAATCCTTATTTAGATTTGATACAAACCTATTTTATTTTACGCGAATTATACTATAATAGTTTGATAAAATTATAAGGTATATTTATGGTTAGTATTAATGACGCATTAGAGATTATATATAGTAACATTAAAAAGAAAAGTAGACACATTATTCCTATAGAAGAGTCCATTGGCTCAATAGTTTCAAAAGAGTACAAGGCATCTTTTGATTTACCAAGATTCGATAATTCAGCGATGGATGGTTATGCTGTAAAAGTAGATGATGCAGGTAAAAAGGTAAAGATAAAAGAGATTACCTATGCAGGAGACAGAGCCGAAGAGAGCTTTGGTCAAGGAGAAGTAGTCAAAATAATGACAGGAGCTCCTACTCCAAATGGTTGTGAAGCGATTGTCCCTATCGAAAATGTAGAGGTTCATGAAGATGGTATTACATTACCAAATGGTATTAAAATGAACATGATGATTCGATGGAAAGGCGAAGATATTAAAAGTGGAGAAGTTTTTTTAGATGCCAATACCAAAATAACTGCCTATACCTTAGCGCTACTTAGTTCACAAGGTATTACCCATGTAGAAGTCTATAGAAAGCCAAAAGTAGTTATCTTTAGTACAGGCGAAGAGTTAAAAGCCCACTATGAAAAGATAGAAGCTCATCAGCTATATAATTCAAATGCACCCATGTTCTATGCTCGTGCCAAAGAGCTTGGTTGTGATGTCTCCTATATATCATCTTCAGGAGACAACTTAAGTTCATTAAAAGAGTGCGTTAAAGATGCCTATGATGCAGACCTCATTTTAACCTCTGGTGGAGTATCTGTAGGAGACAAAGATTTTACCATCCAAGCCTTTCAAGAGCTAGGAATGGAAATTTTATTCTCTAAAGTAGACATAAAACCAGGAAAACCCACTACCTTTGGAAAACTTGATAACTGCTTGGTTATAAACCTTCCTGGAAATCCATTGGCAGCTATGGTTAACTTTGAGATGTTTGTAAAACCGACTATTTTAAAACTTTCTGGTACCAAAAATTTTTATCATCCACTTATCTCTACAAAAATGGGTATAGAATATACTTTTAGAGCAGGAAAAAATGCTGTAATTCTTGGAACATGGGATGGAACTTTTTTTACTCCAATTCCCAATCAAAAACCAGGAATGGTATCGCCACTAAATCAAGCAGATGGAATGATAGTCGTCACAAAAGAGATAAGTATATTAGAAAAAAATAGCGTGGTAAAAATGATACCAATAAAAGCAGATTTACAAAGTGGACAAGAAGAGGATTTTTTTATAAGGAGTTAACTCTTTAACATTTGTTATTCGTATGAGAAAAATATATCAAAAAAAATCTGGCTTTTTTAGGTTCAAAAAGCCAGATTTCTCTGTAGAATTAGGAGTTATCAATTATTATTTTTAATCTTCAATGCATTATATTCACTCTTTACCATCTCTAATCCATATTTTTTTTCGAGTCTTTTAACAATAAAATGTCCTTCTGCCATATCTTGAAAATGATTCATAAACATTAAATTGATGCTGGCTCCACCAACAGCACCAATAATAGGAACAGCTTGAGCTACTAATTTTTCAGAAACAGTAATACCAAATCGTGAAGCAATAGTCTCTATAATTTTTACAAAAATAGGAAGATTCCCCTTTGCAATAGCATCTTGAATAGCTTTTTCACTCATGCCAACTACAGCATCTGTTGCTAATTTCATCTCTAAAGAGATTGCTCCTCTTGCTGTGAAATAAGCACTCTCTGCTCCATCATCTGTTTTACTTTTACTACTTCCTAAAGAGAAAACTTCTAAACATGCTATTTTTGTCTCTATCTTATTTAAGTTATGACCTTGAGAGTTTGCAATATCAGCAATACTTCGCAACATAATAGTTGTAGAGATAGGAAGTTCAATGGCTAAAGCCGAGAGTCCAAAAAAACCACCAATCCCTCCACTTAGGCTGGTCATAAATTTATGTTTTCCATTAGAAACTTTACTACCTCTCTCTTTATCCAAAGAAGATATAGCAAGACTAAGTGATTTTTGTAATGCTTTTTCTGTAATTTTTGTTACTTGTTTGGAATCTATTTTCTCAATCAATTGTTCTATGGGACGACCTATATAATTTGCTAATTTTATAGACAAACTTGGGTTTTCCAAAATCTTCTTAGCTTTTTCAAGCTCTTTAAGTTCCTGACTATTCATTCTTTTTATCTCAACTTTTATTGTTTTCTCTTTTGAAGAAAATATTTTTTTAATTGCCTTAACCATTAAATAACTGCTTTTAAAATTTTTACATATTCACTTGGAACTTCAAAGTTTTCGTTGTTAACATACTCTTCTAATAGAGATGTAAGCCATTCTTTTGAACTTTTAATATGATTAATAATTAAGTAGTGTCGAGAATTTTCTTCTTTTATCTCATATTGGTCTACAAAAATTTTTAATATCTTGTTTTCTCCTTTAAGTTCAACTTCAATATCAATTGTTTTGGTATTAGTATTAAAATCTAATTTAGAAATCTCTCCAAATTTTTCTATTTTCTTATTTATCACTTTTTTAATAGCCAAAGAGAGAGTTAAATCTTTTCCTTTATTGAGCAGACTCTTAAACATATATTATTCCTTATTGTTTTTATATAGAAAAGATTATACTTAAAAATATATTAAGTATTAATATTATATTAAAAATCGAATGATTGTCAATTTTGAGAAAATAGAAGAAAAATTTAAATCAATTCAGTATAATTCCATACTTTATATACAAAGGAAGTCTATGTGTGACTTTAACAATCTAAGTGACAGTGAGAAAGCCCACTATCATACCCTTTTACTTACCTGTGCAAATAATTATGGTGGTGTAAACTTTTTTCTTCAACTTATCCATGCTCTTCGTTCTGCAACCAAAGAGCCTCTTTGTACTCCTCATCAAGACTTTTTATTTGAATTTGGAAATATACGATGGGGAAAGACAATTTTTAATGACAAAGTGCAACTTATTGAAAAAATTAGAAATGAAAAACGCTCAAACCTCTTAATTGATAAAGAGGGAAAAGAGTATAAACGTATTTTAAACCTTATTCGAACTCTAAGTCCAATTACATTTTCAGTACGCCCAAACTTTAGAGATGATGGCGAGGGTTTTGATTTTAAAGTATTTGAAACAGTAGATGAGACAACTGTAAAGCTAAACCCTATTTTTGAAGCGATGTTCTTCTGTTCAGAAGCGACGGTTAAAAAAATTGTAACTTATCGAGTTAAAGATTAAAAAAATATCATGATTTAGCTATAATCTAAAATTACTATATCAATTAATTAGGAGATTTATGTTCACAGGTCTAATAAGAGAAATCGCCACTGTTAAAAACTATTCAAATAATATATTAACTATCCAATCAAAATACCAAGCTGGTTTAGGCGATAGTATCGCTATCAATGGTGTCTGTTTAACAGTTATTCAGGTCAATGACGATGGTTTTGATTTGGAATTAGCCGATGAAACACGTTCGATTATTGATGAATCTAAACTCTCAGGAAAAGTACATATCGAACCTGCTATGCAGATGAGTGACCGTTTTGAAGGGCATATTGTTCAAGGTCATGTTGATTGTGTGGGCGTGGTTGAGAGTATTATAGCGTTGGAGAATGCTACGGATTTTATTATAAAGGTAGATGAGAAATATATAACTCATATTATCCCTAAAGGCTCTATTACCATTGATGGTATATCTCTAACGGTTAATGATGTGAATAAGAACTCTTTTAGACTAACTATTATTCCTCATACACTCAGAGAGACACTTATGTGTGACTATGTCGTAGGAACAAAGCTCAATATAGAAACCGATGTTTTTGCACGATATATTGACCATATTTTACAACATAGAAGCAAACGTAAAAGTATGTCATGGGGCGATGTGGATAATATACAGATGAGTTATTAAAAATTTACTTAAATGTATAATATCGTGCAGGGTAATCTCCATTTAGTAATATTTCACTAGAATAAAAAACAAACATTGGTTGTTCATCTTCTGTTCCACCAATAGGAATAGCTTGTGGTTCTGTTGTATTTATCTTTTTCTCTATCTTTTTGAGAATATCTCTACTATCAAAATCTTTAATAGAGAACTCATCTACTAGCATATCATAAGCGTTCTTTTTATCTTTTGAGTAACGTTGTACTTTATCTGTTAAAAAAAGAGCATTATCCAATTCTGAGTTACCACGTTTTAAAAGGTAGCTTGCCATATCTGAATTTTGCTCTTGAATTTGCATTGCACCCATAACTACAATAGAGACAATAATAACCGACATAATTACTTCTATGAGGGTAAATGCTTTTTTATTCATCTTTTCTCCTTAATAATAAGAACCACTATCTCTTAGATTATATTCATCTTTTATCCATAACTCTTTTGCTTCTTCGATGTCGTTTACTTTTTTTGCTTCTCCAAAATAACTGGGCAAATAATAGACACCTTGGTTATTTGTAATAATCATTTGTGTTGTACTTCCATTTGGATAAAGATGATAACGAAGACAAATCTTTTTGTCTTTAATTCGTCCTATTTCATCTATCTGAACTAAATGGTTATCATTGTCTAGTAAATGAACCTCTACATCTTTTCCAAAATCAATACTACCGTTATACTCATTTATCTCTTTATTTTTAATAACGTAGCACTGTTGACACTTATTTATACAAAAGAGTTCCACATCACCTTGACCTTGAAATGAGTTACGAAATGTTTTTTGAAGAGTAGTTGGGTCCAATACTTTTGGCTTCTTCTGCTCTTTAATAGCAGAAGAAAATACCAAAAAACCGACCAATGAGACAATCATTACGACGACAATAAGTTCTAACAGAGAAAATCCTGAACGTCTTGTTTTTTGCATATCTATTTATTACAGCCTGAATATTTTATATCAGCATACTCATCAGAACCACCCTCTTTTCTATCAGCACCATAGGAGATAATATCAAATTTATTTCCTTTTTTAATATATATCATTTTAGCACCCCATGAGTCTTTTGGAAAATTTTCTAAATATGCTGATGATGCATAATTTGTATATTTATCAGCGTCTGGATTTGATTGTAATGCTTTAAATCCCTCTTCTGTTTCAGGATACATTCCATTATCCATTTTGAACATTTTAAGTGCATTGGCTGCACCTTTCATATTGACACAAACTAAATCTACTTTTGCTTTATCTCCTGCTCCAACAACTTTAGGAACAACAGCTGCGGCTAAAATACCAAGAATCAAAATAACAACAAGCAACTCTAGTAGTGAAAAAGCTTTTTTTACTGTTGTTTCCTGTGTACGATTAGTTTTGATAGTTAGATTATATTCTTCAGTTTGTTTTAATTCTATTCTTTTTTCTATTTTTAGCTTTATATGGTTATCCATAATTAAAATCCTTAGTTTAAATTGGTTATAATGATGCAAATTTTACTTGAATTGAGCTTTATTATGGATAAAAGAAAACGAGGCATAGCACTTTTTATAACGTTAATGGTTATTGCTTCAATAATGTCTATAATAGCTGTTTCGTTTAGCTATTTAGAAAAGGTACAAAAAGATGCTGGAAGAACTTCAGCTATTATACAAGGAGATTTACTCTATAAAAATACAATAAATATTTTAAAACGTTTTTTTCCTAAGAAACAAAATAATTCTGAAAAATTAAAACTAATATATAAAGTTCCTCTTATTTTAATGGAATCAAAAAGTGGATTTAATTTAAATTTAACCTGTACACCGTTATTAAAAGCTGTACCAATCAACTGGTTGGATAAAAATTTTATTTGGAAAAATGCAGAAAAGAGAAATTTAGCTAAAGATATTTTATCTATGGTTATGGAGCAGTATTCAATCGAAGAACCTCATAAGTTAGAGCAACTTATTATTCAAGAGATTACAGGAGAGAGTAGTGAGAATCAAGATTATACTCCTAGAATAAAACAGCAAAGAGGTATCGTATCACAACAGCAGTTTAATAGAGTTATTACAAATTATCGTCTACTCTACGATGACCCAAAAGTTTTATTGATTCCTTGGGATCTTTATTTTTCATTTACAGAAGTAAATCCTAAAACAAAAATAGATGGAGTTTACTTGACACCAGAGTTTATCTCTCTTGCATTTGAAATTCCAATAGAGATTGTTTCAGACTCATGGATAGTAGGAGAGAGTACTTTAGTCTCATTTTTAAAAGATAACTCTATTGTTGCTCCTGTAAATAAAAAAATCTATTCAAAAAAAGCACTCAATGCAATGCATTGTGAACAAATATATGCCTATAAAGAAGGGCAATACAAATTTAATTTTAATTATATTGACGAAAGGAGTACAAACTTTGAATTTAACGGCAAAGAGTAATACTAAACTCTTAATACATAAAAAAATGAAACCAATTATATCGCTAGAAAATTCTATTGACATCATTTTGACACCACAATTTTATACGTTTATTCGTGAAGAGTTGGATGTAAAATTTAGTTACCAAGCAAAACAGATTGCAGGGTCACTATTTGATGACTATCTCGACCAAAATAAAGAGTACCAATATCATGTATATAAATGTGATAATCTTTGGTGCTTTTTTGCGTATAACATTGAGGAGATAGATCTCTTTTTAAAGAGTGTAGGTATAGAGAAACATCGTGTTTCAAAAATATATTTTATACAACAAGTTGTTGACAAATTAGATAATCCAATCTTATTAGATGAGTACACTATTATACAAAATATTGATGGGGTTGCTACACTTGTTCCTATACAAATTATGGATTCAAATATAGAATATAACTCCTTGAACATTAACACTCTTAAATTAAAAGGTGGAGTAACTATGGGTTCTTCTTTGAACTCTTATGTCTCCTTAAAAGAGACTATTTTACTTAGTAGTATCTTTTGTCTATTAGGTGGCATATCTATTTTTGAAGCAGAAAGAATTAAACATTCTATTGCTAATGATAATGCAAAATTAATAGAGTTACTAGATGAAAATCCAAGCTATAATAGCTCGTTGGCACGTGAAAGTATTTTAGAAAAGTATGCACCTATTGACAAAATAGAGCGTAAAAAAAGACAAGCTGTCAAGGATATTTCTAAATTTTTATCCAATAAAAGTCAACTCAAAATGCTAACTATTGATAAAAATAAAATTCAAGCCAATATTAAAACGACAAATAGAACTACAAGCCAACAAATTAAAGAAAATGCTATTAATAAAAAGTTTAAAGTTATTGGCTCTTCCCTTGATTTGAAAGTTGAGAAAACACTATGAATATGATGACCCTTCAACGTTATAGGAATGAAATTATTCTTTTTATTACAGCTATGTTTGCAATTTATGCATTTTATTATAAACTCTCTGCAACGAATTATGTAAATGAAAATAAAGCACTAATCCAAAAACAGATTTCAGAGATTATTGAGATAGAGAGTTATAAAAAGCAGTGGAAAAATAAAGGTATAGCCAATAAAGTTAAAATTTTTAAAAGAATTGTCCCTGCCTCTAAAGTAAAGCATTTTTCTAAAAAATCTACTAAAGTAACACTCTCTTATATCAATTTAAATACCAATGAGTTAAATAAGATAAGTAATAAATTATTAAATATGCCTATACAAATTATTAAGCTTCGTATAAAAGAGAGTAGTAAAAATAAATTTACAATGGAGTTCACATGCAAATGGTAAAACGAATCATTGGTGGTTTTTTTCTATCGCTGTTACTCTTATGGCTACTTGCTCCCAAACAAGAACTATACTATCTTTTAGAGAAAGAGTTAAAAAAGAGTGATATTATTATCTCCAATGAGACTATAAAAGATACGTGGTATGGAGTTAAAATTTTAGATGCAGATGTATATGTCAAAGGGGCAAAAATGGCAGAAGTTTCAGAGTTGGAACTCAATGTCTTCTTTTTATATAATACTTTAACTGTTAAAAATATTATTATAAATGAAGCGATGCAGAATGTTGCACCCAAAAGCATTGAAAAGGTTCAAATTAAATACTCTATTGATAATCCACTAAAAATAAAATTAGATGCAGAGGGTTCATTTGGGGTATTAGATGGAAATATTGCTTTTATGGATAAACATATTTTAATTGGATTTCCTGTAGCAAAAGATATAAAAACTTTTAGAAAATTTCTAAAAAAAGATGAAACAGGAGAGTGGAAATATGAAACAAATTATTAGTCCAAAACTTTTCTCTACCCTTATATTTTTCTTGTCCATTATTTTATTGGTTAAAATAGTTTGGACAACACTCTCTTTTATGTTTTTACCCAATTCAGGAGAAGAGTTTAGTTCAAAAGTTAAAGTAAAAGCACTCTACTATAGAGTTAGACTAAGTAATAATACAATGAATACTATTAAACCTATTGTTAGAAAAACACCTAAAAGAGTAGTGAGTTCTATGAGAGGGATTAAACTTATTGCCCTCTATAATGCATCAGATAGATTAGTTATAACTGTTGAAAAGAATAGAAAGGCATCTGTATTGACTAAAGGGGATAAAATTGATGGTTTTCTTCTAACTTCAGCAGGTTCAGACTATGCAATATTTACAAAAAATGCAAAAGAGTTTAAACTGACACTTAATGCAACTAAAACTATTGGTAGTCAAATTATACAGAATAAACAACCAAGACGAACAGCTACTAGAATTAACTCCACTAAAGAGATTAAAGAAGAAAATGGAATAAAAGTAGTTAACCGTAGTCTATTAACATCTTATATTAGTAACCCTAAAAAGATATGGAAAGATATTGGTATTAGTGAAAATAAAATTAATGGAAAGCTTAATGGTTTTAAAATAAATTATGTCAAACGAGGTAGTGATTTTGAAAAACTTGGATTAAAGCGTGGAGATTTACTAACAGCAATCAATGCTGAAAAACTAGACAATATTGGAGCTGTAATGGGTCTGTATGGTGATATAAATAATATAGAAAATTTAACATTAACCGTTGAGAGAAATGGTAAAAGTGAGGATATAGAGTATGAAATTCAATAAATTAGCATTAGGATTAATTTTTGCACTAAGTATGCAAGTCCATGCAGAAAAGGTCGATTTAAAGTTTAATAATTTAAATATTAGTGATTTTATTAAAATGGTTGCAAAAGTTACAGGTAAAAATATTTTAATAGATGGAGAGATTAAAGGAAAAATAAACTTTGTCTCTAATACACCAATTGAAAAATCTGAATTAATACCATTAGCAACAGCTATTTTAGAGACTAAAAGAATGACTTTAGTCAATAAAGGTAGTTATTATATTGTTGTTAAAAGTGTTATAGCAGCTGGAGAAGGTGTGCCTGTAAGTTCAAATATTGGAACGGGAGATGGTACAATGAGAACCGTTGTTTTTCAACTCTCTAATGTGAATGCAGCTGTTATTCGTACTAAAATAAAACCCCTTTTGCATAAAAGTGCAAAAATAATATCTTTTAAAAAGAATAACCTTTTAGCAATTACGGCTTATCCACATACCCTAAAATCAGTAAAAGCATTGATTGATAAGATTGAGAACAAACAATCAAAACAGACTAAAATTATTCATTTACAGAATGCCAGAGTAAAAGATATTTTTTCTAATATCCAAAGTATGTCAAAAGCTCTTTTTCCCCAAGATATTATTTCAGAAAAAATTTCTGTAATGCAAGATATTGGTTCTAATGCTATTATATTAGTAGGAAAAGTAAGTAATATTCGACAAATAGAACGCTATATTCAACAGTTAGATTTAAAAGGAGAGAGTAACATTCAGAAGATGCATGTTATTCCATTAGAAAACTCTAACGTTGAAGATATGGAAAAAATTCTTACTAAAATTGTACCTCAAATGACAGGAGCATCAAATCTTGCACCAGGTGCACCTATCGGTAAAGGTGGTAAACCTATACCTAAAGCTGTTATTGCTTCGGATATAGAAAGAAATGCTTTAATTGTCTTGGCAAATGCAGAACAGTATCAAAATATTTACGATACCGTCAAAAAACTTGATGTGGAGAAAGCACAAGTCTATATTCAAGCAAAAATAGTAGAGGTAAATACCAATTTAGCTGAAAATATTGGACTGAAGTATGGGTTTAATGGAGGCTCTATTACATCAAATGGACTCTTCTCAATAGCAGCCAATGCTGGTGCTTCTCCTTTAGCACTCTCAAGTTCATTATTAGGTTTTCTTAACAATTCAACAACCCAAATTGATCAGAATGGAAACGCATATACTACAAATGAAAGAGCTTTTGAATTTGGTAAAGGTATATCTAAAGTTTTCTCATTAGGGGCTCAATTAGATTTACTAAAACAAAATGGTGCGGCACAGATTCTATCTAAACCCTCTGTTCTTTCAACCAATAATAAAGAGTCTAGTATCTACGTAGGACGTACTCAATCTATACTAACACAAGCTCAACAGAGTACGCAAGGTGCATCAAGTGTTATCAATAACTATTCACGTGAAGATATTGGTATTACACTAAAAGTGAAACCAAGACTTTCCTCAAATAATAAAGTCTCTTTAGAGATAGAAACGACAATTGAAGATATTTTACCTGGTTCAGGAACTTCGGCAGATAGACCTACTACCACAAAGAGATCAGTTAAAACAACTGCGATAGTTAATCATGCTGAAACCATTATTTTAGGTGGGTTAATCAAAAGTTCTGATGGTAAATCTATTAGTAAAATTCCTATACTTGGAGATATTCCGATTATTGGACGGCTCTTTACTTCCAAGGGTAATTCAGGTTCTAAAGTAAATGTTGTTATCTATATAACTCCCTATATTATCAAAAAGAGTTCTGATTTAAGCAGTCTACGTCAACATTTGGATGAGTTGGAGTCTGTTCAACAACAATACAATAAAATTATATTTGAAGAGCTAGAAGATAGAGTTAAAGGTACTTCTAAAAAAGGTCATGTAACTTTTAACTCTCCATCAAATAAAAATATAAATTTTGATGATGAAGAATCTCTACCTGTTGGTTTTCCTTCTACCCAAAGAGAGAATATATCCACCCAAAATTATAATAATCAAGGGGCGATAACAACACAAGAGAGATATATACCAATAGTTGAATCAATAGTTCAAGAGACTCCTCAGCCACAGTACAGAGAAGAAGCTTATACTTCAGAGAGTGATTATGTAAGAAGTGACTCTATCATGGAGAGACTTAAACAAAAAAATTCTATTGATGTTAGTCAATTAAATACAGGGATTGAATATAACGAAGGAACAACATTCTCTGATGTTAGAGGAGAGTAAAATGATAAAGTTACCTTTTTTAGAAAATGTAGATTTAGAACCTTTATGGAGTGATGAGATTAATAATAAATTGGCAATGAAGCACAATCTTCTCTTTGCCAATATAGATGATTTACCTTCTATTATAGTAGAAAATAAAAATTTACCTATGGCATTAAACCATCTAGCTACGCTTGATATAAACTATCCCATTGTTGAACTTGATACAGGAAGTTTTGATAGGCTCTTACAAAAATTTAAAGAGATTCAAACAGGTTCTGATTTTGAAAATGTAGATACCTCTTCTGATGATATTATTGAGGTAGAGTCTGATTTATTAGACTTTATTAGAAACTCACAAGATTTACTTTCAAATGAAGAGTCTGCTCCTGTTGTTAAACTTGTTAACTCTCTCTTTTTTCAAGCCATTAAAAAAGGAGCTTCAGATATTCATATTGAGACTCTCGAAAAGAAAGGAGAGGTACGATTACGAATTAATGGTGCGCTAAAAAAACATTTAGATATTGATAAAAATATTACAGCACTGGTTATTTCACGTATTAAAGTTATCTCTAACCTTGATATTTCAGAGAAGAGAATCCCACAAGATGGACGAACACAAGTAAGTATTTCAGGTAATTCACTTGATATTAGGGTTTCCGTCTTACCAACCTATCATGGTGAACGTGTGGTTATGAGACTTTTAATGACGAGTGAAAGTATTCCTACTCTAAAGACATTGGGCTTTACCGATGATATTACCAAAGATTTAAATAGACTTCTTACGCATCCTCATGGAATGATACTTGTTACTGGACCTACGGGTTCGGGTAAATCAACCACCCTCCATGCTTGTCTTCAACACATTGCGACACCTGATAAAAATATTATTACCGTTGAAGACCCTGTAGAGTACAATGCTGAAAATGTAAATCAAATTCAAGTTAATACCAAAGTCGGACTTACTTTTGCAGCAGGGTTACGCTCTATTCTAAGACAAGACCCCGACATTATTATGGTAGGAGAGATTAGAGATTCTGAAACAGCTGATATTTCACTGCGTTCAGCATTAACAGGTCACTTGATGCTATCTACTCTACATACTAATGATGCTACCTCTGCTATATCTAGGCTGATGGATATGGGAATTGAAGATTTCTTATTAACTTCTACTCTATTGGGTGTCTTAGCACAAAGGTTAACACGAAAATTATGTACCAGTTGTAAAAAACCTACACAATTATCTCCTACAGCACTAGAGGAGCTATCTTTACCTAATCGTCTCTACTTTAAAGCTTCTGGTTGTACAGAGTGTGATTTTACAGGCTACAAAGGTCGACAAGCAGTGGGGGAACTTTTTGTAATGAACGATAAAGTAAAAGAGATGTTGAAAGATGGACTTAATGACCATCAAATTCGTTTAGAGATGAAAAAACTAGGAATGAAAACCATTGCAGATAAGCTTAAAGATATGCTCGTTGACGGAGACACCTCCTATGAAGAGGCAATTCGTATTGGAATTATGGAAGATTAAAATATAAAAATATGAAAAACAAAAAGCCAGCATTTACTCTCGTAGAGGTTCTTATCTCTATAACTCTTCTCTCTTTGGTACTTATGGCACTCTATAAAAGTGCCGATATTTTACGTAAGTCAAATCTTCATCTATTCCATTATTTAGAAAAATCAACCAATACCTTAAAAGGAAGTACATCACTATATATGGATTTGATGCATGCTGATTATAATATTACTATTAATACCGAAGATAAGTTTCATCGTTTAACAATTAACCGTACTACCAACTCTATTCATGGTTTAGCACAAGCAAAAGTTGTTTGGTTGGTCTATAAAGAGAATAATACCCTCTTACGTATAGAAGGTGGAAAGTATAGCATTCCGTTAAAAAGTGAAGAGAAGGTTGAAATAGATGTTATTGCCAAGCATCTTGAACTTTTTAAAATTTATAAAAGTAAAAACAAAACTAAAATATTAGCAATGATTAAAGTAAAAGGTCAAGAAGCACAAATTTTTATGACACAAAATCTACCATTAAAGCCTATTAAACAGCATGAAAATAATACAAGTAGAGATAAACCTTGATATTATCAAAATAATAACAATTAATTTTTTAGTTTAAGTTTAAATTAAAATTAAGTCCACTTATACTATACTTTTATACTATATAATAAATAATATTTTTTAATATTATTCTGAATTAAAAAAAATATAATATAAGGCAAAACTAAAATGATTAAATTTTTATTAACTTACTGGATAGGTATTGCTCTATTTTTTGGAATTTTCTATTGGGATGGATCTCCCCTTGGGTTACTAATCAATCAATACCAAACAAACTTAACAAGTTATTTAACTTCATTGACATTACCAAATGAGATGATGAATAATTATCGTATTTTTATTACTAATAACTACTCTTTAATTATTGAAAAAGCATGTAATGGGATAATTCCCTACCTTTTCTTTTTAGCATCAATTATGGCTTTTCCTGCTACCTTACTACATAAAGTTAAATGGGCTATATTTGGTTATATTTTAATCTCTTTAATAAATACCTTTAGAATATGGATGGTTACTCAATTTGTATTGCAAGAACAGAATAACTTCTCATTAGCACATGACTATTTGGGAAATGCTCTTTTAATTTTTACAGGATTAATGCTTTTTACTGTATTTGTTAAAAGTCGTAAAAAGCAACCTGTTTTAATAAAAGTGTAAATAAAAATGACTTAATTACCCAACCGATACCCAACTCCTCGAATATTTTCAATATTTGGGAAGTATTTTTTTAATTTTGTTACATAAACACGAATCGCTCCCAAGCTAGCCTCTTCATTGGCATGCCAAAGTTGCTCTTCTATTTGAGCTGTTTGAACTACTTCTCCTTTTGCATTTAAGAGTAATAGTAGAAGCTCAATAGCTTTGCTTGTTACTTTGAGAAGTTTATGATTATGGTAGAGTTTTTTAGCCATTACATCAATGGTATATTCTCCAATAGTTATCTTATCACTTCTATATTTTCGGCGTAAAATAGCTCTGATTCGTAACAGAAGTTCATCTAAATCTATAGGTTTTTTCATATAATCATCAGCACCCACATTAAAACCCTCGGTAATAGAGTTCTTATCATCACGCGAAGTTAGAAAAATAGTAGGAGTAGAATCACCTGAATCACGTAGTTTTTTGAGTAAAGAGAAGCCTGTTTCATAAGGGAGATTGACATCAAAGAGATAGAGGTCAAATTTTTGCTCATAGGCTAACTCTAAAGCAGAGTAGGGGTCAAGAGCAAATGCTACATCAAAACCCTCTTCTTCTAAAAAGTCTTCGAGGGTTTCATTGAAAAGTTTATCATCTTCAAGTATGAGTATCTTCATTGTTATCAATACTACATTAACATTCCACCGTTTACTTTTAATGTCTCTCCTGTAATGTAACTTGAGTGGTCGCTTAGTAAAAAGGCAACAGCCTCAGCCACTTCGCTTGGGTTTCCAAAACGAGCCATAGGAATTTTTGCAGTAAACATCTCTTTTACCTCATCTTTTAGAACATTTGTCATCTCCGTAGCAATAAAACCAGGAGTTATAGTGTTGTATCTTATTCCACTTGTTCCTGCTTCAATGGCAAATGATTTTGTCATGGCAATGGTTCCACCCTTGCTTGCAGCGTAGTTTGTCTGTCCTGCATTTCCTGTTTCTCCTACAATAGAAGCGATATTTACAACCGAACCAAAACGTTTTTTACGCATCGCTTTTAGAGCTTCTCGACACCCTATAAAAGTAGAGGTTAAATTGGCATTGATAACCGACATAAACTCATCTGTTTTCATACGCATTGCCAATTTATCTTTGGTAATCCCTGCATTATTAACCAAGTAAGCAATCTCGCCATCGGTAGCTACAATGGTTTTGATTGCCTCCATAAATGCTTTCTCATCACTGACATCAAAACCAATCACTTCAGCCTCTCCACCAGCTTCAATAATAGAAGCTTGAACAGCTTTTGCTTCTGCTTCGCCACTTCTATAGTTAACCCATACTTTAAGACCAAAACCTGCCAAACTCTTAGCTATTTCAGCTCCAATTCCTCTACTTGACCCTGTTACAAGTACATTTTTTCCTGTAAATTTCATTATTTGCCTTCTATAAATATTGGGCTTATTGTAGTCTATTGCTTGTTAAAAGAGCATAAAATCACTCTTTTGAACTCTTTTTTTCATATTTTACAAATTTAATACTTTTATAAGTTTTGTTAAAATATACTTTTTAATATGTAAAGGTGTTTTACCTCTTATTAAAGTAAATGGAGATAACTGATGAAGCTGTTAAAATGGAAAGATGCATATTCTATGGGCGAAGAGAAAATTGATGAACAGCATAAAGGTCTCTTTAATCTTTCAAATGAAATCTATTTTTTTGTAGAAGCAGGAGTAGATGATTCTACTATTTTTAGAGAGCTGTTTATCTCACTTAATGACTATACAGTTGAACATTTTATTTATGAAGAGATGTATATGCAATCAAAAGGTTATCCTGCACTAGAAGAGCATATAGAACAACATATTCAATTTTCAAGAACATTAAAAAAAATTGCTTTGGGTATTAATCAAGATTCTTATATTAAAGATATTGGAAATTTTGTAACGACATGGCTACTTAAGCATGTTTTAGATGAAGATATGAAGTATAAAAAATTTGTTGAGAGTAGTAGATAATTTGCTAAAAAGCAAATTATCTTTTAAAAAATGACTCTTTTACTTTATCAAAAAAATCATAATCTTCATCTCTAATATTACTTTTGAAAATAATATGATTTAACTGTTTTAGTAAATGCATTTTCCAATAGGGTTCATTATATAAAGCATTACTAACAATAGATATATGGGTGTCTATATTATCACAATCCTTATTCATTATCTCTTCTAATAGTTTTTGAGACTCTTCACTATTACAATCAAAGTTCTCTCCCATAAATCGACAAAATAGAGGCTTTTCAACCTTTAAATCTTTATTATCTAATTTAATTGCATGACAGAACAACGTTGCAACAGACTCCTTTATCATTTTATCCATAATCTATCCTTCCCTTGGAACATAAAAAATAACACTTTTATATAATATCGAATATAAACATAACTTTCCATAAAATATAGATTAAATTATAGCTTAATTAGAGATTTATCCATTTGGCTAGGTATTGGTAGACCCATTATCTCCAAAACAGTCGGTGCAACATTATTTAGCCCACCATTCTCTTTTAAATTTTTAATACCATCAGCCATAATATAACACCAAACATCTCCAACAGTATGATTTGTCAAGATATTGCCCTTCTCATCTTTCATCTCCTCACAGTTTCCATGGTCAGAGGTTAAAACAATGGCATAATCTCTCTCTTTTGCCTTTTTAATTATCTCTCCTACCTCTTTGTCCACAGCAGTTACAGCCAAACACGCTGCCTCATAGTTTCCTGTATGTCCAACCATATCTCCATTGGCAAAGTTTACAATAATCAAATCATACTCTTCATCCATACCTTTACGAACAGCCTCTCCCACTTCAGGAGCTGACATTTCAGGTTTCATATCGTAGGTTTTTACATCAGGGCTAGGAATTAGAACTCTACTTTCTCCTATCATTGGCTCTTCTACTCCACCATTCAAGAAAAACGTTACATGTGCATACTTTTCAGTTTCAGCCGTATGCAGTTGTGTTAATTTTGCATCAGATACCACTTGTGCTAGAGTATTTTTAGGAACTTCTTTGGAGAACATAATTGGAAAATCAAAAGAGGCATCATATTTGGTCATGGTTGCAATGTTTAAAGGTAAAAAATTACGCTCAAAACCATCGAACTCTTTAACCCCTAGTGCTGTTGTAATTTCACGAACTCTATCAGAACGAAAGTTGGCAATAAGAACAGCATCACTCTCTTGCATTCCCTCATATCCATTTAGGGCTACAGGTTCTAAAAACTCATCATAAATTTTATGAGCATATGAGTCTGCTATATAAGCTTGTGCATCCAAGTTTGTTGATGAGGTTGCTGTAACAATAGCATTGTATCCTTTTGCTACTCTTTCCCAACGATTGTCTCTATCCATCGTATAAAAACGTCCACCAATAGTAGCGATAGAGATGTTTTTAGAACAGATATTCTCTATCTCTTCTACATATTGTTTTGCTGAAGTTGGCGAAACATCACGCCCATCAGTAATAAGGTGTAAGAATACCTTTTTATCTCTATTTTGGGCAAGTTTTGCAATACCTATAATATGATTAATATGAGAATGCACCCCACCATCGGAAAGCAGTGCAATAATATGAACTCTATTACTCTTCTCTAATGTAGAGTTTAAAGCATCGTTCTCTTCTATACTCCCATCTTCAATCGCCAAAGAGATTTTGACCAAATCTTGATATAAAACTCGACCTGCACCAATACTCATATGTCCAACTTCAGAATTTCCCATCTGTCCTTCTGGCAGACCAACACTTAACCCATGTGTAGAAATAAGTGTTTTTGGAACATCTTTTAACAACTTATCATAAGTTGGTTTCTGTGCATCTTTAAAGGCATTACAACTACTATCAGGTTTACAACCTATACCATCAGTAATAATTAAAACAGTTTTTTTAATCTTCATTTATCTATACCCCTATCTTTATAAAAATTAAAGTAAAATAGCACTTGTTTACTTAATAGACTCTAAATTCAGGATGATAACTCTATGCTCTACTCACTTTACGAACTTTTTGACATCAATCTTTTACAATATATCTCTGTACGTGCAGGATTTGGATTTTTTATTGCCTTCCTTCTTACTCTGTATGCTATTCCTCGTTATATAGCTTGGGCTATCTCTAAAAAAGCCAAACAACCGATTAATAAATATGTTCCTAACCATGCATCTAAACAGAATACACCCACTATGGGTGGGGCTGTTTTTGTTATTGCTACTGTTGTTGGTGTTCTTTTGACTGCACAAATTTCTAACCCTTATATTATTGCAGGACTCTTGACCATTATCGGTTTTGCATTGGTTGGATTTCAAGATGACTTAGGCAAGATTCTCGCAGGAGATAACCTACAAGGTCTATCGAGCCGTGGTAAAATGGCTCTATTGCTTGTTATTGCTATTGCTGTTTCACTCTTTTTAATCTTGGTAGCTGATTTTCCTACAACTATTTATATCCCTTTTATCAAAGACCCTATTTTTGATATGGGTTACTTCGCTATTCCTTTTTGGATTATTGTCTTTTTGGCAACCACCAATGCTGTTAATTTAACGGATGGACTTGATGGTTTGGCAACTGTACCCTCAATTATCTCACTCTCTACACTGGGTATTCTTGTTTATGTAACTGGACATGCTGTATTTTCAGGTTATCTACTCTTACCTAATATTCAAGGGGTCGGAGAGGTAACTATTTTGGCAACTACTCTTTCGGGTGCACTACTTGGATTTTTATGGTACAACGGTTATCCTGCCGAAATATTTATGGGCGATACAGGTTCTCTTGCTATTGGTGGCGTTATTGCATATTTAGCAATTATTGCCAAAAGTGAAGCCCTTCTATTATTAATTGGACTGATTTTTGTGGTAGAGACCGTCTCTGTAATTTTACAGGTAGGCTCTTATAAACTAAGAGGGAAACGGGTTTTCCTAATGGCTCCTATACA
>QNZV01000063.1 GCA_003978395.1 Sulfurovum sp. | reverse complement strand
TTGACCATCTACCTATAGGGAAATAGGGGGAAAAGAAGAGAAAATCTTCTAAATAGATAAATGGCTGTCTACTCTCTGTTGCACTTGCCCTCAGATTACTCTGGCCATCCGTTAGATGGAGTTCTATCTCACATGTAGCCCGGACTTTCCTCTCGTAATTTATTATAAATTACCAGCAACTACCTATCACACCTAAGCGAATTATAACATAAAATTTTAAAATAGATAGTTCATCTCGAAACGAATCTCTCTATACGATGGGTCTGGTTTGTAGCTGTTATCAAGATTTAAAACTTTATGGTCTTGATAGACAAAGGCTGTACGTAGTTTAGCTATGAAGTTTGGGTAATTACTAAATCTTTTAACTAAATCAACGGTCAAGACATTAACATCAGCAGATACACCTGCTTTCTTATCATCGAAATCCTCTTGTGCATAACGCATCATAAATCGACCACCATCTATAATTTTTGCTTTGTTTAAATCATAATCGGCACGTATCATAAAGGTCTCTGTATTTGCATACCAATTGGTTTGACCCATTGCTCGTGAGTATCCAGAAGTGGGAAATCCACGCCAAGGGCTTACAAGGTCTGCTTGGTCAGCTATTTTTGAATATCCCAAACGTAGACTTCCTGCACCTTTTATAAAATCAACTCTTCCTGCAATAAGTGCTGAAGATAAGTTGTTTGGGTCTTTGTAGCCAGTAGTATTGTTCCGAAGATTTGCACCCCCAATCGCTCCTGCCCCATTATCAAACTGTTTTAGGTAACGTAGGGAAGGTTTAATCTTTCCAAGAGGTGTTTTTATTGTATATGCACCTTCAATAATGGCTGTTGATAGTAAATTGGGAACGGTTACAAAATCTGCTTGTAGTGTAGTATTTTTGATGCTTCTATTTTTAATATGAACGATAATAAGGTTATTATCAATATCTCTATCTTTTAATTTTTGAATGGTTAATCCACGGTGCATAGCTCCATCATCGTTTTCACGCCATGAGGCATAGGGCTCATCTGCATTGTCGTAGGCTAAAACATGATGAAAGGAGTCATGGTCACGTAATTTTTGCTTGGTAATGTATGCCAATTTAATTTTTGTCTTTGGAAAACTTTTACTCTCGCCATAGATACCCTCAAAGGTGTTTGGAATCATCTTGGTATCATTGGATTTTGCCAAACTTGTCTCCATTGTAAAACGACCTAGCTTAAGGGTATTTTTACCCTTTTTATATTGAATATAGTTTTGAGCAAAAGCAGTGTTTCCATAACTATTATCAGTTGCAAGATTATATCTATTGAGCGTATCTTTTCCTGAACGGTATGAGTTAGGAGCTATATCATCATGCCAAGGGTTTTGAGTTGTATATAACCCAGAGGTAAAAGAGAATCCTCTATAGGAGGCACTTTTATAGATTAAACTTCCTCCTAAACCAAAAGCATAATGGTCAATGCCTTTAATTCTTGTATCAAAGTTAAAGTAGTTTAGACGTAAACGACCATAAAACATTCCCTCGCTTAAAAACTCTTTAAAGGTATCTATCTCCTCAGGTAGAATAAGATATTGTAAGGTCATATTACATTTTATTTTCTGTTTTACAATAGGTTGATTGTCGCTTTTATCTGCGTAAGATATGGATGTCATACTCAAAAGTAGAATGAGTAAAAATATCATTTTATTCCTTCTATAATTTTTTAGTCAAATATATTTTTAATATTAGTCTATAGTGTATCTTTATAATCTATTATATATTTTTTTTTTGTCTGAAATAGAGATTTTTATGTAGATATTGATAATAGCTGTAACAAGATTTAACTAGAGTTAGAGATAAAGTAGTAAATCATGTTAAATTTGCGTTATAATACGTCTATTAACTTGACAAGGTTCATCAATGCAATCAAACTTTTCTACATTAGACTGGATGATATTTGCCTCCTACTTTTTACTGCTCATTCTAACTTCTGTTCTTCTTAGCCAAACAAAAATTAAGACTTCACGAGAGTATTTTACTGGTGCTAACTCTATGCCCATGTTTGCTGTGGCAATATCTGTTTTGGCTACGTCTCAATCGGCTGCTACTTTTTTGGGTGGACCAGAATATTCATACAAACATGACTTAACTTTTTTAGGATTTTATGTTTCGGCTTTTTTAGCAGTTATCTTTGTTGCAAAAGTGTTGGTTCCTAAATTTTATGAAGTTAATGCCATAACCGTCTATGAGTATTTGGAACATCGTTATGGAGAGACCTCAAAACGATATGCAGGAATTATGTTTTTAGTTGGTCGATTATTTGCATCAGGAGCAAGACTCTATATCGGTGCTTTGGCTATCTCTATGATACTCTTTTCTGATATATTAGCAACACATATTGCTATCTCTATTGCTATCTTGATGATAGGAGCATTGGCATACACCTATTTTGGAGGGGTTAAGTCGGTTATATTTTCAGATATTATTCAAGCCATTACTTATGTAGGGGCAGGAGTTGCTGTACTTATTTACTTATATTATACGCTTAATACTGACTTTTCAACAATTATAACAACCCTTTCTGTTGAGAATAAGTTAAAACTTGTAGACTTCTCTTTTTCAGGTGGTTTTACAATTTGGACACTGCTAACAGGTTGGTTTTTGCTAAATATTGCAGCGTATGGATTGGACCAAGATATGACTCAACGTGTTCTTACTTGTAAAAATAAAAAAGAGGGAGAAAAATCGTTGATTTATGCGATTGTTTTTACAATTCCTGTGGCACTTCTCTTTCTGCTTATTGGGTTGCTTCTTTATATCTTTTACCAACATCCTGAAATATCGAATGTCTCTTCGGCTTGTGTTGACCAAAATATAGATGGGCAAAGCGTCAAGATATTTATGCTCTATATTTTAAATGAGATGCCAGAAGGGTTACGAGGTTTGGTAACTGTTGGAGCAATTGCTGCTGCGTTGTCATCTACCAATTCAGTGTTGTCTGCTATGTCTTCTGTGGCTGTTGAAGATATTTACCGACCTTGGTTAGCAAAAAAGGGTCAAAGTGAAGAGCATTTTTTAAAGGTAAGCCGAGTCATGGTATTGGTTTTTGCTCTTCTACTCTCTATCATGGGCATGGTTAGTTTCTATTGGCAACAATATACAGAGTTACCTCTGTTGAACTTTGCTTTAGGTGTTATGGCATTTGCTTATGCTTCGCTGTTGGGTGTTTATGCTGCAGCTATTTTTACCAATAGAGGAGATGAAACCACGGTTCTTTGGGCGTTAATTGGTGGGTTCTTGACGGTATTTTTTTTACAACCTTATATTATTGGTTCTATTATTGATTTTAAAGTAGACTTTTCTATTATGATGATTGTGGGAACTTTGGTTTCATTTTTGATTATGATGCTAGGAGAAGCGAAAAAAGATGTCTAATCTCTATATTGGTTTAATGTCTGGAACATCACTAGATGGAGTTGATGTTGCTTTGTGTCAGATAGATAAAGAGAGTTGCACGTTAGAAGCTTCTTGCTTTTTAGCTATGCCTTTGGAGTTAAAAGAGGAGATACTAGCTGTTATTCATGGGACAACAACTCTAAAACAAGTAGGAGAGATAGACCATAAGTTGGCTCTTTTTTTTGCAAAGGGTGTGCATCTTTTATTGGAACAAGAGAAAATAGAAGCCAAAGAGATTAAAGCTATTGGTTCTCATGGACAAACGGTTTGGCATGAACCTAATGGAGAGTACTCTTTTTCGATGCAATTGGGAAATCCTTCACTTTTAGCCGTTTTGACAGCTATTGATGTGGTAGCAGATTTCCGAGCCAAAGATGTTGCACTTGGTGGTCAAGGTGCTCCTTTTGCTCCTGCTTTTCATCAATTTTTGTTTTCGAAGTTGGAAGCTTGTGCTGTTCTTAATATTGGAGGGATGGCAAATGTTTCTATATTGGGGCAAGAGTTAATCGGCTATGATACAGGTTGTGGAAATGTTTTGATGGATTTATGGATCCACGAGCAATACAATAGAGCTTATGACAAGGATGGACTTTGGGCAAAAAAAGGCAATGTTCATCCACAACTTTTAGAAAATATGTTATCTGACAGCTTTTTTTGCTTAAAATATCCTAAAAGTACAGGAAGAGAATATTTTAATAAGAAATTTTTAATAAAATATTTAGAACCATTGGGTAAAATATATAAATCAGATGTTCAAGCCACACTTTTAGCACTGACTGTTCGGTCAATTGCCAATGAGATTAAAAAATTTAATATTCAACGGGTGTTGGTTTGTGGTGGTGGAGTTAAAAATACCTTTCTAATGTCTGAGTTACAAAAAGAGTTACCTTTGTTAGAAGTTGTACCTACTGAAAAATATGGTGTAAGTTCAGACAATATGGAAGCAATGATATTCGCATGGTTTGCACAGAAGCGATTGGCAGAGGAGCCAATTGCCCTAAAATCTGTGACAGGTGCAAAAAATAATACAATATTAGGGGGAGTTTATGCAAAAAATTAAAGCATGGATTAACGAATTAGGATATAAAAATTATAAGATAGAAATGGTTGGTGGGGATGCCAGCTTTAGAAAATATTTTAGACTATTTGTCAATGAAGATAGTTATATTATTATGGACTCAAGTGCAGATTTGGACAGTTTATCCCCTTTTATTGATATTTCAGTGCGACTTCTTAAGGCTAAGGTTGAAGTACCTCGGATTATAGCTCAAAATTTACAAGAGGGCTATCTGTTGATTACTGATTTAGGTTCAAGGCATCTAGCAGATATATTAAGCACAATGAGTGTGGAGCTTCTCTACATGAAAGGGATTCATGAAATAATTAAGATACAAGAAGCAGATACAACCAATATGGAACTCTATGATAAAGAATTTTTGATGTTTGAGATGACTCTTATGCAAGATTGGTACCTAAATGCACATTTGCATCACGAGCTTAGTGAGGAAGAGCAGTCTATTTTGGATAACAGTTTAGAGATGATTGCCGATGAGGTACTCTCTCAACCACAAGGTTTTTTTGTACATCGAGATTTCCACTCTAGAAATATTATGATGGAGACAGGACGGAAATTAGTAATCATTGATTATCAAGATGCAAAAATAGGTGCATTAACCTATGACTTGGTCTCTATGCTTAAAGATGTCTATGTACGTTTTGACCCAAAGCAGATGGAAAAATTGGCATTGGAGTTCAAGGTATTAAAAGGAATTGATGTATCTGATGAGCAGTTTATTCGTTGGTTTGATTGGATGGGACTTCAACGTCATATCAAAATATTGGGTATTTTTGCTCGTTTGGATATACGTGATGGAAAATCTTCTCATTTAGGCAATATCCCTTTGACCCTAGAGTATATAGATGAAGTCTGTTCAAAGTATGAAGAGCTAAAACCGTTAGGAAAATTGTTTAAAAGATAATATAATATGCTTATAATTTAAAAAAAGAGATATTATGACAGCAATGATTTTAGCAGCAGGTTTAGGGACTCGCATGCGACCACTCACTAATGATACACCAAAACCCCTTCTAAAGGTTGGGGGAAAGCCTCTTATTCTTTGGCATATAGAGAGCCTAAAAGCATCAGGAATTACAGATATTGTTATTAATGTTGCCTATCTTGGTCATAAAATTATAGACTATTTAGGTAATGGTTCTAAGTATGGAGTAACGATTCACTTTTCAGATGAACAAGAAGAGGGTGCATTGGAGACAGCAGGAGGGATTGTTAAAGCTCTACCTCTACTATCAGATACATTCTTGGTTATTAATGGAGATGTTTGGACAGATTTTTCATACAATAATAATTTCTCTTTAGATGAGAACCTTTTAGCTCATTTGGTTTTAGTAGATAATCCCAAACATAATCCTACTGGCGACTTTTTTTTAACAGGTACTTCAGACAAATATACCTTTTCAGGTATCGGCTACTACTCTAAAAAAATGTTTTCGGAGTTAACATATGGAAAACAAGCGTTAGCACCACTACTTTTTGAAGCGATTGATGCCCAAAAATTAACAACAGAATATTATAGGGGTGCTTGGCACGATATTGGAACTCCTGCACGTTTAGAGTTTTTAGAAAGACAACTGTCTGAAAATGTACTTTAGACGTTTTTTTCTAAGTTTTTTATTTTTATGGAGTTTTCTCTATGCCGATGTTTTAGAGATTGGTATTGAAGAGTTTTATAAAACAAAAGATTTTATCTCTTATACCTTAGCTAATGATTTAAATGAAACACCTAACTCTTTAGATGGACGGATATGGAATAAGAGTAAAGATACTTTTAATACATTTAAAAATGCAAATAGAGCCTATTGGGCAAAAATTGAATTTAAAAATATTTCAAGTAGTTCAAAAACATACTATATTCAATCTGAGAATCAATTTACATACTCTATTGAGTTCTATTTTATGAAAAATAACAAATGCGTAGAGTATATTCAAGATGGTGTTATTCATAAAAATAGAGAGCGTGCTTTTAATGCAAATCATATGACCTTTCCTATTACACTTTTAGCCCATGAAGAGGCAACGGTTTTTTTTAAAATTCGCAATTATAATAAGATAGATATAAGCTTTTTTTTACGAACAAAAGAGAATCTTTTAGATTTTTATCAAAGTTATAATATGATAGAAGGGATATTCTTTGGAGGAATGTTTATTATGATGTTCTATAATCTGTTTCTCTATTTTCTTTTGAAACACCCTGCTTATATATATTATGTCTGTTATACCTTTTGGTTGATTGTCTATTTTATTGGTCTTTTTGGTTTTTCTCAGCGTTATTTCCCTGATTATAAGTGGATATTTTATATGAGTTCTGGAGCTTTTTTTGTATCTATGACACTCTTTATCGAATCTATTCTACATATAAGAGAGAAGATTCCTAGTCTACATATTGTCTTTAAGATTTTTGTATTTTATTTTTTTATTTTTACTATTTTGAATAGTATTGTTATTGAGATGCACTCTTTTTTCTATACACAAATTTTTTTCGATCTATTTTTTATTGTGGTTCCTATTTATGTATTATTTGTTATTTTTACCACGTATTATTTGGCTTATTCTCAAAAGGATATAGTCGCTCAATTTTATTCTGTTATTTGGACAATAGTTTCTGTGGTAGGGGTATTCCTCCCCTTAGTTTATCTTAATATTTTTGAAACAAATATTTTTTCAGATTATATCTTTCAATTTTTAATGCTTTTTGAAGTACTCTGTTTCTCATTTATATTGTCATATAAGATTAAGTTAATACAAAAAGAGAAAAAAAAACAATCTTCTCTATTGATTCAACAAAATAAATTGGCATCTATGGGTGAAATGATTTCAATTATCGCTCATCAGTGGAGGCAACCTCTTAGTGAAATTAATGGAATAGTTTTAGAGATAGATTTGGATAATCGTAAAAATAAGTTAGATGACAAGAGATTAAATAGATATTTAAATGAGATAGAGGAGTCTACAGCCTATCTTTCTGGAACAATTAGCGATTTTATGAATTTCTTTAAACATGATAAAAGTGTAAATTATTTCTATATCTCAGATGCGATTAATAGAGCTATAAAGCTTCTCTCTCTATCTCATAAAAAAAATTCCATTGAGATTATTGTAGAGATAGAAGAGAATATTGAACTCTATAGTTATCAGTCTGAACTTATTCAAGCTCTTTTAATTTTGATGAATAATAGTATGGATGCGATAAGAATTAATGAAATTGAGAAACCTAAAATTATTATAGATAGTAAAAGAGATAATGAACATATAATCATTACTATAGAGGATAATGCAGGGGGAATCCCAATAGGGATTATAGATAAAATCTATAATCCCTATTTTACAACAAAACATGAATCGAAAGGAATAGGATTGGGACTTTACATTCTAGTAATGCTTATTGAGAAGAGTATGCAAGGATTTGTAAATATTGAAAATCTCAATGAAGGGGTTATCTCTACACTATCTATTCCAATAAATATGAGTAAAAAGTAGCATCACTATTGAATCACATTGTTATGGAATAATGATATGAATTATATTTTTAAGAATTAAATACTATTTATTTTTATTTTAGTCCTAAGGAGGCATAGAAGTTTATCGTGAAAGCATTAAAGAATTTAAACATATTATATGTAGAAGATGAAGAGAGAATTATTGAAAAATACGCATATTTTTTAAAAGAGTTGTGTCATACACTCTATATTGCACGAGATGGAGAAGAGGCTTATAAACTCTATAAAGAGAAGAAAATTCATCTAGTTGTAATGGATTTTTTAATTCCTAAAATGAATGGTATGTCTTTGGCTAAAGCAATTCGAGCAGAAGATGAAAATATTGCATTGATTGCTCTAACAGCACATTCAGATAGAGAGATACTTTTAGATATTGTTTCGTTAAGTTTTTCTGCTTATCTTATTAAACCTGTTGGACGTGTTGATTTAATGAACGCCCTTTTAAAAGTTGCAAAAAAAGTAGAAGGTGTACGAAATATAACTTTAGCATATGATTGTGTATGGGATAATAAAAGTAAAACACTTTTCTGTTCAGATGAATCGATTATTTTAACAAAAAGAGAGCTAAAACTTTTTGAACTTTTAGTTACAAAAGCAGGAATTCCTTGTAATGAAGATGAAATTTTCTTTTATGTTTGGGGTGATGAGATTGATCGTACTATTACCAACTCATCTATTCGTACTTTGGTTAAAAATTTACGAAAGAAAATACCAAAGGATTTAATCAAAAACCAATACGGTGTTGGATATAAAATAGAATTTTAATCCGTATTGATATTTTTTTGTAAATAGTGTGCAACAGCATCTTCATCATTACTCTGTTCTAGCACTATATCTGCTATATCTTTAACCTCTTTCAACGCATTGCTTACAGCAACAGCTGTACCTGCTAGTTGAAACATACCTATATCGTTTAGACTATCTCCAAACACAGTTGTATCTTTGGGTAAGTAATTTAAATACTCATGAACAATATTTAGAGCATGTGCTTTATCTCCTAAGGGGTGAAGAATGGTTAGAAAATAACACTTCATGTAGTTTTCAGGAGCTAATTTAACCTCTATTTTGTTTCCAAAAATCTTTTTGAGATGTTTGCTTAAGGGACGTAAAAGTTCTTCATTTCCCATATAGACTATTTTCAGTGTATCTTTTACACCTTCAATTTTTTTCTTAAATGATAATCGTTTGTCTGTTGCATAGTTATTTGCTATAAGAAAAGATTGAAAATCATTAAGTAGTGGTGGAATAGCAAAGGTTTCATCTAAAGATTGATAATCGTTTAGAGAGATAACAAAGGGTTGTATATCAAAAGAATGACTCTCTTGAATAATTTCTGAAGAGAGTTGGGCAGATAGGGTTTGCACATCAATAAGTTTTTTATCGCTGGTTGCTACCATTGTACCATCAAGTAATATAAGAGGTGCTTTGAGAGGAAGCCCTTTTAAAAAATCGCTTGTTTTAGAAAAGCTTCGAGCTGTCGCTACAGAAAGTAAAGCATGGTTTACTTTTTCATTCCATACCTGTTTAGAGAAGTTACTTACTCTTTGTGAACTGTGTAAAAAAGTATGGTCTAAATCTGTAATATAAAGTTTATGCATCTATTGTTCTCTTTTTTATTTGATTTTTCTTTTTAAAGAATTATACCACTATTTATTAATGAAAACTTGCTACTATTCCTCTCATGGAAATTTTTACTCAACTTATTACTATTATGATTGTTTTGGAACTGATGGAAGCCTCTTTACAGAAATCGAATACATTAGGAGAGATGATTGAAAAACTATATATTTATTACAATAAAAATATCTTTCTTTTTTTTATGCTTCATCCAACATTCTATTTTACTCTTTTTGTGAGTCTCTATTTAAATATTGTAAATTTTTATATTATTGTGATATTAGTGATAAAAACATTTGATATATTTTTTAAGATAGAGTTGATAAAGCAACGTTATATTAAACAAGATATGGATAAAGAGTTGAGAAAGATGTTAAGTTTGAAAATGTCTCCTTTTATGGGTTTTTTAGGGGTATTTATCTACGTTCCTTTGCTATTTATGGCAATATCTTCTTAATGATGAGTAATTCCAAGCAAGATTAATAAAAAGTTGATTATAATAACACACTACAAATAATCTCCATATAGCTTTCAAGAGGACCTATGAGCGAACAACAACATCATAAAAAACAGAATAAGAAAAATCACAGTAGAACACATGTTCCTGTTGATGGATACAAGGTTGAAGATTTACAATCTAAACCATTAGAAGAGCTTGTAAAAATAGCAGATAAAGTAAAAGTTGAAAACCCTAATGAATTTAAAAGAAAAGATCTTATTTTTGAAATTCTAAAATCACAAGTGAAACAGGGTGGATTTATTCTTTTTACAGGTATTTTAGAGGTTATGAATGATGGTTATGGCTTTTTAAGGTCAGAAGATGGAAACTTTGCCAATTCTCAAAATGATACTTATGTAAGTGGAACACAAATTAAACGTTTTGCACTTCGAAATGGGGATATTGTAACAGGTCAAGTTCGACAGCCTAAAGACCAAGAGAAGTATTATGCTCTTCTTAAAATAGAAGCGATTAACTATCTACCTCCTGAAGAGTCAAAAAAGAGACCTCTTTTTGATAACTTAACCCCTCTTTATGCTACTGAACAATTGAAATTGGAATACAATCCAATGAAGCTTACAGGACGTGTACTTGATTTGTTTACTCCTATTGGCAAAGGTCAGAGAGCTTTGATTGTAGCTCCCCCACGTACAGGTAAGACAGAATTACTTAAAGAGTTGGCTCATGGTATCTCTCATAATACACCTGATGTTTCACTCATGGTTCTTTTGGTTGATGAACGACCAGAAGAGGTAACTGATATGCAACGTTCTGTAAAAGGGGAAGTCTACTCTTCTACCTTTGATTTACCTGCACAAAATCATGTTCGAACAGCAGAAATAGTTATTGAAAAAGCTAAAAGACGTGTAGAGAGTGGTAAAGATGTAGTTATTTTACTAGATTCTATTACTCGTCTTGCTCGTGCCTATAACACAGTAACACCAAGCTCAGGAAAAGTTCTCTCTGGAGGGGTTGATGCCAATGCTCTTCATAAGCCAAAAAGATTTTTTGGAGCTGCTCGAAACATAGAGGAGGGTGGAAGTTTAACTATTATTGCTACAGCTCTTATTGAAACAGGTAGTAGAATGGATGAGGTAATTTTTGAAGAGTTCAAAGGAACAGGTAACTCAGAAGTAGTACTTAATCGTTATGTCTCTGAACGAAGAATCTATCCTGCAATTGATGTGACAAAATCTGGAACACGAAAAGAAGAGCTTATGGTTAATCCAGATGTTATGCAAAAAGTATGGGCGATTAGAAATGCTATGCAGGGAATGGAAGATGTTGAAGGTCTTAAATTTTTATTCTCAAAAATGACTAAAACCAAAACGAATGAAGAGTTTTTAGCCATTATGAATGGTTAGATTGAATAACATATGAAAATAGGTGTTTTTGATTCAGGAGCAGGGGGGCTTTCTGTTGTTAAATCACTGCTTGCTTCCAATCTTTTTGATGAGGTTATCTATTATGGGGATACAGCTCGTGTCCCTTATGGTCCTAAAGACAAAAATACTATTATCCGATACTCTCTTGAAGCTTTAGAATTTTTTAATAATTTTGATATTGATTTACTCATTACAGCTTGTAACACCGTCTCTGCCTATGCCTTACCCGAAATGAATGCTCAGAGTAAATACCCCGTTGTTGGTGTAATTGAAGCAGGAGTGATGGCTCTTGAAAACTCTATTGTAGAAAAAGATGACACCATTTTAATTATTGCTACACGTGCTACTATTTCTTCAAAACGTTATCAAGAATCACTTGAAAAATTAAACTATTCTCATATTATAGCATTACAAACAGGGCTATTTGTTCCTTTGGTAGAAGAGGGAATTTTTGAGGGAGAGATACTAGAGGCAACAATGAACCATTATTTTTCTAATATTGAACCCCCTAAGGCTATTATTTTAGGATGTACACATTTTCCTCTTATTGGAGATGCTCTTCAAAAATATTTTGATAAAAAACCACTATTAATTCACTCTGGAGAGGCAATTGTTGAATATTTAGAGGCTCATTATAAACTCTCTATTCAAAAAAATAGAGCAGAGTTAAAAATATTTGCCTCAGATAACGTTGCAGGACTTAGAAAAATAGCTAAATATTGGTTAGGTACTTAGAGTAGTCCTATAGCCTCACGAATAATTGCCATTTTATTGTTGGCTATTATCTGCATCTTTTTCGCTCCATCTGATAAAATATCGTTGACTAAATCTGGATTATTGATGTAGGCTTCACGTTTTTCTCTAGCCTCTGCAAACTCTTCCCAAATAAGCTCTTTTAGATATTTCTTAAAGTGACCATAGCCCTCTTCTCCTGTTTGATAACGAGCTTGAAGTTCTGTTTTACGGTTATCATCTAAAAAGAGTGAAGCGATATTGTATATGTTACACCCTTTATACTCTAAAGGTTCTCCTAAAGGGGTGGATGAACTAATAATCTTATTACAACGTTTTTGTAGCTTTTTCTCTGTTTCCATAAAAATATCAATAGCATTATCGTAACTTTTTGACATTTTTTGACCATCTATACCTGGAATTGTTGCTACCTCATCATTGACCATATGTTCTGGTAGAGTAAAAATTTCTCCATATTCATTATTGTATTTTGTAGCAATATCACGGGTCATCTCTACATGTTGTATTTGGTCTTTTCCAACAGGCACTTTTTCTGTATCCAATAGTAAAATATCAGCAGCCATTAAGACTGGATAAGAGAAAAGAGCATGATTCGCAGAAATTCCTTTTGCCACTTTATCTTTATAGGAGTGTGCTCTCTCTAATAAACCCATAGGGGTAAATTTAGATAAAATCCAATAAAGTTCTAAAACTTGTGGTACATCACTTTGCACCCAAAAAGTACTCTTTTCAGGGTTAATCCCCAAAGATAAATAGTCAACAGCTGCATCAAAAGTTAGTTGTTTTAAAAGTTTTGCATTTTTAGAAGTGGTTAATGAATGATAGTTTGCAATAAACGTAAAAAGTTCTTCTTTTTCTTGGAGTTCTATCATGGGTTTCATTGCACCAAAATAGTTACCGATATGAAGTTTTCCCGAAGCTTGGATTCCTGTTAATACACGCATGTACATCCTTGGTTAAATTGTACTAGAAGTATAGCAGAAAAGAGGCTATAACTAAATGATTTTATTTTTCTTTATATAAAATATTATATATAATAATTCATATTATTTTTTAATATTAAATTGTATTATATAGTTGAAAGAAAGGATTATATCATGAAGAGAATTATAAATATTTTAATCATCTTCCCTCTATTTGTATTTGCTGGATTGGATATTTCTAAAGTAAATTCTGTTTTATCTAGTATTAAATCATTAAAAGACTCCTCTATTCCATTAAAATTTTATAATACCAAGAAGAGTTTACATTTGAATAAAAAGTTAAATTTTACATCACAAAACTATGCTGATATTATACTTTTTCCAATAAAAAAAAAGATAAATAAAGCGTTTGTTGTCGACTCCTACAAAGCATTAAAGAAGTATAAAAACAGTATAGGTGCTATCTATATGAAGAAGGGGAGAACCCAGATTGTATTTGTTGCAGAACGCTTAAAAAACAGTGGTTTTGACCTAAGAGAAATGAAAAAAAAATACTTAATTCCAGAGTGTAAACTAGAAGCAATTTGCTTTTTAAAAAATTAATTATTTTATATAGATATATTTTGTTAAAAAAATATTTCTAATGTTCACAATTAAGCACATTCTTATGTTATGATAACAATATTTATAATTTATAATTTATGTTTAGGAAAATCATCATGTATAATAAATTTATTTTTTTTCGTAATAACAAAATTTATTATTACATAATTGGAGGTTATCTTCTACTTATTATTTGGGGAGGTTACTTCTATAAAAATATTGGTAATTATGAAGATCGTCTTAAAAATTTACTCTTAAGTCAAACTATCTCTTCTGTAGAGAATGCTTCAAATAATATTTTAAATCGTATGCTTAAAAAGTACTCTGATTTTGTTTATGAAAACTATAAAGATGCTTCTGTACGAAGTGAAAATGAGTATAAAATATCTGATTTACTTAATGATGATATAGACTCAGTTTATATCTTATATCTTGAAAATAAAAAACTTTTTTATCTCTTAGATGCTTCAAGAGAAGATAGAGGAGAGTTAGGAGAGCGTTTTGAACCAATTGAAGAGAACATTTTCATAGAAGCTCAAACAAATAGAGAGAGTAAAACATTTATTCAACCAACAATTGATAAATTGGGATTTACTTTAATTAAACCAATTGTTCAACATGATAAGACTATAGGATTTCTTGTTTTGGATTATAAAGAGAGTAGTCTTGCAACCCTTTCATCTCTTTTAAATGTAAGTGTAAAGAGTTTACTTTATGCAATTTTATTTAGTCTTTTTATTCTTTTAGTCTTAATTTCTTATATGCTTCATACTCAATATATTAAATATGTAATGTATTGTAATCCTTTGACTAATACCTTAAATAGAGTCTATTTAACTGACAATTATGATAAGATAAATTTTAAAGATTACTATGTTGCTTTAGTGGATGTAGATTTTTTTAAACGTATTAATAATCTCTATGGGCAAAAAAATGGGGATAAAGTTTTAATCTCTATTATTAGAAGAATAACTCTCTTATTAAGAGAAGAGGATATTTTTATTCAATATGGTGGAGAAGAGTTTCTTTTGCTTATTCCTAAAAAGAATATGGAAGAGCCTATTTTTAAAAATCTTCTTGAAAAGATACGTAGATTGATTGAATCTACAAATTTTCGAGTTAAAAATTACCGATTTTCTGTGACCATATCTATTGGTGCATTACTTCAAACTGAATTGGAAAAATCATTGCAAGATGCTATTCATAAAGCAGATACAGCGTTGTATAAATCTAAACATAATGGACGAAATAGTATAAGCTATTTTGATTTATCTCAACCTGAACGTATCTATAGAGAGCAGTTAAAAGAGATGATTGAATCGGATAAATTGGTCTGTTATTATCAACCAATTAAACGGCTGAAAGATTCAACTTTGCACCATTATGAAGCACTTCTTCGGATTGAAGATGGAGATAAAATTATTTTTCCAGATAAAATTTTACCTGCTTTAGAAGACTCCTATCTGTATACATTTTTAACGAAAAAAATAATTGAGTACAATATAAAGATTCTAAGAATAGATTCTAGGATGAGGATTTCAATTAATCTTTCAGCTGATGATTTGATTAATGACTCTATTCTATTTTTATTATTACAAAATTCTGACTTATCTGCACGTCTTTATGTTGAAATTTTAGAGACAAAAAGTATTGATTATATCCGAGTGGAGAACTCTATACAGAGACTTAAACTTCTTGGTTTTAAAATTTGTATAGATGACTTTGGTTCAGGTTACTCTAATTTAACTCATTTGTTAAATTTATCTATTGATTATTTAAAAATAGATGGAAGTATTATTAAAGAGATTCTTCATGATAAACGTGCCTATAGCATTGTGAAAACATTTGCACTCTTCTCTAAAGAGAACAATATTGAGGTTATTGCTGAATTTATTGATAACAAAGAGGTTATTGAAGTCTTAAGAAGCTTTGGGGTTGAATATGGACAAGGATTTTACTTTTCTCAAGCAAAACCTTATGCAGAGCTAGAACATCATAAAGAGTAGATGTATTAATCGTCATCTACCCTTTGACCACGTTTTCTAAGACTTAAGTCAATAGGGACACCTACTAAATCAAATTTTTCTCTAAAGATGTTCATTAAGTATCTCTGATACGAAAAGTGCAAATCGTGTGGTCGGTTAACAATAATTGCAATCTTCGGAGGTTTTATCTCATATTGTGTTGCAAATTTAATATTGACCGACCCTCCATTATGACTTGGTGGATGGTGTCTATCTATGGCATATTTCAAGACTTCATTTAGCTTGGCAGTAGGAACTCGTTGTTTATATCGTTCATAAATATCAATAATATTATCCAGTATTTTATGGACTCGTAATCCTGTTTTTGCAGAAATAGTAATGAGTGGTGCATAGCTTAAAAACTTTAGTTCATCACGAATATCTTCAACAGCTTTGGTATAGGTCTCTTCACTATCTCCATGAATATCCCATTTGTTTAGAATAATCATACAGCCAAGTTTATATTTTTCTATTAAGTTTGCAATTCTTTCATCCAACTCCAACACACCTACAGTTGCATCAATGACAAGTAGTGCAATATCTGCTTTTTCAAGCATACTCTCGGTACGCTCAAAGGCAAACTTTTCAATCCCCAAAATTTTACCACGTCGTCGTATTCCTGCTGTATCCACAAAGGTTATTTTATGGTCTTGATACTCTAAAACCTCATCAATAGGGTCAATGGTTGTTCCTGCGACAGGAGAGACAACAGCACGCTCTTCATTTAATAATGCATTCAAAAGAGAACTTTTTCCTGTATTGACACGACCAATAATCGCTACTTTTAGCTCTTTGTCTTCCTCTTCCTCCTTGTCAATATGTACCATCTCTACAATCTCTTCAAAGCTAAGTTCTGAATCTTCTATAAGTTTAAGCTCCTCTTTCTCTTCACGCTCAGGGATGTACTCTTCTAGCCAAGCATAAAAATCATTCATATAACGGTTATGAGAAACAGACATAGGAAAGGTTCTATCAGCACCAAACTCTAAAAAATCCCAATAACGCAAAGATTCATCTTTGTCATTATCAATTTTATTAACAACGAGTGCAATGGGTTTATTTAACGCTTGAAGACCATAAAAGAGTTCTTTATCATCTTCGTGTGGAATATTTTTCCCATCAACAATGTAGACAATAATATCTGCTTCATCAGCAGCACGTAAAGAGAGCTTCTTTACCGTTGCAAACATCTCTGTAGAATCATCAATTCCACCTGTATCTATCACTTCAAAATCTCTATTTCCAGAGATAGTAACTTCTCGTTTCTTTATATCACGAGTTGTTCCAATCATATCCGAGGTAATGGCATCTCGTTCTCTTAGCAGTCGGTTAAATAGGGAACTTTTTCCTACGTTTGGTCGCCCCAGTATGGCTACTTTTTTTAGTTTTGGCATAAAATATCTTTCTAATTTGTTGTAAAAATTTGGATTTGATTAAGATAGTGCAGTCGGCGACTGCACTCTATAGTTAAAAATTATTGAAATTATAGCAGATTTTATTGTAAGTCTGATTGAGGCATACTTTCAATATAGAGCGATTGAGAAGGGAAGGCAAAGGAGGTATTGTTCTCTTCGACTATTTTCATTATTTTTAGATTTACATCCTCTTTTATAGCCAGATATTTTACCCAATTTGATGTATTGCTAAAGGTATAGATTAAAATCCCTAAAGAGCTATCATCAAAGGTTGTAAAACTTACAAGCATGGTCTCTTTTTGTGCTATTCCTTTATGCTCTTTTAACATCTTTTTAATATCTATTATAACGTTCTCCATCTGTTCACTACTTGTATCATAGGTTAATCCAATAGTCATCTTAATACGCCTAACTCCTCTTCGCGAAAAGTTCTCTATGGGACTGTTTGCAATCATTTGATTGGGTAGGGTAATAAGTGATTTTTGAAATGAACGAATTTTTGTGGTACGCATACCAATATCTTCAACGACTCCTTCAACACTATCTATCTTAATCCACTCTCCAATACGAATAGATTTATCTAAAAGTAGGGCAATAGAGCCAAAAAGGTTTGCAGCTGTATCTTTTGCAGCCAATGCAAAGGCTAACCCACCAATTCCTAACCCTGCTACTAACCCTGCTACATTAATGCCCCAAACTTGTAGTACTACACCCACCCCGATAGCCATAATGATTCCACGAATAAATGCTAAAATAAAATTCCCCATCTCATGAGAGAGTTCGGGATTAAATCGTGACGTAAAGCGATAAATCAAGCCCCTTAATGCATAGCTTAACTCCATAATAGCCCAAAAGACGTTATAGGCTATCATAGAGTTAATAATCATGTTAATAAACTCCGTTTCTAAAAATAATAGAGCAAAAAAGAGTCGTATTCCAATAATAATAAAGAGAAATGCTAGAGGTCCTTTTAGCCCTAAGAGGATTCGTTCATCGTAACTATTTTTTGTTGTTTTTGTAAATGGATGTAGTACATTAATGACTAAATTGGCAAAAAGTTTACGCAGAATAAGAAAAAAGAAAAAAGAGAAGAATGCCCCAAGAATATTCCCAAGTGGAATGTTAAAAAACTGTTCACGAAAAAAATCTCCATAAGAACTATTATAAAGATAATTTAATAGCTGTTGTACTTGTGGAAAAAAATTAATATCAAGGGTATCAATAATCTCTTGAGACTGTTCAATAATTTCCGAGGTTTTAGAAATATTGTTTTCATTCATGATGAACTTCTTTGTATAATTGGATTTATTAACTACCATTTTAGCAAAAGAAAGATAATGTTTTATCATGTTAACACAGTTTATACACATAAAGATGATTAAATTCATCCATCACTATCATAAAGGATAATTATGAAAAAAGTATCAATGGTTTTAATTTTTCTTTTTACTTCAATTTTAAGTGCTGAAGTAATTAAAGCAGATTATAAAGTAGAGTTTGGGATTATTGGAGAAATTGGGATTGCAAATGCTCTTTTAACAAAGGATGAACACTCTTATGTTATAGATGTTGAGCTCAAAGCTACTGGATTAGCAAAGAGACTCTCTGGCAATAGAAAAGAGCAACATATCTCTAAAGGTCATATTGAAAATGGTATGATGGTTACTGATTTGTATCAGGTTATAAAATCTCATGGTTCCAAATTAACCAACAAAGTTTATAGAATCAATCATAAAACAAAAACTGTTACCAAAGAGTATAAGCGTTGGAAAAATGGAAAATTAACAAAAGAGAGCAATACTACCATGGATTATTACTCTAAAGATGACTTGTTAACTCTCTATTTTAATTTGGATAAGAAGATTTTAGATAAAAAAGAGGCTAAATCTTATACGTTCAAAGCTGTTGGTGCAGAGAAACAAGGAGGTAGAGTAGATGTTGTTATTCCGAATAAAAATGAGTTTGATGAATATAAAGATGCCGTAGGAGAGAATGACAACAGTTGGTATGCACGAGCTATCATTTATCAAAATATTTTTTCAAGTGATAAAGGAGAACTCTTGTTACGTATTGGTAATGATGGAATTACTGAAAAAGCAGTCTTAAAAGATTTAATTTTCTTTGGAGATATTCGAGCAATTCGATTATAAAAGGTGTAAAAACACCTTTTATGTTCTTGGTTTAAGTTTTTTTACACAATTTAAACAATCTTCACTTTTCTTTTTAATAATAATTTTTCTCTTTGCTTCTTTAAACTGAGGTCTAAATTTACGAACAATCTTTCGTAGTTTTCTATATTTTTTACCTTTGAGTTTTATAACTTTTGCCGTTTTCTGTCGAATGTAACGAGCAGGATTTTTAGCTCTACCATGTTTATAGAGTCCAAAGTGTAAGTGTGGACCTGTACTTCTACCAGAGGTTCCAACATACCCTATAACTCTTCCTTGAGCTACATATTTTCCTACCCTCATACCTCTAGCAAATCTTCGCATATGGGCATATAGAGTTTTAACTCCATTTGCATGTTGAATTTGAATGACTCTTCCGTAGCCACCTTTCCATCCTTTATAGACAATTCTTCCTTTTGCAGAGGCACGAATAGGACGACCTGTACGTGCAGCATAATCAATACCTAAGTGGGCTCGATATCGTTTTAAAATAGGGTGGTAACGTCGTTGAGTAAAACCACTAGATATACGTTTGTAATGTTTTAATGGACGAATAAATTTAGAGTGATAGGTTCGTTGATATTTTCTTCCCAAAGAGTCGTAGTATTTTTCATCACTTAATAAAAATCCATAATAGGGTTTTCTATTAATTTCAATCATACATGCTTGAATTTTAGGACTAGAGAAGACTTTTCCATTTCTATACTTTTGGGTATAGAATATAATTATTTTATCACCTCTTCGCATCTTTTTTAGTGGTAGAGCTTTTGAATAAACCTCTTCAATCTCTTTTCCATAATACCACGAGTGAGTAGCTCTGTGTAAATCTTTATGTAATCCATATTTTATACGAATAGAGATTGTCTTTTCGACAATATCATAGGGTACAGGAAGATATTTTGCAGAGTAACCTCTTTTCTGTTTTTTAATCTCTAGCATTAGTTCATCAGAAACGGGAATATTTATATAAACCCCTTTTCCTTTTTTCTTGATAACCGTGTAGTGTTGACCTGCTCTAATCTCTTGAATTAACTCTTTATCTTCTGAATCCATATTATAGTACGTTTTTTGAGGAATATGATAACGTTTTAATAAACCTAAAAAGGTTAGTTTCTTATCCCATGTGTACTCTTTTGCACTTAAAGATTGCAAGAAGATAAAGGATAATAGTATGAGTAAAAGGTAGCTTTTTTTATACATTGATATTCTTTTTATAGATTTTTTTGTTTATTTTAACAGAAATATTCTTATTTATACGTTGACTCTTACACTCTTATGTTAATATTCTGAAAAAATAAGGAGCTTGTTCTTTGAAAAAATATATGTTAAATATAGATAGAGGTATTCTATTTATGCTGTTGGCTTCTCTCTCTTTTGCCGTAATGGGGGGATTTGCTAAAGTAGTTAGTCAGGTTTTACCTCCTGTTGAAGTGACCTTTTTTAGAAATGTTTTTGGTGTAGTGTTGGTTGGATTTGCAATTTATAAATCTCCACTAAAACAGATAGGAGGCAGACCTTTTCTCTTACTTTTTCGTGGAACAATGGGTTTTATGGCTCTTTTAGCATATTTTTATATCATTGCTTATATTCCTTTGGGGGAAGCTGTAACTTATAACAAAACTTCTCCACTCTTTGTAGCTCTTTTTGCCTATTTTTTTTTAAAGGAGAAATTAACTCCTTGGGCAATTGTAGCCATTGTAGTAGGATTTATAGGTATTGCTCTTATCTCTATGCCAGAGGAGGGGAGTTTTACGTTTAATAAATATACCATGCTTGGTATCTTTTCAGGCTTAGGTGCTGCGTTAGCCTATACCTCTATTCGAGAACTGCGTCAATATTATGATACGAGAGCTATTGTTATGAGTTTTATGGGAGTGGGAACGATTGCTCCTGTTTTATTGATGCTCGTAACACATTATTTGGAGACACCTAAAAGTTTAGATTTTATGTTTGCAGAGTTTGTGATGCCTCAAGGAGTTATCTGGTTGTATGTTCTCATTATGGGACTCTCTGCCACAGCTTCCCAAGTTTTAATGACCAAAGCGTATGAGCTAACAAAAGCAGGAATTGTGGGGACTATCTCTTACTCAAATATTGTTTTTGCCCTTATTATAGGTACTTTTTTGGGCGATTCAATACCTACTCCTTTGAAGTTTTTAGGTATACTTTTGGTCATAATTTCAGGGCTATTGGTAGCCTTGGCAAAGGATAAAAAATGATTTTAATAGCTGGTCCATGTGTTTTAGAGAGCCGTGATACTGTAATGAAAATTGCAGAGTCATTAATGCCATATCATGAAGATTGTACAAAAGATTTTTACTTTAAAGCAAGTTTTGATAAAGCAAATAGAACCTCATTGGACTCTTTTAGAGGTCCAGGTTTGGATGAGGGTTTAAAACTCTTACAAGAGGTAAAAGAGCAGTTTGGATACAAACTATTAACAGATGTTCATGATTATACCCAACCACAAGCTGTAGCAGAGGTGGTTGATGTGTTACAAATTCCTGCTTTTTTATGTCGTCAGACAGATTTACTTGTAGCTTGTGCTAAAACTTCTGCTGTGGTTAATATTAAAAAAGGACAATTCCTTGCACCACAAGCGATGGAACACTCGGTAGCTAAAGTACTTAAAACCCGTGGTTTTGATGGCGAAGTATCTTATGCAAATGCAGAAAAGTACAATGTATGGCTTACCGAACGTGGCTCAACCTTTGGTTATGGTAATTTGGTGGTGGATATGCGTGGATTAAAACAGATGCGAGAGTTTGCTCCTGTTATTTTTGATGCTACGCACTCTGTACAACAACCTGCATCAGGTGGGGCAACCAGTGGAGGAGATAGTGCTTTGGTTCCCTACCTTTCACGAGCTGCAGCAGCTGTTGGAGTGGATGGATTCTTTTTTGAAACCCACTTTGACCCATCTATTGCTTTAAGTGATGGACCCAATATGATAGAATTAAAAAAACTAGAGGCTTTAGTAGCTCAAATTGATTCTATTCGGGCTATTTTGGAGTAGGTATATTATCTACTAAATTTAAAATAAGGAAATAAAATATGAGCATCAGTAAAAGAATAGTAATAGTAGCACTATTATTATCAGCAGTATCACTAAATGCAGAAGTGACAAGAAATATAACAACGATAGATATAAAGAAAAAAGTCTCTCCTAATTCAATGCAAACTGTATTTTTCCCTCTAAAGCATTATAATGCTGCTGTTGTGCGTACCAAAATTAGACCACTTTTAGGTAAAGAAGCAAAAGTTATCTCTTTTAAGTCCAATAATATGGTAGTAATTACAGCATATCCTGAGAGTATAAAGAGGGTTCAAAAGGTAATTGAGGAAATTGAGTCAAAAAAGCCATTGGATGCAACAATTGTTAAATTTAAGAAAGCTTCTGTAAAAGATATTCATCAAGATATAAAGGCGATGTCAATATCTCTGTTCCCACAAGATATTCAAAGTGAACAGGTAAATGTTATTGAGAGCAATACAACAAATAGTTTAATTCTTGTTGGAAAAAAAGAGAATATGAATAAATTACTGAAATATATTAAACTTCTTGATATTAAAGGAGGATTTACCTCTAAAACTATAGATTATCAAGAAGATTCAAATTTTAAAAGAGATAAAAGAGAGAACTAATTTAGTATTTTAGAGAAAATCATATAAATTGTATGAAAGATAAGCTATCTCTTATGTTTTTAAGTATAAAAGTAGGAAATATATAAAATTTAGGAGTCTTAATGACAAACGAAACTATCTTAGATGCATTAAAAAATGTAACTTATCCTGGGTTTACAAAAGATATTGTAACTTTTGGATTTGTAAAAGATGTACAAATTCAAGGAGATAAAGCAATTATCTCTGTAGACATTACATCTTCTGCACCTGAAGTTAAAGCACAAATTACTGATGACATAAGCGTTGAACTTAAAAAACTTGGTTTTTTAGCAGTAGATGTGCATATTACAGCTCCACAAGCCCCAAAACAGCTAAGTAACTCTGTAAGTGGTAAAAATATAGCACCACAAGTTAAAAACTTTGTAATGGTCTCTTCTGGAAAAGGTGGGGTTGGTAAATCAACTACTTCGGTTAACTTGGCAATTGCAATGGCGATGCAAGGTAAAAGAGTAGGTATTTTAGATGCTGATATTTATGGACCAAATATTCCTCGGATGATGGGCTTAAATGGTGTTAAACCAGAGATTCAAGGAAACAAAGTACAGCCACTTAAAGCGTATGGCGTAGAGATGATGTCTATGGGTTCATTGATGGAAGATGGTCAATCGTTAATCTGGAGAGGTTCTATGATTATGAAAGCGATTGAGCAGTTCTTACGTGATATTTTATGGTCAGAATTAGATGTGTTGGTTATAGATATGCCTCCAGGAACAGGAGATGCACAACTTACCTTGGCTCAATCGGTTCCCGTAACAGCAGGTATTGTTGTAACAACACCACAACAAGTAAGTCTTGATGATAGTAAACGTTCATTGGATATGTTTGAAAAACTTCATATTCCAATTGCAGGTGTGGTTGAGAACATGAGTGGATTTATCTGTCCATCTTGTGATACAGAATCAGATATTTTTGGAATGGGTACAAGTAAAGAGGTAGCAAGTTCATACAATACTGAACTTCTAGCTCAAATACCAATAGAACCAGCAATTAGAGTTGGTGGAGATACAGGTCAGCCTATTACTTTCCATAATCCAGACTCTGAAACAGCAAAACGTTACCAAGCATCAGCGTCTAATTTATTAGCATTTATTGATAAAGTAAATACAGAGGGTGGGGCTGATAACTCGGCAGTTCAACCAACAACACCTCCAGGAGTATCGGCTTGTAGTACGGGTGGAGTAGCAGCTTCAACTGCACCAGCACATACAAAATCTGGTGGGGGATGTGGTTGTAATTAAGATCTAAGAGAGACAGAGATAATCAATATATTATCTCTGTTTTTTTTGTGATTTCATAATTGCTGATAATAGTTTCTCTTCAGTTACAGGTTTAACAAGAAAAGAGTGAGCTCCTAACTCTAATATCTCTTTAATTCGTAAATCATTAGAAGAGACAGCAATAATAGGTATGTCTGGTAAAGATCTATTTTTTTTATAGTTAATTAAAAATTTTGAACCATCCATATTGGGCATTTCTACATCTAGTAGAATAAGTTGAATATCTAGATTCTCTTTACATTTTCTTAGCGCATCTTCTCCATCAACAGATTCAATAATCTCTATTTTATAAAGGGTTCTTTTTAATAAAGAAGTAAGAAGCATACGGTTGATATAGTCATCATCAACAATTAAAACTTTAAAGTTCATTTTTTACCTTTGTAGTGTTGAATAATTTTCTCGATCTTACTTCGTGTGATTACTCCAAAAATCACTTCTTTGATAAGTTCTTTGTTATACTCTTGAGTATCAATTTTACTACTAGAAATCATAATGACATTCATTGCGAAGTGCTGTTTTTGTAAAATATCGTTATTAAAATCTTTAAAGTCTTTATCAATTAAAAGCATATCATAGTCTCTGTTTTGAATTAAAGATTCTATCTGATTAATGTTTTGAACAATTTCAATATTGTAGCCCATATTATTGATTACTTTAGAAAGAATTCTTGATTCAAGTGGATTCTTTTTTGCAATAAGAATGATTTTTTCCTCTATACTCTTTTCTTCTGTAAGTATATCTATAGTTGTGTTCTCATTATACTTTTCCTCATCAAATAAAAGAGTAGCTTCATCTCTTTGAGTCTCTTCTTTTATCTCCTCCTCTTTTTGAATCCCTACTGACTTCTCTATTTTTATTTTTGGTTTCAAAAACTTCTTTAGAATAAAGAGTAACTCATTTGTCTCTATAGGTTTTGGAATGTACTCATTTAAACCTTCAGATATGAAACGTTCTCGGTCTCCATCAAGTGCATTGGCTGTTAATGCAACTATTGGAATATGTTTTAGCTCTTCTTCTGTTTCGTAGTTGACAATCTCATGACTTGCTTCAACACCATCCATAACTGGCATCTGTATGTCCATAAAGATTAAATCATACTGTTTGTTTTTACGTTTTTCAAAAGCTTCTAATCCATTATTTGCAAGTTCAACAGAAACACCATATCGCAGAAGAATCTGTTTTATAAGTTTTTGGTTGATAAAGTTATCTTCTGCAACTAATATTTTTCCTTCAAATTGGAAATCTTGAAATGGGAACTCTTGTGTTTGAGTAGAAACTCTGTTCTTTTCTCTCTCTCCTTTTTGACTAACTGCTTGCAAACCTTGAACAATTTTAGTTGGAGTAATAGGTTTGTAAAGAACTTGAGTAACACTCATCTCTAGTGATTCAAGTTTATTTCGATTTGAAAAACTTGAAAGTAAAATAAGTTTATTTGATTTTAGCTTACGAATTGTTCTAATAATTTCGTCGCTACAGTCATCAATATCAATCCAAATACTCTTGATCTCCTCATTCTCATTACATCTTTTTAAATCAGAAGGTGTCGAGAAAGATTTGCTTATTACATTATAATATTCTAAATATTTTGAGAGATAAATATCTTGTTGCATAGGTAGCTCATAGTTAAATTTACAAATTTCAATCTCTTCAAATGATGGTGTTGCTCCTAATTCTGTACTTTCAAGAACCTCTTCAAATATAATGTTAAAGAAGAAACGACTTCCCTTCTCTTTTTGACTCTCGAGTTCAAGCTTGGAATCCATAAGTTCTAAGAATTTTGTTGAGATAGTTAGACCTAATCCTGTGCCACCATATTTTCTAGTAATAGAAACATCAGCTTGTGTAAAGGCATTAAAGACGTTGAGTTGTTGCTCTTTGGTCATTCCTACACCATTATCATGAATAGAGAATGAAATTTCAGTTTTATTATCTATACTCGATACCTGTTTAATCTCTATGGATATTTTCCCACCAAGATCAGTAAATTTAATTGCATTACTTAAGAGATTGATAATAACTTCTTTTATTTTGACAGAATCGCCTAAAAGTTTTTTATTGATGGCTGGGTCTAAAAAGAAATTGAGTTCAATATTTTTTTCTGAAGCACGAACACCATAAGTCTCTATAGCATTCTCAAACTCAACAATAGGATCAAAAATAATCATATCAAGCTCTGTCTTATTACTCTCTATTTTTGAAAGGTCCAAAATATTATTAATAATAGCAAGTAAATTTTCTGAACTTTTCTCAATAATATTGGTAAACTCTATCTGCTCACTATTTAACTCAGTACTTTTTAAAAGTTCTGTAAAGCCAACAATACCATTGAGAGGGGTTCTGATTTCATGAGACATATTTGCTAAAAATAGTGATTTTGATTCATTTGCTTCTAAGGCTTCAATTTTATCTGCTTTTGCATTTTCAATAAGTAGTTCAATAAATTTATACGCCTCTTTCATCCCCTTACTGTTATGAAGGTCAATATCTTTTATTGCAGAAAGATTAGAAGATTCAAAGTGTGTATCTGCTTCTTGAACAGCATTATTTAGAATCTCTTCTAGATCCTTCATATTACTACTAAGTTCTTTTCGAGTAATTGTTCCAATAATAGCTAGAATAATAGTAAGTAAAATAATAAAACTTGCAATAGCTAAAATAATATATTGTGTTGTTTGATACTCTTTAATTTTCTCTTGAACTCTTGTTTCAAACTTATTTTGTAGTATATTGAGGTGTTCTAATTTTTTGTTAGCTTGTTTCAACCATACAAATACAGAAGTCTTAAATGCACCATTTCTAAAGTTCTTTTGAAGTTTAATATAGGATATTTCTACTAATTGAAGATCTTTTTTAACTTCTGGTCTATTCAGATAAACTTCTAAATCCTCTTTAAGAACACTATCTTCGATTTGCTCTTTTTGAAAACTACTTAAATGACTTTTTATACTGTTTAGAAAAGATAGTTCTATTAAATTTAGTGGTTTTTTTCCTGCAATAAAATAGCTTAGATAATCTCTCTCTAAACTACTATTTTTACTATCAGAATAGAGCTGTTTTAAAGAGTTTTGAAGTGCTTCAATATCTGTATTTATAGGAATATTATAACTACTTAATTTTTTTTCTAAAGGTGCTAAGATAGTATCATTATATTTGTCATGAAAAGTTTCTCTAAAGTTACTCTTCTTCGGTAGTTTTAGACGAATAGCAGATATTTTGTTTGATAAACTAGCAATCTCTTCTTTAGATAAGGAGCTTTTTATATTATTAATAACTAAATCATTGTTAGCTATCTGTTTTGCTAACATAATGTTATCTGCTCTATTTGTAGCAATTGCAATAGCAGATAATCCTCTCTCCTTTTCAATTCCTGATATAAGATTATGGAGTTCCCTATTTTTTGTAATGGTTTTTGATAAGAGATTACTTTTTTCTATATTTGTATAAGAGCTATATATAAAGTAGCTTGCTATAAAAAAAAGCAATAGTAGTGGGAGGGTACTAATAAGTCGTATTCTATTGTAAAGTTGCACTGTAATCCTTTCTTTTATGCTCTAGTAAGCTGTTTCATATAGTCTTCTAACGATAAGAAATGACCCCAATATTTGATAAGAAGTTCTTCAAGTTTTGAATGTTCTGTACAAAATTGTATCTCTTCTAAAATATCTGCTAATTCATTGATACGTAAGTTGCTTGCAGCACCTTTTAGCTTATGTCCTAGTTCATGAATGTTATCCATATCTTTTTGATAATATGATGTTAGCAAATGGTCTTTATCTTGTCGTGCTTGTTCTATAAAATCATCAACAAACTCTTCTATTAATACTACAGGTAAATTTAACTCATCAGCAGCTGTTTGAGGGCTATATGATATTGGTAATGGAGATATATTTTCAAGGTCTATCTCTTTAATGTTATTTTGAGGTTTAACAACTGTTGGAGCATGAACCTCTGTGATAAAATCTTGAAAATCTTCTTCTTTTACTTCTATGTTACTGTCTGTCTCTGTTGGTACAGTTTTTAGTAAATCAGTAAAACGTGCGTTTAAAACCTCTTCTTTATTCTCCTTTTCTAAATTATCTTCAACTAACATATCTTCAAACTCTTCATTTTCAGGTTTTTCCAAACTAAGTAGAGCCAATTTAGTATAATATTTATCTATTAGTGGTCTTCGTTCACGTGGAGAAAGCTTTTGAATTTTTAAAAGTAAAATATTAATATGTGGTATTTTTAATGTTAGTGCAAGGTTTGATAAATTTTTAATAACTTTATCATTCCCCTCTAGTAGGCGTTTTTCATCAATAATAGATTGGTCAATAAAACTATCAAGATAGAGTTTATAATCCTCGACCGATAATCCAATCTCCTCAGAGATTTTCTCTACATCTAAGTAGATAGATTTATAACTTGGTTTAAAATCTTTATCTACTTGACCAACTTTGTTAATCGAGACATTTTCTAACTCAATAAGGTAAAATTTACTTAATGTTCCTTCCATTTGTGTACGTTTAAAGTTTGCGTTTATATTTTGATCGGTTTGTTCTATAGATATTATGTTTTTTTCAAATCTAATCGCGTTAATAATATTCTCTTTGATAAGTTCATCAAAAGAATTGTAGTCTAAAAGTTTAATAAATTCTTGGTCTGCTACGACTAGTTGTTTGTTATCATTGTATCCGTAATACATAATTGCCTCACTCTTTTTTATATCTTTAATTATTTTTATATTGAGCATATCGCTCAATCTCTTCTTCTATATTTAGCTTTGATGTTATTGGTTTATGTACAACAATAAAACCAATTATATTTGAATCTTTGTCATATTTTACAGTACAATGAATATCTGACCAAAAAAACATCCCATCTCGACGCATATTTTTTAAGGTAGAAAACCACTGTTTTAGTTCTTTTTTTGTTGACCAAAGGTTATTGTATATTTTATCAGGTACGTCAGGATGTTTAAATATAGAGTGATTTTTTCCTATTAGTTCCGATTTCCTAAAACCTGTAACTTCACAAAAATATTTATTAGCATAAGTGATAATCCCTTTTAGATTAATTTCATATATTAGATTTTTTGTAAAAGTATATTCTACATCTAATGCTATTGGTCGATGCACATCATTCCTTTGTATTGGGTCTTAACCTTATCTATAACTTTATTATAAAAAGACTAAAATATATATTAATCTAACCTTGTTTATTTAAATTAAAATATTAAGTCAAGTTTAAAATTGTATTAAATAATAAAGACTGTTCTGTTGTATATTTAAAATGTTTTTTTTTAACAATTTATGTTTTTAATATTTTAGCAACTTTTTCACTGCTAGCTACTGAAATCTCTTGATAAGTTGCATTTTTTATAGCTTGGAAAGTTCCAAAATAGTTAAGAAGCTTCTTTATGGTAGCAGGACCAATGCCTTTTTTTTGTAAAAGAGAATTTTTTATATCCTCTTTACGCTTTTTATTTTGGTGGTAAGTAATGGCAAAACGGTGTGCTTCATCACGTTGGCGTTGAACCCATTGCAGTCGTTTATCTGTAGTTGTGAGTTCAAAAACAGATTTGTTTGTATAAATAATATCTTTTGCTGAACCTTTAGCTCTATGGGCTTTTGCATCAAGCTTCTCTTTTGCTATTGCAATAACATCCAAAGTCATATTTGATTGTTCTAAGAGGTTTATTGCTAATTTTCTTAGCGTCTCTCCACCATCCAAAATCCATAAGTTGGGTGGAGAGTTTTTTGCAAAACTTTCAATTCTTCGTGTGAGCATCTCTTTCATCTGTCCATATTCATCTTTTGTGTTTAGTTCATATCGCCTGTAGGCTTTTTTTAGCCATTTTCCCTCTTCCCATACAACCATTGCTCCTACTGTTGCTGTACCCATCATGTGTGAATTATCAAAACTTTCTACCCTATAAGGAGTAGTCTCTAATTCAAAAAGTTCAGATATTTTTTTCTCTATCTCTTCTTGTTCATTGGGACTATTCTTTAATAGTTCATTGGCATTATTGAGTGCAAGATTAATAAGTTTTAGTTTTATTCCCTGTTTTGGATAGATAATATTAATTTTTTTAGAGAATCGTCGGCTCAAAAGTTGAGACAACTCTTCTTTGTCTTCAACATCATCAGCAATTAAAATAGTTTTTGCAATTTGAGGTGCTTCATGATTATAGAATTCTAATAGAGCTTGTTTATATACTTCATTGCTATCAAAAATATGAGATGTTCTAAAAGTAGAAAAAGAGGAGGATATAATCTTGCCTGAACGCATAAAAAGTTTAACAATTACACCTTTTGTTTTACCATTTACAATAGCAAAAATATCTATATTCTCTTTTGAAAGTAATTCAAGGTTTGAACCAATGGTTAATGATTCTATGGTTTTAATATTATCTCGTACTTTTCCTGCCTCTTCAAAGCGTTCAGCCATAGCAAGTTCTACCATTTTATTATGTAGTACCTCTATTAAAATCTTTCGTTTTATAATGGCATCTTTTGCTTTTTTTACTATATTAAAATACTCTTCTTTAGATATTTTTTCCTCGCAAGGTGCTAAACACTTCTCTATTTGATAAAAAAGACACGCTTTTCCTTCACGTAAGCAAGATTTTTTTTGAACTAAAGGAAATACTTCATAAAGAGCATCGAGTAGAACTTTTCCTCCATTTGGAAATGGTCCATAATAGATAATATTTTTACCTTTTATAACTTTTCGTGTTAGCTCAAAGCGTGGAAACTTTTGATTCTCATCTATATAAATATAGGGATAGGTTTTATCATCTCTTAGTAATATATTGTATTTAGGATTGAGCTGTTTAATTAACGAGTTTTCTAAAATAAGTGCATCTTCTTCTGTTTCGACTACAATGTATTCTATACGAACAGACTGCGACAACATACGGAGAATTCGTAGATTTAGAGTAGGGTTAGGATGAAAATTTGGGCTAAATCGCCAATAACTTTTTATACGATTTTTTAGATTTTTTGCTTTTCCTACATAGAGTAATCTACTATCTTTATCAAAGTATTGATAGACTCCTGCTTGGTTGGGTAGATGTTGTAGGGTTTGAAATATCTGTTTGTACATTAGAGCTTTTTCTCGATAGAGTCTCTTATCTTTTCAAAAGCTTCAATCAACTCTTTGTCTTCACTCTCTATCTTAAATTTTCCAAAAGAGAGCTCTTTGTAATAGGTAATCATATTGGGTATCTTTTCCTCTTTTAGAATAGATAGGTGTTTTGAGTTAAAAAGTACTACCTTGGAAGCTTTTAAGGATTGACAGTTTTTATCCACGTAAGTTAACATATTTAATACATCTTTTAATGAATCTTTATTATAATTTAGTTCCATTTTAAATCCAGGATGTGAGAGAGCTATAAAAAGTGTATTCTCTCGAACATAAATAAAAGCAATAGCTTTTTGAAACTTAGGAGATAAAGAGGCGATAAACTTTTGATAACAATAGTGACTTTTAAGTATTTTAAATTGAGGTAGGGATTTAATATGAGAGATAATAGTATTGGCATGTTTCATAAAATAATTATAGCATCTATTTGCTGTCTATTGTTATTGGGATGTGGTTATAAAGCAAATCCTTATTGGGAAGAAAAATCTTCCCAACAAGAATAAAAATTATTCTTCTTCAATGGTAGCATCAAGCATTTCAGGTTCTTTTTTATTTTGAACTTGTGGAGCTTCATACATTGCCATACTACCAATAACACGTCCACCTTCATCTGTTCTAATGTTTTTAACTGAAATTTCTCCATTAACAAATCCATTTGACCCAACAGCAAGAAGTTCAGAGGCTGAGATTTTACCTTCAATAGTACCATTAACTGTCACATGTTTAGACATCAATGCGTCTGTTTTTATTTTTCCTGTAGGAGTAACATTAATAGAACTTTCGGCTAAAACATCTCCTAAAATCTCTCCACTTACCATTATTTTATTGGCATGAATTTTATTGGTTACATAACCGTTATGCATAATATCTAAATCATTACATGTTACAGCCCCATCTACCTTTCCATTAATAATTACTTTTTGGGCTGTAATTGAGCCTTTTACAGAGCCATTTTTTCCAATTACTACATTGTTTACCGTAATATCTCCAAGAAGTATACCCTCTACTGTAATTGCATCTGTACCTGAAATATTACCCTCAATTGTAATATTTTTAGAAATAGTTGTATCTGTAGTTGCTTTTATAGGTTCAGCCTTTTTTTGTTGTTGTGGTTTTATCTCTTTTATCTCTTTTTTTATCTCTTTGTCTTTTGAAAAAAATGCCATACTACTCTCCATTATTGTATTTCTCGTATGTAATATAGTAACTAAATGAAGCTTAACTGTTTGTAAAAATAACTATTTACTATTTAATATTTAATCTAATTTTACTATAACCTATTTTTTAACTGAGTAGTTCTTTATTTATTTATCAAATAATATACCTCTAAATAAATCTTGATTATAATCAGTTTTATTTACAATGAGAAATATAGAGGAAAATGATGAGATATGATGTATTGATTATTGGTGCAGGTGTTGCAGGACTTTATGCGGCAATGAATATTCCAAAAGAGAAGAGAGTTTTGGTAGTTTGTAAGGATATTCCTTGGGAGTGTAATACATTTTATGCTCAAGGGGGAATGGTTACAGCTTTAGATGAAAATGATATTGAGTCACATGTAAAAGATACACTAGAAGCAGGAGCGTATCACAATGATAAAGAGGCTGTAGAGATTCTAAGCCGTACCTCTTTAGAGACAACAAAAGATATTATTAAAAAAGGAATGGAATTTGATGTTGATGAAGAGGGAAATATTGTTTATACTAAAGAGGCAGCCCACTCTACTGAACGAATAGTTCATGCAGGAGGGGATGCAACAGGACGTTATATGCACTATTTTTTGATGCTTCAAAATAGACATCAACTCCAACGAAATACTTTGGTTTATGATTTACTGATTGAAAATGGTCGTTGTTTTGGAGTTAAAGCATTGGTTAATTATAAACATAAAACCATTTTTGCAGATGATATTATTATTGCCTCTGGTGGGGTAGGGTCACTTTACGAATTCAATACCAATTCACGAACTGTTTCGGCAGATATTCATGGAATTTGTGTTGAAAAAGGAATAGAGTTAGCCGATATGGAGATGATGCAGTTCCACCCAACGGTATTTGTAAAAACACCTTTTGCTCGAAAATTACTCTTGACAGAAGCTTTACGTGGAGAAGGGGCACATGTTGTAGCTGAAGATGGAAGACGTTTTTTGTTTGATTATGATGAACGGGGAGAACTTGCAAGTAGGGATATTGTAAGTCGTGCTATTTTTGACCATAAACGAAAAACAGGCGAAGAGGTTTATCTCGATTTCTCTATGTTTGATACGGAGTGGTTTTCGAAACGTTTCCCTAATATTACACGAAGTTTTGAAGCTATTGGGTATAATTTTCCACAAGACCGAGTACCAATATCTCCAGCATTTCATTACGCTGTAGGTGGAATAAAATGTGATACGAATGGATGTGTAGAAGGAATAGAGGGACTTTATGTGATTGGAGAAGCTTCTAGTACAGGTGTACATGGAGCAAATCGTTTGGCTTCGAACTCTCTACTTGAAGGTGTTGTTTTTGCTAAAAGAGCAGTGGATTATATATTAAAAAAAGAGAAAAACGAGGTTGAAATTCCAAAATTCGACAAAGAGTATAAAAATATAGTTCATCATGAAAAGGATGAAATCTATAAACAACGTTTACGAAGAATTATGTGGGATGATATAGGTGTTATACGGACTAAAAAAGGATTATTAAAAGCAAAAAATGCTATTTATGATATGAAAAATAGAGATATAGGTCGACTTCTAGAACTTCGACTTAATACAGCTTCAGCCATTGTAGAAGCTGCGTTGAAACGTAAAGAGAGTTTAGGAACACATTATATTGAATAATAAAAAACGCTTATAATTTTTCTTTTAACGTGTGACATGGTCACACCTATGGGTTTTTTAAAATCTTCAATATAGTTCTTCTTTCTTCTTTAATCTTTTTTACTATAATAGGTAAAAATATTATAAGGGTACTCTTACCCTTTATTGGAGACAACATGCACGAACAACTACATTTAACCACTACATGGGTGGGAATACTATCGCTGATTGTCTTTGTTGTAGGGTATTATTTTATCGCTACAGAAGACAAATATCATGTAAATAAAGCCAAGCCAGCACTCTTTGCAGGTACAGGTATATTTATGCTTATTGGTTTATATATTGCTATTACAGGTGATCATCAGATGGGTGATCATCTTCACTATGAAATTAATCATCTAATTGTTGAAATTGCAGGAATCTTCTTCTTCTTGTTTGTTGCTATGACTTATATTGAAGCGATGATAGATCGAGGAGTCTTTATGGCACTTCGATTTAGCTTGGTCTCAAAAGGTTATACCTATAAAAAGCTTTTTTGGGTAACAGGTTTCTTGGCATTCTTTATCTCTCCTGTTGCAGATAATTTAACAACAGCACTTATCTTATCAACAGTATTGATTACTATTGACAAACATAATAGAGCATTTCTTGTTCCCTCAGCTATCAATATTGTTGTTGCAGCCAATGCAGGTGGTGCATGGTCACCATTTGGAGACATTACAACCCTTATGGTATGGGTAGATGGTAAAGGTTCATTTGTTGAGTTTTTATACCTATTCCCTGCATCATTTATTGGTTGGAGTGTAACAGCATTTTTATTAAGTCGTTTTGTACCAAAAGGAAATCCTCCATTTAATGTTGATGAGAAAAAAGCAGAAATTTTAGAAGGTGGAAAGGCAATTATTGCTCTTTTTGCTTTAACCATTGTTTTGGCTGTTGTTTCACATCAACTTCTTCATCTTCCTGCAATGTGGGGTATGATGTTTGGTTTGGCTATATTAAAACTTTATGTTTACATATTAAATAAAAAGAATAGACACAATGATGACGATGAGAATGATGTAGAGCATATTAATGCTTTCTCTTGGATTGCTAAAATCGAGAATGATACACTTCTCTTCTTTTTTGGTATCTTAGCAGCTGTTGGTGGTCTTCATTTCTTGGGTTTCTTGGAGTACTTTACCACTCTCTATACACAGTTTGGAGCAACAGCAGTAAATATAGGAGTTGGTTTCTTATCGGCTGTAGTAGATAATGTTCCTGTAATGTCAGCTGTATTAAAAGCAAATCCAGATATGGGAGTTAATGCACAAGCACAGTGGATGCTGGTTACACTTACAGCAGGTGTTGGTGGTTCTTTAATCTCATTTGGTTCAGCAGCAGGTGTGGGTGTTATGGGTAAATTACATGGTATTTATACATTTGCATCACACATGAAATTGGCATGGACAGTACTTGTAGGATATATTGTTTCTGTCTCTATTTGGTATTTCCAATTTATGGTTCTTCATATAGGTTAACTCTATTATCATGAGCTTTTTGCTCATGATTCTCTTTTTTACTTTATTTTTGTATCACAAAGTGTCGCTTTAATAGATGTACTAAACTCTATAGAAACATCGTTCCATGTTTTCCCTTTGTGCAAAGCAAAACAGCTTTTATTAATACTTTTTAACGCATCATTTGCTGAAAAATCAAAAAGGTCTATTGTTCCTTTTGCTGTAAAAATCTCATTTTTATAGTTGTATCTCATTGGAATTTGCATCATTTGCCCATTCATAGTGATATTCACATCAATAGAACCATGATAGACACTTTTACCATTTACTTTTTCATCTGCTTTTATATCAACAACTACTCCATCAATTGTTTTACCTTTAAGCTTTCCAAAGAAGTTTTCTACCAAGGTTTTATCACGACCCTTATTTTTAGTATCTATTTTGCTTACATCAATCGAGACTTTAGACCCTACAAGTAAAGATTTAAAGTTTTTTCCCTCTTTTTTATTAGCTGTATATGAAACTCCTGTAAATTGACCACCCACACCAAGCTTTGCAAAAGTTTTATAGGCTTTCCACGTTACGTTCATATCATTTGACTGTACTAAAACACAGCCTCCATCAGCACTTAAAAGCGAAGCGAGTGTTATTAAAGAAAAGAGTGTTTTTCTCATCGGTTTATCCTTATTAATTTATATATTCGGATTATAGTAGCTTTATTCTATTTTTTTATTTAAATTGCTTCTAAGTCATACTTTAGTATGATAAAAGTATGAATAGTATCATACATAAGGAGTCAGCATGTTACGAAAAACGATTACCATTCAACCTGATATATTTAAAGCTTTAGAACTCAATCAAATTATTACTCAATATCAATCTTTTTCAGAGATGGTCTCCTCTGCTTTGCAATTGCTTATAGAAAAACAGAAAAAAGAGGCGTATAAAAAAGCGATGTTAGAGGCATCTCAGGATAGTCTCTATTTAGAAGATATGAAAGAGATTGATAAAGCATTTTATTATGCTGATAATGAGAAAATTTTATGAATCAATACGATGTATATTTAGCCGATTTAAATCCAACTATTGGTCGAGAACAACGAGGAAAAAGACCTATATTGATTATCTCAAATAATTACGAAAATCTTTTGGATGTGTTAACTATTCTACCCATTACCTCTCTCAAAAAAAACAGAAGAGTCTATCCTAATGAGTTTTTATTACAAAATGAATTAGAGAAACCTTCTATCGTTTTATGTCAACAGATACGAACCATATCCAAACAAAGATTAGTCAAAAAATTAACTACTATTGATAATCCGTTTACACGAAAAGATATTATGCAGATATTATGTCGTAGATTTGAGGAGATGGAGTAGGATGTAATGGAAGAGTATCTTCCATAAATAAAAACTTAATTAGCTATAATTCCACCATTAATTAGAAATGGGATAATAATGGAACAGAGAGTAAGAGTATTAATAGATTGTGAAGATGCTAAAGGGTTGGTTTACAAGATTTCTAAAGTTTTTTATGATAGAGATTTAAATATAGATTCTAACCGTGAGTTTGTGGATAAAGAGCAGAATAAATTTTTTATGCGAACAGTTGTTTCAGGCTCTTTTGATGTGTTGGAGTTGGAGAGTGCATTAAAAGAGATTGCTCCTACTAATGCCCGACTTAAAGTGATTGTTCCAAAACGAAAAAAAATTGTTATTTTAGCCACTAAAGAGTCACATGCTTTGGGTGATATTTTGATTCGGCATGAAGCAGGAGAGTTAAATGCAGATATTGAAGCAGTCATTGCGAATCATGATACGTTAGAGTGTTTGGTTCGTCGTTTTGATATTCCATTTTTTTGTGTTCCTGCCAAAGATATTTCACGAGAAGAGCATGAAGAACAAGTTATGAAACTTATTGATAAGCATGAGTTTGATTATATTGTTTTGGCAAAATATATGCGTATTTTAACTTCTACTTTTGTTTCGGTATATCCTCGACAGATTATCAATATACACCACTCTTTTTTACCTGCATTTATTGGAGCAAACCCTTATAAACAAGCATTTAAACGAGGGGTTAAGATTATTGGAGCAACAGCACACTTTGTGACAGATGATTTAGATGAAGGTCCTATTATTGCACAAGATGTTATTCCCGTAAACCACCGTTTAGAGTGGCGTGATATGCAGAGTGCAGGGCGAGATGTTGAGAAAATAGTTCTCTCTAGGGCTTTAAATTTTGTTTTAAATGATAGGGTCTTTGTTCATGGAAATAAAACAATTGTGTTTTAGTCTATTAAAATCTCTTTAGTAACATAACTGATTTTTATTAAAATTATAAGATAAATGAATTTTACTTATTCAAGCTTAATTCGATATACTTATGAAAAAATTATAAAGGTTATAATTATGGCTAATAGATTACCATGGTGGGTAGGGGGCATTTTAATGTCTGGTCTACTTCTTTTAACATTTTCAATTTATGGAGCAGATAGACCTATTGGTGCTTCAACTTATGTCCCTTATGCTGCATCACTTATTTTTAATTTAGACCCTGAACACTACTCTTATATAAAAAAGATACAAGAAGCAGGTTCATGGGAAGGAGTTATGCTTTTAGGCGTTCTCTTTGGTGGATTTATTACTTCAGTGTTTATTACAAAAAGTTTTCGTTTCTCTCTGATTCCTACAGGATGGAAAACGTATAAAAACAATTCGATTCTTTCACGACTTTTATGGAGCTTTTTTGCAGGTTTTATTATGATTATAGGTGCAAGACTTGCAGGGGGATGTACCTCTGGACACTTTATGTCGGGTATGAGTCAACTTGCAGTCTCTGCAATGATTTTTGGTGGGGTGGTTATGTTGACACTTGTCATTACAGGTAAGCTCTTTTATAATACAAAAGGAAAAAAATAATGGCAGATATTATATTTGTAGTTGATGAGGTAAATACAACCATAACAGATAGAGTTTTTAAGATGGTAGAGACAGTAATTAATACAGAACATGGCTCAGTTGCTTTGGTTTTTTTGATAGGGGTTATCTTTGGAGGAATTATTCAGTACACCAGAGTGGATAAATTTGAAAAGATAGCAGGTTTTTCCATGTTGAAAGATACCATTATTCCTAAAATGCTCTTTTTAACAGTTGGTTTAACCTCGATAGGTCTCTATTTTATGATTGATGCAGGTCAAGCTCACTATCATGTAAAACCAATTATTTTACAAGGTCTAATTATTGGAGGAATCCTATTTGGTATCTCTATGGCAATTTTGGGTAAATGCCCTGGTACAGGACCTGTTTCAATTGCCGAGGGTCGTATTGATGTTTTGGTTGGTGCAATTGGTGGTTTGTTGGGTGGTTTGGTGTTTACTTTATATTATGATGACTTTTTTAAACCTCTAATGGGAGAGAGCTTAGGAAAAACTATTTTAACAGATTTTTTTAAAGGAAATGAAGATATGACGGCTATTATCTTTGGAATAGTTGTAATTTTGATTGCTATTGCTATTCCTAAGATAGAGTTATTTGATGAAGCCGATTTATCTCAACTTTCTGATGATAAACGACCTGATAAAAAAGAAAATTAAGTAGAAAAAGCGTATAATCTATTAAAAAAATAAAGCCTTATATGCAAATAAAATACCATAAAATAACCATCAAATCATATCTTGATTTTATTCAATTACTTCAAGATTACAGAGGAAGTCATAAAGAGAATCGTCTTTTTGCTTTAAAGCATGAATCATTGTTGAGTAAGCCTAAAGAAGTTCTTTTTTTATGGTTTGAGACTCATGCTTTTAGAAGAACAAAACGAGTAGCTTTAGAAGAGCTTTTAAAGAGTTTTGGAACCATAAATAGTTTACTTGGAATCTTATCTTTAATTTTTGGTTTTTTTGTTGGTATGGGGCTTTTAAGTTATGATGGTGTAGAGCCTGTTAATATTATCTACTATCTTTTCTTTGCCATGTTTCTTCCTTTGGGAAGTATGTTGTTGACACTCTTTTCTAGTCTCTCTTCTGGAAAGCTCTTCTCTTTTTTTAGTCTTTTCTCTGTAATACATTGGGTTGAAAAATTTTCTTTCTATTTCTATTTTAAAGATAAACTTGATTTACTTACAAAAGATATTCCGTTTAAATTACAGAAATGGATATTTTTAAAACGTCTACAGTTTTTATCTCTTCTCTTCTCTATAGGGCTTCTTGTTGCTCTTATCTTTACGGTTGTATCTCAAGATATTGCTTTTTCATGGAGTACAACTTTACAGGTAGATGCAAAAAGTTTTCACTCTTTTTTAGAAGCTATGGCTTCTCCTTGGAGAGAGATATTTCCTTCATTTGTACCCTCTTTAGAGTTGGTTGAAGTGAGTCACTATTATAGATTGGGAGAGAAAATCAATCCTGAAATGCTTGAAAATGCAGATAAATTAGGTGCATGGTGGAAGTTCTTGTTTATGAGTACTTTTGTTTATGCTTTGAGTTTACGTTTTTTCTTCTATCTATTTTCTTCATACAGTTATCAAAAAGTTTTAGAAAATGAATTCTTTGCTTTAGGTGGAATAAAAAAACTTTTGAAAGAGTTCAATACCTCTTTTATTGAAACTAAATCTCCTAAGAGGGAGAATCATTTAAAGATTAATAAAGAGCATAAAGAACAAATTAGAAAGAAAGTTGAAAGAAAAGTTGAAGATGAGCCTGAAAAACAAGTTGAAACCTTTGTTGATAGAGAGCTAAAAGAAGAGGTTATTATAGAAGAAATTGAAGAAGATTATTACCATTCAATTATTGCTTGGAATTTTTCAGAGGATGATTTACTTTTGGTAAATGATTTCAAAAATATTACAGCCTCTTTTATAGCCTCGGTAGGGGGAAGTCACTCTTTTGAAGAGGATGAAATTGTAGCGAGTAGAGCAGAAGAGAAAGTACTCCTCTATGTAAAGTCTTGGGAACCTCCAACAATGGATTTTGTAGATTTTTTAGAAGATTTAATTAATAATAAAAAAGTTGAAGATATAGAGCTTCTTCTTGTAGGTATATCAGATAATAATTATAAGAGTTCAGAAAAAGAGTTTTCTATTTGGAATAGAAAAATAGAAGGACTAAACGCTAAAAAGGTATGGATTATTGATGAAAAATAGTAGAAATATAAAGAGTAACTATCCTAAATTTGCAGTTGTTGGACACCCAAATAAAGGGAAAAGTTCTATTGTCTCTTCATTGTCTTTGGATAACTCTATTCAAATTGGTGATACACCAGGGACGACTCAAATTAAAAGAAGTTTTCCATTAAAAGTTGATGGTAAAATTATTTATGAGTTATTTGATACCCCTGGGTTTCAACGAGCTAGAAGAGTTTTAGCATGGTTAAAGGCACAAGAACCTGTATCGGCAGACAAACGAACGGATGTAGTTCGTAAGTTTATATTTGAGCATAAAGACAATGAAAGATTTAGAGATGAAATTGAACTTCTTGAACCTATCATTAATGGAGCAGGAATTATCTATGTTGTCGATGCATCAAAGCCTTATGGTTCTGAATATGAGATAGAGATGGAGATTCTACGTTGGTGTGGTCAACCTTCAATGGCAATTTTGAACTTGATTGGCAATGAAGATTATCGTGAGCAGTGGAAAAGTGCATTAGGACACTATTTTAGAATGGTACGAACCTTTAATCCCATAGAAGCCACATTTGAAGACCATATATCTCTGTTAGAGGGGATTTCTCAACTCAAAGAGGAGTGGACAAGCCCTCTTAAAACGGCTATTAATGTATTAGAAAGATTTCATCAAGAGAAGATAGATTCAACGGTTAATAGTATTGTAGATAATATTCAAAAAACAATTTCATTTGTCTATAAGAAGAACATTAAAAAAGAGAAGGCAACACCCAAAGAGGAAGAGTCTGCAAAAGTAGCTTATCGTGAAACAATTATTCGCTATGAAAAAGAGCAGAGAAAAGAAGTTGAAGCAATTTGGAGTCATCAACATATCTCTAAAGTAGAAGATGCGTTGACATTTGATAAGTTTAATCTCTTTTCTAAAGAGAGTGCTTCTATTTTTGGTTTAGGTGAAAAAGAGTTAATCCTAACAGGTGCATCAGCAGGAGCAATCACAGGTGTTGGTGTAGATTTACTCTTTGCAGGTTCAACATTTTTTACAGCATCTCTAATTGGTGGACTCATTGGTGGAGTGGGGGCAAAATTTGGTTTTAATAATCTATATGAACTCAAACTCTTGGGGCAAACCATCGGAAAGCGAGAACTCTCTATTGGTCCAATGCAAAATTTGAACTTTCCCTACATTCTTTTGGGAAGAGCGTTATACCATAGTTCAACTCTTGCAAAACGTTCACATGCTATTCGTGACAATTTACAGTTGGATAAAGAAGACTTTTTTATGGATAAAATGATGGATTCTGAACTTCGTAAAAAATTAGAAGAGTTGCATGTTCAATTAAGAAAAGGAAATGAGCTAAAAGAGGAGAGTTTAG
>QNZV01000139.1 GCA_003978395.1 Sulfurovum sp. | reverse complement strand
AAATAATTATCTTTTATCTCAATCTTAATATCGTTGTCATCCATCCCTGGAATGTCCATTTTGAGTTCATAACTATCCCCTTTATCTTCTAAATCTGTACTGGGTGAAAAGTTAAGACCTTGGGTTAAGTTGGAGTTAAATCCTTTGAACATATCTTTATTGAAATCTTCAAAAACCCTATCCATCTCTTTTTGTAAGCGTTCAAAATGTTTGAACATCTCTGTTTTTTCAAATGCGTTATAGTTGCTTATAGTGGTATCAGCATGAACCGATACCAGTGATAAGCCACTCAATACTCCTATTAATAATATTTTTTTTAACACTTTTGACTCCTCTTTTATTTGATACTAATGCTTCGTGCTTTTTTAGCCTCTTCTTTCTCTAAAGTGATGTACAATCGTCCATCTTCATAATTTGCCGAGATTTTTTCTCTATCTGCATCTTTAGGCAAGACAAAACTTCTTGAAATCAATCCATAACTACTCTCTAGCAAATAGTAGTCCTCTTCATTAATCTCTTTTTTAGTGCGTCTTAATGCCTGTACAATCAGATAATCATCTTCGATTTTCAGCTCAATCTCACTCTTCTCAACCCCTGGTAAATCAATCTCAATATCATAGGTATCTGTACTGTGTTTCGCAAAATTTGCCAAAGGAAGATGTCTTGCTACATTGCCTAGCGTCTCTTTGACAACTTCAACGCCTTGTTCAATCTTCTCTTCAACGGTAGAGACCAACTCTTTTCCATTCTCAATGATTTTCTCTTTTGTAATACTCATCGTTAGCTCCTTATTTAATTGTAATTTTTCTACTTAAATTATCTATTTTTAATTTAGGAATCTCCACCTCTAATATACCATTCAAAAATTCTGCTTCAATTTTTGAAACCTCTACTTTTTCAGGCAAAGTAAAACTTCGAGAAAAACGACCAAAATGGCTCTCTACTTTGTGATAGTTCTCATCTTTATGTTCTTTTTTTACACTTCTTTCACCTGAAATACTCAATACATTTCCATCTATCTCAATATTAACTTCCTCTTTTTTAACACCAGGTAGTTCAACCTCAATATGGTAACTCTCTTCTGTCTCACGAGTATTCACTTTAGGACGAAAATCAACGCTATCCTCTTCGTGTCTCGCTTCTCCTACAGAGTTAATAATCGCATTGACAAGGTCAAAACTTTTTCTAATGTCATTAAAAGGTTCATATCTTCTTACTATCATTTTTTATCCTTTAAATAATCTATTAATTTAAACACTATGGCTTAAACATGAGAGAAGTATAAAGCATGTAGGAGAAAAAAGAGTGCCACTTTAGTGGCATTAAAGGAATTTTGAATAGATTTTTAGAAAATTTTTAATTCAAAAGAAGTTGTTCAGAGTCTTCAAGAAGTGCTTTTACATCTTTTACATAGATATTTTTACGACTGTTTTCAACAACCCCTTCAGCCTCTAACTCTTTGAGATGCCGTTCAACAACATTTCTAACCGTTCCCAAGAGTTTGGCAATTTCTGTTTTAGAAAGATTTTGAAGGAGTTGATAGTAATGGGCATCATTGGGATTCATATTTTGTAATAGTAATTTTGAGAGTCTTTGCGAAGTATTATAGAGTGATAAATCAGAAGCCAACGTCTCAGCATGACGCATCTGAGAAGCAATGTATGGAAAAAAATGCCTATTAAACTGTTCACTTGTTCGTAACCATTCACGTACCTTTTCTATAGGCAATTGTAACGCATCTGTTCTCTCTAAAGCTTCATAAAGAACATCATGAGGCTTTCCATCAAGCAGTACTAACGTATCAAACATATCCCCTGCACGATAGACAAATAGTGTTTGCTCTTTCCCATTATCTAGGTTCATTTGAAAACTTTTTAGTTTACCTTTAAGTACAATGTAAAAATATTTAGAAAGTTCATCACTACAAAAGGGAGTCTCTCTTTTTTTAAAAGAGACAATCTTTCCATACTCTAAAAACTTCTGTTCAAAGCTTTGGTCTAACTCTTCAAAAATCTCTATTCCATAGTGTTTCATAATATAACTGTCCTTAGATGTTCTGAAAAATTATAACACAAATATTTACACATTCTGGAAATAAATAATATTTTGAACGATTTAAGCCCAATTAGCTATAATCACAACAATAAAATACCTGTATATAAAGAGATAATATGTTTGATACACTAACCAACAGTTTTAAAGGTGCTATAGATAAGATTCGTTTTTATGATGATGATAAAGCCCTTAAAAAAGCACTTGTAGAACTTAAAAAATCACTTCTTAAAGCTGATGTCCACCATAAAGTAGTTAAAGAACTTTTAGCCAATGTTGAAAAAGAGGTTAAGGGAAATGTTGGAAAAGAGAGCTTTTTAAAAGCATTAGAGAAAGATTTAATACGAATTCTTACTGCAAAAGGAAATCAAGGATTTGTTTTTGCCTCTAAGCCACCAACTATAGTATTGATGATTGGTCTGCAAGGGTCGGGTAAAACGACTACTACAGGTAAATTAGCATACTTTTTAAAAGAACAAAAGAAGAAAAAAGTTCTTATTGTTGCAGGGGATTTACAACGTTTAGCAGCAGTAGAGCAGTTGCGTCAGATTTGTGAGCAGATAGATGTGACTTTGGTAGCAGATGAAAATAAAACACCAAATCAAATTGTCAAAGAGGCGATTAAAAAGGCTGAAAAAGAGCTTTATGATGTAGTCCTTATTGATACAGCAGGTCGTTTGGCGATTGATGATGAGTTGATGGATGAGTTGGCAAGTATTAAAAAAATGGCAAATCCTGATGAGCTTTTTTATGTTGCAGATGCTATGACAGGGATGGATGCCGTTCGTACAGCTAAGACTTTTAAAGAAAAAATTGGAATTACAGGGGTTGTTCTTAGTAAATTTGATGGGGATTCAAAAGGTGGTGTAGCTATGGGTATTGCTCATCAAGTTGGTGTTCCATTACGATTTATTGGTGCTGGAGAAAAAATGCCAGACCTAGAGCAGTTTATTCCTGATAGAATTGTATCGCGTTTGATGGGTGCAGGGGATTTAGAGTCTTTGGCAGAACGAACAGCAAATATTATTGATGCAAAACAGGCGAAACAGCTCTCTAAAAAAATCAAAAAAGGTAAATTTAACTTCAATGACTTTTTAGAGCAGATGGAGTCCATGAAAAAATTGGGTTCTATGAAATCAATCATGGGAATGATTCCAGGTATGGGTGGTATGGCAAAACAGATTGGCGATATGGATTTGGAAAACTCCCAAGAGATTAAGCAGATTAAGGCATTGATTAGTTCAATGACAAAAAAAGAGCGTGAAAATCCAGACCTTCTCAATAATACACGAAAAAGAAGACTTGCCGCAGGTGCAGGGATGAGTCAAATGCATGTAAATCGTGTCTTGAAGCAGTTTAAAAATGCAGGTAAAATGGCAAAACAGCTTTCGGGAAAAGGTGGTATGAAACAGATGCAAGAGATGATGAAACAGGCACAAGGTGGGGGAATTCCACGCTAATTGTTTTTACAATCTAAATATCAAGCTTTTTCACTCTCCATATGATATAGAACTCATAAGAAAAGTTAGAGCTTGATTTTTTAATATCAAATTTGTTTTTTATTTTTATACTTACCAATATTCATCACTCTCATAATCTTTCTTAGAAAAAGTTAATTTATATACCAAATAACTACTAATATTACTACTCTACATACACAAATGTATTAAAGTTATTATCTGAAATAGTTGCTTGGGGAAGTTAAATCAATAGGTGGTAGTAAGAGAGGGACTCGAACCCTCGACCTCCGGCTTATGAGACCAGCGCTCTAACCAGCTGAGCTACCTTACCACACATGTTTTGAAGAGCTGAAATTTTAGCTGAAAAAGTATATATTGTCAAGCTATTTTAGATTTTATTTTGTATATTTTCATCTTTTTCTAAACTTTAGTGTAAATGGCTAAAGTTTATTCTATTTTTTAACTAAACCTATTGACTTTTAACAGAAAAAACAATATGATTCAAAAAAAAATCATAGAAGGAGAACCAAATGTCATTTCAGCCATTAGGTAATCGTGTTCTTATCGAAAGAGAAGAGCAAACAAATCAAACTGCATCTGGTCTTTATATTCCAGATTCTGCAAAAGAGAAACCTTCAGAGGGTAAAGTAGTTGCTGTAGGCAAAGATGCCATTGAAGCAGGTTTAAAAGAAGGCGATATTGTATTGTTTCCAAAATATGGTGGAGCAGAAGTTAGCATTGGTGGTAAAGAGTATTTAATTATGAGTAGTGATGATATTTTAGGAGTAATGCAATAATGGCAAAAGAGATATATTTTTCAGATAGAGCAAGAAGTGGACTTTTTGTAGGCGTTTCTAAACTAGCAGATGCAGTCAAAGTAACCATGGGACCAAGAGGACGTAATGTTCTTATTCAAAGAGCCTATGGAGCACCACATATTACGAAAGATGGAGTAACTGTTGCACGTGAGATTGAGCTTGAAGATTCATTGGAAAATATGGGAGCACAACTTGTAAAAGAGGTAGCTTCTAACACTGCTGATGAAGCAGGAGATGGTACAACTACAGCTACTGTTTTGGCTCACTCTATTTTTAAAGAGGGTCTACGAAATATTACAGCAGGTGCAAACCCTATTGAAGTTAAACGTGGAATGGATAAGGCTTGTAAAGCGATTATTGAAGAGCTTAAAAAAATGAGCCAAGAGGTTAAAGATAAAAAAGAGATTGCACAAGTAGCAAGTATCTCTGCAAACTCTGATGAGACTATTGGAAACTTGATTGCAGAGGCTATGGAGTTTGTGGGTAAAGATGGTGTCATTACTGTTGAAGAGGCAAAAGGGATTGATGACGAGCTTGAAGTGGTTGAAGGTATGCAGTTTGACCGTGGGTACATCTCTCCTTACTTTGTAACCAATACAGAAAAGATGACTTGTGAACTTGATAATCCACTAATTCTTTTAACAGATAATAAAATCACTTCACTAAAAGATTTAGTGCCAGTTTTAGAACAAATTCAACAGACAGGACGACCTCTACTCATTATTGCTGATGATATTGAAGGGGAAGCTCTCTCTACTTTGGTTCTAAACAAACTAAAAGGTGTTTTAAATATCACAGCTGTTAAAGCTCCTGGGTTTGGCGATAGAAAGAAAGCAATGCTTAATGATATTGCAATTTTGACAGGTGCAACGCTTATCACTTCTGAACTTGGACTTACTATTGAAAAAACAACTCTAGCAGAGCTTGGTCAATGTGCAAAAATTGTTATTGACAAAGATAATACAGTAGTTGTTGATGGAAAAGGAAGCAAAGAAGCAGTTGAAGCTCGTGTAGCTGAAATTAAGATTCAAGTAGAAACAACAACCAGCGAATATGACAAAGAGAAACTTCAAGAGCGTCTTGCAAAACTTGCTGGTGGTGTGGCTGTGATTAAAGTTGGTGCTGCCACTGAAACAGAGATGAAAGAGAAAAAAGATAGAGTTGACGATGCACTAAGTGCAACCAAGGCTGCTGTTGATGAAGGTATTGTTATTGGTGGTGGTGCTGCATTGATTAAAGCTGGTGCAAAAGTGAATCTTGATTTACAAGATGACCAACTTGCAGGTGCAGAGATTATTCTAAGAGCCATTCAAGCACCTATGAAACAGATTGCTATTAACGCAGGATACGATGCAGGTGTTGTAGTAAATAAAGTTATGGAGTCTGACGATGAAAAATTAGGTTTCAACGCTGCAAACGGCGAATATGTAGACATGCTTGAAGCAGGAATTATTGACCCTCTTAAAGTAGCACGTGTGGCACTTTTAAATGCAACTTCTGTCTCTTCACTTCTTCTGACTACTGAAGCTACTATTTCAGATGTAAAAGAGCCAGATTTAGATATTCCTTCTCCATCTATGCCAGATATGGGTGGAATGGGAGGAATGATGTAGTTTTAACACTACATCTCTTCTCTTTTGTGTCGGCTTTCGCCGACATTTATATTTTCTCAAATTAATTCCACAATTATTCTACATCTGCTCTACAATCTATTTACATTTATTTCTTATAATCTTAAATATTTATAAATTATAAAATATAATTTTAAGCTTCAATTTATAGCTGAAAGATTATACTTCAATTATAATAAAAAATATTATCTAACAATAAGGAATGCAATATGAAAAATTTAATATTAATATCTTCTATTCTACTAATATCAGGTTGTGTTCAAAAAAATACAGATAATACCTATAGTAGTACTTACAGTTATCACTCTTATAACCAAAATCGTTCTGTCAACTATCAAAATCACAATCTTAGAAACAATAGATTTTTAACCACTCAAATCGAAAGAACAGCCAAATCACATCTTGGAAAAACCTATGAATGGGGAGCAAATGGTCCATACACATTTGACTGTTCAGGATTTACCAAAGCTGTTTTTGCACAATATGGAATAAACATTCCTCGTGTATCAAGAGACCAAGCCAAAACAGGAAAAATTGTTCCACGAAACTATTTAGAAAAAGGAGATTTAATCTTTTTTGACTCTAAAAAAAGTTCAAGAGTTAGTCATGTAGGAATCTATTTGGGAAATGGAGCGTTTATTCATGCCTCTTCAGCTAAACATCGTGTAGTTATTAGCAGTCTAAATTCAAACTATTATAGTAAACATTTTAAATGGGGAAGAAGAGTTACAGAAGGAGGAAAATATGCTAGGAGATAATAGAGCCAAAAAGTTGGCTCTTCGAAAAGAGAGAGTAGAGCTACTCCCCCTCAATAATCTTATCAGCTGATTTAAAGACTTTATCAATATTATCACGAATCCATTTTCTATCCATCCACTCTTCGGGGCGAACTTCAACTCCTTGAACCAATACACCAAAGTGTAAGTGGTCTCCAAGAGCCAAACCAGATTTACCTGTTTGAGCAATCGCAAAACCAGCAGAAACATCATCGCCTGTTTTAACAAGTATATTTGAACAGTGTCCATAGAGAGTATAGAGTCCTAAACCATGGTCAATCATTGGCATATTTCCATAAATTCCATTATAATCAGAATAGACCACTTTACCTGCATTTGAAGTCACAATTTTTGCCATCTTGGTACTGGCTAAATCCAATCCAACGTGCTTAGAGTGAGAAACTTCATTATCTTTATTATTATAATAATAGTGTCTATCGTCTCCAAAAGAAGCTACTTTAGCTGCATTTTTAAGAGGATAAAACTTTTTAATCTTCCACTCTTCTAATAATTCATCTGAAACTTTTTTACTTAAAGAGTGAATCAACTCTTCATTTTTTAATCTCATGGTCTCATTAATAGTTTTTAACTTTTCTAATCTATCATCAATAATTGAATAATCAGGGTCAGATGCAATTAAATCAGAAATTTTTCCATCAATAAATTTATCTTTTGCTTGCATCCATGATGTCTTATACTTTTTAGACATAAGATAAAAAGGAATATTAAACACTCGTCTATTACCTGCTTTATCTTCAGCTACGATATTCGCAGAAAAGTTTTCTTTATCAAATGGCCAAACAATAAGTGTTGCATAATAACCTGCCTTTTTATAAGGTTGTGCCTTAAATCGGTTTCCTGATGCTTCAACATAAAAGCTTTTTAGAGATTTGTCTTTCACTTGAAAAATAACCAAACCTACTCCACCACGAGTAACAGAGTAAGAGTTAGACAAGACATTAATATCTGGACGCTTATAATCAACCTCTACATTTAGAACCTTGGTTACACTATTTCCTTGAAAAAAGTTCCAGTTACTCTTGTCATTTACATCTAAAGTAATCTGCAATTTATTCGCTCTTGGGTTTAGTCTAACCCCACCTATAGCCTTTTTAGGATAGGTAATATTAATTGTTTTTTCTTGAATATTTTCAGAAATAACATCATTTGCAACTTCAATATTGTTTGTTCCATCATTAATATACACTCTATATGATTTCAAAGCAGTATCATCAGAAATTTTAATTTGTAATGGACTCTTTCTATTCCAATAGATAAAATCTTCACTGTGAATCACAGGTTTATTCCGTTCAAACCCTTTTGAAGTGAAAATAAAAGCTCCTGCTCCTATCAAAAGTCCCAAAATAATTATTCCTAAACTGTTTGAACTTTTTTTTCTACCATAACTATATCTTCTTCTACGCATTTAATAATCCTCTTTCTTTAATTTCTTTTTTTATCATCTCTTTTAACTCCTCTACTGTTGTATCGGACAATTCAAATCCAGCCACATTATGGTGACCACCTCCACCAAAAAAGATAGCCAAGGTGGAGACATCTACACACTTACTTCGTAAAGATACACGAATAATACCATCTAACTCTATTAAAATAATAGCAATCTTTACTGTTATCAGTGAAATTCCATAATCTATAATTCCAACGGTATCTAATATACCTGCTCCTGCCTCTAACATTTTATCTCGACTAGAGAGCATTATGGCTAATGTACCATCTTCATAAAGCTCCAAAGTATTTAAAGTAGAAGATAGAATCCGTAGAGATGCCAAAGAGCGACGTTGATTCAGATTTCTAACAACATTAGAAATATCAACACCATAACTCATCATTTCAGAGGCAATATCAAATACCTCTGTAGAGACATTTAATGTAGTAAAATATTGTGTATCTGAAACCAATGCTGTGTAAAAGCATGTTGCCACCTCTTTTGTAATCGTATACTCCTCTTTAAAAAGCTCATACGCTACCTGAGAAGCTGAAACAAAATCTGATTTAATAATATTAATTAGACCAAAATGGGTATTGCTCTTATGATGGTCTATATTTAAAATAGCTCTTCCTTGCAAATCGAAACCAAGCCTATCTATACTACCTGTATCACAAGAGACAATTAAACTATTAGTATAATTCATTTTATTTTTTATTTTGGAAAAATAGGGTAAAAAATCCAAATTCATAGGCAAATTAGAGCCTTGATTCACAACTTCTACCTGCTTACCACTATTTTTAAGAAGCCCATAAATCCCCAATGCTGTACCAATAGTATCTGCATCAGGATTTAGATGAGTAATAATTGTAACTTTGTTGTAGTTGTTAATAAGTTTTTGAACTTCTTTAATCATCAGAGTATACGACTTAACCTTCCATTTTCATCGACAAATCAATCCAATTTGCTTGATGAACCAAAGAGCCTGATGAGATAGCATCGACACCTGTTTTTGCAATCTCTTCAATTGTCTCTAACGTGACATTTCCACTAGCTTCTAGTAAAATATGTGGATAATTTTTATCTCTAAAAGCAACAACTTCACAAATAGCATCATTACTCATATTATCACACATAACAATATCTGCCCCTGCACTCATAGCCTCTTTTACTCCATAAATATCTTCACACTCTATCTCTACCTTTGAAGTAAATGGTATCTTCTGACGAACCTCTTGCATAAAAATTTCCAAATTATCAATGGTCTTTAAATGGGTATCTTTTAACATAAGACAATCATCTAAGCCCATTCTATGATTGATACCACCTCCACAACGTACAGCATACTTTTCAAACTCTCTGAGCAATGGTCTTGTTTTTCGAGTATCCAATAGTTTAACCCCAAAAGGAGTTATTTTAGAGACAAATTTTCCAGTAAGTGTAGCAATAGAAGAGGCGTGTAGTGCAATATCTAAAATAGAACGTTCCAATGAGAGTATAGCTTTGGAGTCTCCAGAGATATACAAAAGCTTCTCTCCTGCTGAAAAAGAAGAACCATCCTCTACTTTCCAAAGCAGTTCCAAATCATATATTTTTGCCAAAACATCAATATACTCTTTTCCTGCAAATAGACCATCACTCTTTGCAAGAATATACGCACGAACCTCTTTAGATTGGGAAATACGAGAAAAAAGGTCTCCACGACCTATATCTTCGCTAACCATTGACTCTATAAATTTATATTTTAACACTCATTACTTCTTTATCAAGATATTTTTTATCACGGATTATAACAAACTACCTATTATTTCTCAATAACTTTGCTATGATTTTTGCTATAATATAAACAATATAACTGTTTTTTGAAAAAAAACATCATATTTTTAAACGAAATATCCTATAAAGAATAGAAAATGGCAATAAATTTAATAGCAAAAAATAAAAAAGCGTATCACGACTATGAAATACTCGAAAAATTTGAAGCAGGCATTGTATTGCAAGGAAGTGAGGTCAAAGCATTACGGGCAAAAAGAGCCAATTTAAGCGATGCCTTCTGTCGTTTTATCAAAGGCGAACTGCATCTCATGAATGCTCATATAGCACACTTGGAAACCACCAATAGAAACTATTCAAGAGAGACACGAAGCCCTAGAAAATTACTTCTTCACAAAAAAGAGCTAAATAAACTATTTGAAAAAGTATCCAAAGATGGAAATACTATTGTTCCACTTATGCTCTATTTCAATGAACGAAACTTTGTAAAAGTAAGCATTGCCATTGCAAAAGGTAAAAATTTGCATGACAAACGTGAGACTTTAAAAAGAAGAACACAATTAAGAGAAGCTCAACAGGCTATGAAAAATTATAGATAAAGCAAATAGGATTAAGATGGTTCTTCCATGAAAAACAATTTTACAACCCTACGAAAGACCTCATCAAACCGTGCATCTATAAGCAGATATTTTTTGCTAATAGGATGAGTAAAAGATATTTGACTCGCATGTAATAAGAGACGATGACAATCAAATTTTTCACGAAATAAATTATTATGCTCCGTTCGTCCATACTTGGTATCTCCTACTATAGGATGTAAAATATGCTTCATATGCCGTCTTAGTTGATGCTTTCTTCCTGTTTTTGGAAAGAGTTTAACCAATGAATATCGTGCCATAGGATAACGACTTACAGCATAAGGCAACTCCATTGTTTTCAACTGTTCATAATAGGTTTGAGCTGATTGTGGCTCTTTATTATCTCTTCTATCTTTGTCTGATTTTTTATCTAAAATAACTTTTAAATCATAATCAATTAATCCATCGTACTCTGTATATCCACGAACCACTGCCATATACTCTTTTTTAATTCTATTCTCTCGAAAATCTTCACTTAAGCGTTTTGCAACCTCTGAACTTAATGCAAACATCAGTACCCCTGAAGTTGGCTTGTCCAAACGATGTACAGGATAAACATATTGACCTATTTGGTCTCGTACCAATTGCAGTGCAAACTCTGTCTCATGTTTATCTATAGGCGATTTATGAACTAATAATCCTGAAGGTTTATTGATAATAACTAAATGTTCATCTTGATATAAAATCTCTAACATTTTTGAAACACCACAATATTATTATCAATTACTTTTAAAATATTCAATTCCATCTCTTTTGCCATAATTTCAAAACTTTGAGGTGTAAAAAAAGAGATGTGAGTGATGTCTCTTCTGTACCACCAATTTAAAAACTCTTTATCATTCAAGGGTGGGAATTGTGTCATTAAAACGATATATCCTTTATCATTTAAAGAGTTAACTAATGTTTTCAGAACTTTTTTGGGTTCTTTTAAATGTTCAAATACCTCTGTTGAAACAATTAAATCATATTTTTTAGTTTCATAAACATTCTCAGGAAAGAAATAGAAGTCGTAATGGTCAACATTTAAACCTTTTCTTCTTAAAAGTTCAGCCAAAACAGGTGTATGTCCACATCCAAAATCTAATACTTTTTTTCCATCTAAAGAGAGAGGAGATAAAGCATTAGAGATAAAATTTTCAAACATCTCTACATAACCATAACACTCAAAACTATTATTATGTTTTTCATAATGTTTTTTTTCACGTACTCTATCAACAATAGCCAAATCATCTAAAGAAACAAATCCACATGAAATGCAACGATGGTAAGTAATATCTTTCTTTTTATCCCATAAAATCCGTGTTTGATTTAAACAAATTTCACATAAATTCATCTATCCCCCTATATAATTATATTGCTATTATAGCCTTTAATTAATAACATTTTAAATCACTTTTCATATCTTTACATAAAAAAAAACTATTTATAAGTATAATAAATATAGTATTTAAGCAAAAAAGTGATAAAGTAATAGATATTAAAAAAAAGGATGTATATGAAATTATTACTAAGCTTAATGGTTGCAGGAGCAACTGTACTGTTTGCAGGAGGGGATATTTTACCTGTTCAAGATTATAAACCTATGGTTCATGTTTATCAAAAACAACATGTAGTTCAAAAACAGAGAGGTTGTTACAAACCAAATATTCAAAAATGTCCAAACTGTGTAGAGGTTGCAGAGATTTGTCCAGATGACCCAAATGCACCAATTATTGAGTCTATTCCTTGTGAAGCAGATATAAACCACTAAAATTTCAACTTACCACCTTATAAAAGGTGGTAAATCTTTTACTTTAACTCAATGATACATAAAGTGAAGGTAGATAACTATAAACTCCCACTAAAATTAAAATCGAAACTACAAGATAAGCCCATAAATTATTAGCATTTTTAGCAATAAGAAATCCACCGACAAGACCTGCAAATAAGCCACCAATATGTGCTGACATATCTATAGAGGGAACAGCAACTCCTATAACAAAGTTGATTACCAAAATAAGCCCAAAACTACGCATAAAGCTCATAAACTCTGCTTGCATACGTTGACGATGTACAAAAGCAAACCCTGCTAATGCTCCAAATATTCCAAAAATTGCCCCACTAGCTCCCACAGCCCAACCAATAGGATGCATATAGATAGAAACAAATGCTCCCACTAAACCTGACATAAAATAGATACCTATATATGCCCCTGCCCTAAACAGTCGTTCAACCATTCTGCCTACCATAAATAGAGAGAGCATATTCATCATAATATGTGTAATATCACTATGTAGAAACATTGAAGAGAAGAGCCTATAAAGTTCTCCTTGTAAAACAACATAATAACCATTTAAAGCAGCTGTATTATAGATGCTCTCTGTTACTTCATTTGAAATAGTTGTCGATAAAAACATCAAACTATTTAAAATAATCAATGTATAGGTAATCGGAAACTCTTTAAATTTTTCGATAACAAATCCTTTTTATTTTAACTCAATCATAGCCAAAAGCCTATAAATAAATAGATAAAAAAGGTTAAGGAACAGACTAAAAGTAGATAAAAAAGCGTTCTGAAATAAAATGCACCCACAGAGAGTAAAAGATAAAAGCCTGTAAAGAAATGGGGCAGAAGTAGACTGCTTGAACTACTATTCATCATAAAAAGTTGAAGCAGAAGAGTATCAAATACTCCTCCTATTCCTAGCAAGTGGAAAAGTATACTCAATGGATAAAATAGACTAAAAAATAATGATAAAAAAGGGGAGAGCAGTTGTAATGGGGTAGTAAGAGGAAAAACCATATGCACAATAGGCAACATTAAAATAAAGAGTCCAAAAGAGATAATTAGTGTCATAATAATTTTAGGAAGAGAAGAGAAATAGTGAAGCAGTAAAAAGATATAAAAAACCCCTACAATAGAGAACCAAAATGCCAAAGAAAAAAGAAGATGAGGGAAAATAATTAAAAGTACCAGTGTAATCGTTGTCAAAAAAGAGAGTGTTAAAAGTTCTATTCCTAAAAGTAGTAAAATCCACGTTGTCAATATCATCATATACGAGCGTATCAAAGAGGCAGGAGAATCTACAAACCAAACATACCATGCTAAAATAAGTAAAACAAAAAAGCCCACATCAATCAAACCAAATCTATAGGGGAAATAACGTTTCTGAAAAAATCTATAGAGAGGACGAAGAAGAAAAAAGAGTAAACCTGAAAGTATCGCTAAATGGTATCCACTAAGAGCAATAAGATGACTAATTCCCAGTTTAGAGACTTGGTTTCGTAATTTTTTCTCTAACGGATTGGCAAAAAAAATGGCATTATAAAAATCAGCAATCATCTTATTTTCATGCTGACATGCTATAAAGTTTAAAAATTCTGTTTTATAACTTTTCTCTTCTGAAAAAATCTCATTGACTTTAGAGTCAATAAATGATGTTCCTAAATACTCTTTAAACTTCATTCTTCTACTGGGAAAAAGTTTCATTCGTAATTTTTTATCTATTTTTTTTGAGTTTAAAAAAGTTGTTGTAAAGAAGTTTAAATTTAAATCAGAACTATAGAGTTTTAATACCGTATAAGATTTTTTATCTTTTGTTTTTTTATAGGCTTGAAGAACCTCTACTTCAGTAAAATAAAAAGGTTTTTCTATAAAATTTTGATACTCAATATACAAAAAAGAGAGCCGAAGAGTTAAAAGAAAAAATAGAAACACCATAGAGAACCAAAACTGCTTTAGATTTAAAAATAGTTTTGGCTTTTCAAGCATTAGAATCTCTTAAATTATCGGTAAATTAATATTTCCCATGTCACGATTATCTATATTTTCATTATATTCTGATTCATGAACAATTGGATAATCATTCTCCCCAGGAGCATCAACAAAGCGTGTAAACTGCTTTTGAAATATCAACTTAACCGTTCCTGTAGGTCCATTTCTATGTTTACCCAAAATAAGCTCAGTATCTTCTTCAAGTTTATTTTGAAATTTATTTTCATAATCTTTCCCATCAGCCTTGGCTTTCATCTCTTTCTCTTTTTCAGCAGCCTCACGGTAAACATCATCACGATAGACAAACATTACTATATCTGCATCTTGTTCGATGGAGTTATGAACTATAATATCATTGGCTACAAAATTATGCACTGAATCAACAGTTAAATCATACGTTTTTTCTTTTTTATTCTCTTTGATAGAGATGATTTCATCCCAATATATATCTGAATAAGCAAGATTGGTAATTTTTTTATTCTCTAAAAACTCTGCTAACTTTTGCATTCTCTCTTTTGATATACCACTTTTAAATAGTGTACTTCCACAATAAGACATCTTCAGTTTTTCACACACCACTCTCCATGAAAAGTTTTGTTTATCTTTCGCTTCTTTAATATGAGTTTGCCAAACCATCTTGTCCACACATCCATTATTAGGATTGGTTTTAATTTCAGCCAAATTTCTTAAATAGACTTCACTATTTTCTCCTCTTTTTCCAAAACTTCCAACATTATTCAAGAAATTTTCTAAATTTTCTTTACCTTGAATAGAGATATGATAACTAGAACGGTACTCTTTATCTTCTTTTATCTGTTTAACCTCTCTAATTGTTGAAATTATCCCCAACCTTAAAAGAAGTGATTGAACTTGTTTTCCTAAAATATAACTTGTTGTTGCATAATAGACAGTTATCTTATTTCTATTTTTTTGTTTTTGTATTGTAATTGAACCATCAGTAGCCCAAAGATGTTTCAAAAATAGTTTAATGGCTCTATTACTAGACTCAAAAACAACATCTGGTACTCTTTTATCATAAGAGCGAACTCTCTCTATATTTAAACGTTCATACCACAAAGTAATAGGGTGTTTCTTATTATGAGTTAAATGATAAGGAGAAGGCAAATAAACATGCCACCAAGTTTTTTGTTGAACAACTCTAGCATCTATATTGAAAAGTTCTTTAGCTACTTTTTTTACAACATTAATATTTTGCATATCTTCATTGGTATAGTGATAAGGTTGCCCTTTTAAAATAGAGCCATCCCCTAAAAGATGTGCCAATAAAATAAGCTCATTATCACAAAGAGTATCTTTTTCAACATTTAAATGAACTCTATCAGGCGTTGCAATCTTATCTCCAATTTTAAGATTATCTAATCTAATCCATCCATCAACTCTATAAAATTTATGATTAGCAGTTGCATTAATAGTTTTACCTGATTTTGTAGTCAATGTATACGTTAGCTTCTCGCCTGAAAAGAAAGCATTAGTAATAGTAAAACTATTTACTTTCAAATCCTTATCCATAGATTTTGTCTTCATAGGAAGTAGATTTTTATTCTCTACAAGTTCATCTATTCTATAACGTTTTCCATTTTTAGAATCAACTATAATTGAATCTCCTGAAAGACAACCAGATTCACGTAAATCCGAAAGCATTGGTCTCTTATTATCCCTACTCTCAACCCCACGGTTTAACTGTGATAGTGCAAGAATAGGAATCTGTAATTCCCTAGCTAACTGTTTTAAACCCCTAGATATTTCAGAGATAACCTGCTGTCGTCCCTCTTTGTTGTCTCCACTCATTAACTGTAAGTAGTCAATAATTGCCATAGTAATTTCAGGGTGTTGCCCCTTTAATTTACGTAACTTCGAGCGAACATGATGAATAGTAGCGTAACCACCATCATCTACAAAAAGTTTCCGTGTAGCCATAGTATCAGCTGACTTAGACAACCTACTCCACTGCTCATCTGTCAAATCCCCCACACGAAGCTTTTGTAAAGGGATAGAAGTCTCTGTTGAAAGCAGACGAAGCATCAACTGTTCTGCTGGCATTTCCAATGAAAAAAATGCAACTCCTTCGCCACGCTCTATGGCTCTTTGGGTCATGTTTAAAACTAGAGAAGTTTTTCCCATCGCTGGCCGCGCAGCGATAATGACTAAATCTCCTTTTCCAAATCCTTGTGTTTTATCATTGAGATTTCTAAATCCTGTATCAATTCCTAAGAGTTTTGCATTACCTAAAGCTTTTAGTCTATTTATCTCCTCAATCATTGATAAGGTTATCTCTTTGGACTCTCTGAAGTCTTCACTTGTAGAGTTTTGTGTAATCTCATAAAGCTTTTTTTCAACCAAATTCATAATTTCATCGGTTGGTAAATCATCTTCAATCGTTACTTTTTTAATAGTAGTTGCCAAGGTTGCTAATGCCCGTTTGGTCGAACGGGATTTAATCTCTTCAATATAGGCATGGGTATTAGAAATTGCATTTGCTGTCATAATATCAAGAAGAGCTACCTCATCATAATTCTTTGTAGCATTTAACTTCGTCTTTAAAAACTCTTCATCTATTGGTTTATCTTCACGACTCAAATCTTCCATTGCCACAAAAACATGTTGATGAAAAGGCAAATAGAAATCATGAGGTTCTAATTTAGATGCAATCTCTTCAAAAATTTGTGGGTCAAACATAATAGCTGAAAGTACGGCTCTTTCAATATTTAGGTTAAACATATTTTCGCTCATACTCTAGCCTTTTTTTATTTATTTTTTTCAGCAAATGCTTCAACTTCTGATACAAATCTATCTACCAATTCATTTTCAGGAAGCTTTGCGACTACATTACCTTTCAACATTACAAGTCCAGAACCTTTTCCAAAAGCAATAGCAACATCGGCATGTTTTGCCTCGCCAATGGCATTAACCACACAACCCATTACACTCACATCCATTGGTGTTTTTATGTGTGCTGTTCGTCTCTCTACCTCTGCCACTGCTTTTACCAAATCAGCTTCAATTCGCCCACATGTTGGACAAGAGATAATATTTAACCCCTCTTTTATACGCCCAGAGTCTTTTAATATCGCTTTCCCTACTCGAATCTCTTCTTCTAACTCTCCTGTAATAGAGATACGCATTGTATCGCCAATTCCATCAAGAAGTAACGTACCTAAACCAATAGAAGATTTAATCGTTGCATGAAAAACTGTCCCTGCTTCGGTTACTCCCAAATGAAATGGATAGTGATTTTTAGGGCGTAACATTCTATACGCATCAACCGTTCTGTCAACATCTGAAGCTTTCAGAGAGACTTTAATATCCGTAAAGCCTAAATCTTCTAAAAATTTAATATTATACTCAGCAGAGGCTACCATACCCTCGGCTGTTGCTCCATATTTATCATCAAACTCTTTCTCTAAAGAACCTGAATTTACCCCTATACGAATAGGAAGATTACGCTCTTGACACGCTTTAACAATCTCTTTTATACGATTTTTTTCGCCAATGTTACCTGGGTTAAAACGAATACAGTCAACCCATTTAGCTGCTTCAAGTGCAAGTTTATAGTTAAAATGAATATCTGCAATCAAAGGTAAAGAGATTTGTTCTTTTATCGCTTTTAATGCCAAAGCATCTTCCATTTTAGGTACGGCAACCCGAACCATATCTGCCCCTGCAAAGTGTAATCTATTGATTTGGTCTACTGTTTCAGCTACATTATGGGTATCAGAATAGGTCATGGACTGTACAGAGATAGGTGCATCACCACCAACAGCAACATCGCCTACATATATTTTTTTAGTTGGAACTCTTTCTTTCATATCTTCTTCTTTATAGTTTATTTGTTCTCGAATATTTATACCAAAATTTATCTAAAAATATAACATTAAATGTTAAAACTATCAAGAAAATTCTACAGGATCCATATCTATTTCAATCAGAGGATTATTAACAGAATGTAAAGCTTTAAGTAAAACTGAACGCTTATTACAACGTAATAAAATATTAAATCGATACTTATTTGCAATTCGTTCAACAGGGGCTTTTCCATGCCCTACTATCTCAACATCTGTAAACTCTTTGAGTTTTGTCACTGTATCAAGTGTGGTTTTGGACGCTTTTGACTCTTTTATATGTGAAATCAAAATCCGAGCCAAACTCACAAAAGGAGGATACATATCTTCGACAAAAAACATCTCATCTTTTAAAAAAGCTTCATAATCATTTAAATATAAGTCAAAGAAATCTTTATTTGATGATTGAATAATCACATCGGCACTTTTTGCTCTACCCGAACGCCCTGCAATTTGAATCAACAGACTCATTGCTCTCTCTCTTGCTCTATAGTCTGCTAAACCTAAAATATAGTCAATACCCAAAATAATACTTAGCGTAATATTGGCATAATCATGCCCTTTACTCAACATTTGCGTACCTAAAAGTAAGTGACTCTCTCTGTTTTCAAAACGTTTGAGTGCTTTTTTTAGTTTAGAGGCTGTTGTAATGCTGTCTCGGTCAAATTGTTCTACTACTAAAGAAGGAATCCCATGCTCTATCATCTCTTTGGCTTCGACTGTTCCCATCCGTTGACTGCTCAAAGGAGTATGCCCACAATGGGTACAAACTTCACGGATAGCCTCTGTATAGTTACAATAGTGACATTTTAAATGCCTTACATTACGGTGCAAAGCCATACCTACAGAACAGTAAGGACACAAGTGAGTAACACCACACTTTTGACAATACAAATACTTAAAATTTCCTCGTGTTGGCACAAACAGAAGGGATTGTTCCCCTGCTTCAAAATTTTTATTGACTCTTCTTATCATGCCATTCGTCAGCGTTGTTCCCTCTACAAAAAAGTAATTTTTTTCTGTTTTTATAAAAGGAGTTTTGAGCCTCACTACATCATATTTATGATAAGAACCTAGACTTGGCGTTGCCGATGCCAAAACAACTTTAGCTCCTAATTTTTGCCCCATATAGACAGCCATATCACGAGCATGATAGCGTGGCTTTATCTTTGATTTATAACTATCATCATGCTCTTCATCTACAATAATCAAACCCAAATTCTCTAAAGGAGTAAAAAGAGAAGACCTAGCCCCTGCTACAATATCAACCTCTCCATTATAAATCATCTCTAAGCGTTGTTCTTTCTGTTTTTTACTTAATTTAGAGTGCCACATAACTACTCTATTCCCAAAATACTTTTTAAGTCGCGTCTCCATTTGAGGGGTCAAAGAGATTTCAGGCATCAAAAAAATACACTGTTTTTTTGCTTCAATCGTTTTTATCATTAACGAAATAAATATCTCCGTTTTTCCAGAACCTGTTACACCAAAGAGTAAAGCTCTATCTTTTATGAGAAGTTCTTCATACACCTTTTGTTGCTCTGCTGATAATATCAACTCGTTCCCATGCTCTACGTGGGAATGAATATCTCCATTTGATATTTTATTATCATTCAAGCTCTCATCTGCATTCCCACGCAGAGCATGGGAACGAGGGCTTCGGTGTGGCATAAACAGAGCCAATGCCTCTCCCAAAGATGAAAAATAATAGGTGGCAATAAATTTTGCTATTTCAATTTGCATAGAGTTATAATAGGTCTCTAAAACTTCAAAAATAGTAGACGTTTCAAAACTTTCAGGCTTCTCAACCTCTTTTAAAACAATAGCCAATTTCGTTTTAGAATGCACAGGTACATTAATGAGTTGCCCTATTTTTAGAGGTTGTTCATAATGATAGGTAAGAATGGGGGCTGAAGAGCGATGGAGAGTGACTTGGTAGTAATAGATAAATATCTCCTCTTTTAAAATGAGGAGATTATACCATAATTCTACCGACTCAACTGTATACAACCACTATCATTTATATTGTTAGTTTTACTAATATCACACTCAAATTTACCTGAAACTACTTCAAATTTTACATCCCCTAACATAGAGTTAAAAATATATTGGTCTCGTCCAGACTTTCCTGTACCTGAACTAAAATGCCATCTATCTTTTTTATCTTCTGATGGAATAGGATACTCCAAAACAGCTACTCCAGTATCATGAGGTGTGCTTACATTTCCATCATAAAAATTACCAAATACATTGGTACTATCGCCCACTGCGATAAGGGGTTTAAATGCTCCACGTAAAATCCGTTTCTGTCTCTCCATAGCCAAAGCGTTTCTAACAGAAGCTATTAATACTCTTGCTTTTGTAATAACAGCATCGTCTCTTGTTGCTGATAATTTTGGAATTGCTACGGCTGCTAAAATTCCAATAACAACAATTACAAATACTAACTCTATCATGGTAAATGCTTTTTTTGATTGTTTCATATTTTATATCCTTTAAATTATTTATCTTTTAATTCTAATACCTGCAATAAAATGTGTAATACCCACTCCATCTGTAGCAATATTTTTTTTATTTAATAAGTATCCTAAATCTCCATCTACTGTACCTTGTATTATTGAAACTGCTCTTGCATTAAAATTTATTCGTATAGTTCCTTGAGTATCAACTGTGTTAGAAAAGTGAAAAACAACAGCTGCATCTGAAAAGCTTATATTTTTTTTTATTTTATTACAAACATAATAATATTCACCACTGCTACCATTTTCTGTAATAGGAATACTTTCATGTATAGCTACATTTGTCATTTCCTTCATATTTAACGAAAATTTCCCTTGAGAAGTATAATAAGTTGATAAATCTCTCATATACAAAGTAATATCTTCTGTACAAAAAGCTACTTTTGCATCATCTCGTGTTGTTGCTAAACGAGGAATAACAACTGTTGCCAAAATGCCTAAAATAACAATTACAAAAATAATCTCTATTAAAGTAAAAGCTTCTCTCTTATTTTTCATTTATTATATTCTTTTAAAATTTATATTTTTAAATTCAATAAATAATAAACTTAAAAATATAAATTCCCAAGTAATACTTGGGAATAAAAATAGAGCTATATTATCTTTTAACTCTGATTCCAGAGATTGTATAGTTATGGTCTACACCAGCAGTTGCACCAACAATATTCTTTTTACTAAGTAAAAATCCTAAGTCTCCATCAACAGTTCCTTGAGTAACACTTGTAGCTTTAGCTTGTAAAATAACCATATTATTACCATCTGCATTTGCTACTTTATCAAATGTAAATGTAATAGCAGGAGCAGTTGAAATTGCTAATGGATTATCACATGCATATTTTAATGTTCCAGCACTACCATCAGATTGAAGACCTGCAGCATTTACTTCAACATTTGTCATTGCTGTAATATCGGTATTAAGTGAACCTTGGGATGTATAATAAGCACTAACATCTTTTAACAAAGTTGTGACGTCAGCAACACATGCTGCCACTTTCGCATCATCTCTAGTAGCTGCCAATCTAGGAATAGCAACTGCTGCTAAAATACCGATAATTACGATTACAAAGATTAACTCAATCATTGTAAAACCTTTTTTCATTGAAACGTTGTTTGTTGTATTTGTCATAAATACTCCTTGAATAATTTATAGTTCTTTTCTTTGTTTTTTCGAACTGATAGAATTATAAATTAAAATATTAAATAAATTGCTTAAATTATATATATTTTTTAAAAAAAAATTAATATTTAAATTTATTCACTTATTTATCTAAAAAATTATCAACAATAAATGTTTTTATCTGTTCTTCATTGTCGAAGTTTTTTTTCATGGATTTTAAATAGAGTTGAAGTAGTTTTGTAGGTTCACAGTCTCTATCAGAGGCGATTTCATTATCAAAAAGATCCTCTTTAATATATTGAGCAAAAACATCATCTAGTTCTACATTAAATTGCCTTCCTGAAATGCTAAAAATAACTTTTTCCATAAAAACTCCTTATATTTTGTATATGATTATAGCAATTATTACATAATTAATGTATAATTAATAGATATAATGTATCATTTAATATAATCAAAAAGGAGAACTCTTGGCTTTATTAGATAAATTATTACAGAAATTTGAAACCATTTTAACGAAACAAAAAGAGCTTGAAGCTGAGAATTTACGATTAAAAGCAGAGATTCTACGGCTAAAACAGACCGAAGAGATACGAAGAAGTATGAAAAGAGAACAAGAAGAGAATATTCAAGAACTTGCCTCACGATTAGAAAAACTACTCTCAGCCTAATAGAAAAATAAAATTTATTAAAGAAAAAATCCGAATGCCCAATTTTACTCTATCTAGCCCCTATCAACCCTCGGGGGATCAACCTAATGCTATTAAAACCCTTGTTAACTCCATAGAAGCAGGAAACCGTTATCAAACTCTACTTGGGGTTACAGGTTCGGGAAAAACGTATACTATGGCAAAAGTGATTGAAGCCACAAAAAAGCCAACACTTATTATGACCCATAACAAAACATTGGCAGCCCAACTCTATAGCGAATTTAGAACCTTTTTTCCTAATAACCATGTTGAATACTTTATTAGCTATTATGATTATTATCAACCCGAAGCATATATTCCTCGTCAAGACCTATTTATAGAGAAAGACTCTTCTATTAATGAAGAGTTAGAACGGTTGCGTCTTTCAACTACAGCCTCTCTACTTTCGCATGAAGATGTTATTGTTATTGCTTCTGTCTCTGCCAATTATGGATTGGGTTCGCCAGAAGATTATAAAAGCATTGTTCAAAAACTTATTGTGGGCGAAGAGTATGCTCAAAAAGCCTTACTACTAAAACTGGTTGAAATGGGGTATAAACGAAACGATGAGTTTTTTGACCGTGGAGATTTTCGAGTTAATGGAGAGGTGATTGATATTTATCCTGCCTATAATGAAGAGTTTGCCATACGCGTAGAGTTTTTTGGAGATGAGATTGAGGATGTGTATACCTTTAATACACTCACAAACGAAAAGATAGAACACTTCAAAGAAGCCACCGTTTACGCTGCCAATCAATTTATTGTTTCGCAAGAGAAATTGGCAATAGCTGTGAAAAGTATAGAGAGTGAACTGGGAGAACGTCTAAACTATTATCAAAAAGAAGACCGAATGGTAGAATATAATAGATTAAAACAGCGTGTTGAGTTTGATTTAGAGATGATAGAAGCCACAGGAATGTGTAAAGGAATAGAGAACTATTCACGACACCTTACCCAAAAGAAAGAGGGCGAAACACCTTTTACGATGATGGACTATTTTGAAGCGATGCATGATGACTATTTGGTTATTGTCGATGAGTCTCATGTTTCACTTTCTCAATTTAGGGGAATGTATGCAGGGGACCGAAGTCGTAAAGAGGTTTTGGTAGAGCATGGCTTTAGATTACCCTCTGCCTTGGACAATCGCCCTTTGATGTTTGATGAATACATCAATAAACCTCCTCATTTTCTGTTTGTCTCTGCCACACCTAAAGAGCTAGAGATTGAACTCTCTAGTGTGGTTGCAGAGCAAGTAGTACGCCCAACAGGTCTGCTTGACCCACCAATTGAAGTAATTCCAAGTACCTACCAAGTTGAAAATTTATATGACCGAATGAAACCTGTCATAGAGAAAGGCGAACGGGTATTGGTAACCGTACTTACAAAAAAAATGGCTGAAGAGTTAACAAATTATTATAATGATTTGGGGCTTCGCGTACGTTACATGCACTCTGATTTAGATGCTATTGAACGGAATCAAGTGATTCGCTCTTTACGTTTAGGAGAGTTTGATATTTTGGTTGGAATTAATCTGCTTAGAGAAGGTCTTGATTTACCAGAAGTAAGTTTGGTTGCCATTTTAGATGCAGATAAAGAGGGTTTTTTACGCTCGACTACTTCACTTATTCAAACCTCTGGAAGGGCTGCTAGAAATGTAAATGGTCGTGTATTGATGTATGCCAATAGAATTACCAACTCGATGAAAGAGACCATTGATATAACCTCTAAACGTCGTGAAACACAAATTGCCTATAATAAAAAACATGGAATTACCCCCAAAACTACACTTCGTGAACTTGATACGGATTTAAAAGTAGATGATGCAGGAGAGCTTTATAGTAAACAGAGCAAAATTGACAGAATGCCAAAAGCCGAACGGAAAAAAATACTCAATGAGTTAAAAGCTAAAATGTTGGTCGCTGCTAAAAACTTGGAATTTGAAGAGGCTGCAAGGTTACGTGACCAAATAGCCAAGATAAAAAAGCTCTAATTTATCTTTTGGTTCAGGTGTTCAAGCCAATCATACAGCTTTGATATGCTATAACATTTGGAATACATAGAGTTGGCTTCAGCTAACGTGATATGATATAATTCAAAGAAAATTTAGAGGGTACTTCATGAGCATTGACCTAACTTCCCCTGACCTTTACTTTAACCGTGAGCTCTCATGGTTGAAATTTAATACACGAGTACTTGCACAAGCAAAAAACAAATCATTACCTCCATTAGAACGTATGAAATTTTTAGCCATTTACGGCACAAATCTTGATGAATTTTATATGATTCGTGTAGCAGGATTAAAAGCCTTGCTTAAAGCACGTGTCCAAGAGACGGCTATTGATAAATTAACCCCAACCGAACAGCTAAAAGCAATTCATAAAACTATTCACAAAGAACAAAAAACGGTTGAGTCTTCTTTTCAAAATATTATGCATGAGCTTAAAGAGCATAATGTCTATATCAAAGAGTATGATGAACTATCAGAAAAAGAGCAAGAGATTATTAAAACAGAATTTTTTGAACAGATTTATCCTGTCATTATGCCAATTGCTATTGATGCAATGCACCCTTTTCCACATCTGAATAATCTAAGTTTCGCACTGGCTCTGAAACTAGAAGACTCAAAAGGAAATATTAAACATGGACTTATTCGTATTCCCAGAATTCTGCCAAGATTCTTACAAGTAGAACACTGTTATATTCCTATAGAGTCTGTAGTTGACCACTTTTCATGTGAACTGTTTCAAGGATTAAGTAAAATTACCTCTATTCCATTTAGAGTAACACGTAACGCCGACTTAGAGATTGAAGAGGAGGAGGCTGATGATTTTATTGAAATTATGGAAGAGGGATTACGCTCTAGAAATAGAGGTGTGTTAATTAGATTAGAACTTATGGAAGGGGCAGATGAGTCTCTGCTTAAATTTTTAACAACACATCTTAAACTTGACCCACTTGATATTTACTACTATAATATACCTCTTAATTTGGGAACACTTTGGAGTATTGTTACCGAAGAGAAATTGGCATATTTAACCTTGCCAAACTACAGTCCTAAAATACTTCCACCATTTGATGAAGATAACAATATATTTAAAACTATTGAAAAGCAAGATGTTCTACTCTATCACCCTTATGAGAGTTTTGACCCTGTTGTAAACTTTATTCAAGAAGCAGCAAACAATCCAAATACACTCTCAATGAGAATGACTCTCTACCGTGTAGGAAAAAATTCTCCTATTGTTAAAGCCCTTATCAAAGCAGCCAAGGCAGGTAAACAAGTCACTGTTTTGGTTGAGTTAAAAGCACGTTTTGATGAAGAGACCAATCTTCATTGGGCAAGAAAACTTGAAGAGTCTGGAGCTCATGTAATTTATGGAATCAAAGGTCTAAAAGTACATGCAAAAGTAGCACAAGTAACCAAACGAAGAGGCAAAAAGCTTCAAGGTTATGTCCATTTAGGTACAGGTAATTACAACCCAAGTACCTCAAGAATCTATACAGATATGAGTTACTTTACAGCAAAAACAGAGTTTAATAATGATGTAACAAAATTTTTTCACTTTATTACAGGATTCTCTGACCACAGTGAACTTAAAACATTAACCCTTGCTCCTGAACATATTAAACCCAAAATTATAAAAATGATAGAGCATGAGGCAAACCAAAAAGAGAAAGGGTTAATTATCTTAAAAGCGAACTCTTTGGTTGACCCTGATATTATTCAATCTCTCTATAAAGCCTCTATGAAAGGGTGTAAAATAGAGCTGATTATTCGTGGTATCTGTACACTACGACCTGGTATCAAAGGAGTTAGTGACAATATTTCTGTCTACTCTATTATTGGTAAATATTTGGAACATCCAAGAATTTATTATTTTAAACATGACTCAAATCAGTGTTATATCTCTTCGGCTGATTTAATGCCTAGAAATCTTATACGTCGTATTGAAATTTTGACACCCATTACTGAAAAAGTATTAATACAAAAGATAAAACAGATACTCTCTTTGCAACTTCAAGACAATGTTTTACGTTGGAAGCTTAAAAGTTCTGGAGAATATAAACAAGTTAAGCAAAATGACGATAAAGTAATTAATAATCATGAAATTTTAGAAGAGTACATTACAAAGATACACAATCAAAGTAAAAAAGAGACTCCTGCCTATGTTCGTAAATTGGCAAAAAAAGTATTAAAGGATTAAAGATGTTAATTAAATACAAAGAGTGGACTCCCACTCTCAAAAAAAATGCATGGGTAGCACAAGGGGCAACCGTTGTTGGTAGAACAACCATAGGAGAAGACTCCTCTATATGGTTTGGAACCGTAATCCGTGGCGATGTTCACTCTATTACTATAGGCGATAGAACCTCCATCCAAGATTTATCAATGGTACATGTTACTCACCATAAAAAAGAAGATATGTCTGATGGAAACCCAACAATTATAGGAGATGATGTTACGGTAGGACACCGAGTAATGTTACATGGTTGTACCATCGAAAATGCTTGTCTTATTGGAATGTCTGCTACTATTTTAGATGGTGCAGTAATTGGTAAAGAGTCTATTGTAGGGGCAAGTTCACTTGTAACTAAAAATAAAGTTTTTCCACCAAGAAGTCTTATTATGGGAACTCCTGCCAAAAGAGTACGTGAATTAACAGATGAAGAGGTAGCCGAACTCTATGCTTCAGCAAAACGTTATGTAGAATTCAAGAATAGTTACCTTTTATAAAGAAACAACTTTTATTCACAAAGTTATGTTAGAATTCAAGAAAAAAGGATTTCATCATGACAAAACTCAAGGCGTTAATGCTTCTCTCTATACTTCTCATCAGTACTGGATGTGTAAAAAGAGAGCAAGCAGTACCTACGAATATTCCAACTAAAACACCAATATATAGTCCTCAAGAGATAACTGTTGTCCCTGAATATACACCAACACAACCTACTGTTGTCAACAGACAACCCATCAACAATTCCCCTTTTTACAATATAGAGACTCCACCACAAGTTATTCCATCTAGTTACACTATTCCTCGTAGCAGATACCTTGGTGGGGCATACAGAAACAACTATAACCTTAAAAAATTTATCAACATGATGGTCTCTAAATACAATTATGATAGATACACACTAAATACTATCTTTTCAACAGTAGATAGAGATACAGAAGCATTGAAAAAATATAATGTTTTTAAAAAAACAAAACCAAAATACAGTAAAACTACTCTAATTGGAGCATGGGATAAATATAGAGCAAATTTTTTGACATCATCTCGTATCAATAACGGTGTTGCATTTTGGAGAGAGAATCTTAGTGCATTAAATAGAGCTGCTCAAACATATGGTGTTGCACCAGAGTATATTATTGGGATTATTGGAGTAGAGACTAACTTTGGTAGCTATACAGGAAAGCACTCTGTAATGAATGCATTAACGACTTTAGCCCTAGAGTTTAAAAAGCGTTCTAAATTTTTTAAAGGGGAACTAGAGAGTTATCTACTGATGATACGAGATGAAAGGTTAGACCCACAAGAGATAAAAGGTTCCTATGCAGGTGCTTTTGGACTGGCACAATTTATGCCAACAGCCTTTAGACAACATGCTGTTGATTTTAATAACGATGGACATATTAATCTCTTTAACAAAGCTGATGCTATTGGTTCTATTGCCAAATACTTTAAAGAGCGTGGAAAATGGAATAATCGTATACCTGTTGCAGTCAAAACCCAATATAACAAAAGAAGATTTTATGGTCTAACTACAGGATTTAAATCAAACTACACACAAAGACATCTATTATCATTAGGAATTAGACCCGTATCTAACTTTTTTGGATATCGAGGGGATGTATCACTAATTAAACTGAGCCGATATGACCGAGATGAGCTCTGGTGGGGAACAAAAAATTTCTATGCTATTACCAGATATAATCCAAAAGACCATTATGCTATGGCTGTACATCAACTGGCTCAAGCTGTTAAAAATGCTTATTATAGTCGTCGTTAAAAATTAAACTTTATGGGAAAAACCCATAAAGTTTAAACATTTTCTAAAATACGTTCAAGAGTATATTTTAAATCTTCATCCAACTCCAAAGATTTTAACATCCATCTAATATATCCTGCATCTGAGCGTGCAATATCGGTTATCTCTTCACCTTTATACTTTCCAAATTTAAAACTTTTCATCATGACAGGAGTTCGTGTTAACTCTTCTAATTTAACCATAGGATTCACTCCTCTATACTGCTCTTTGACTTGTGCTACTAGTTTAGATAGGAGTAGTTTCATCACCAAAACATCTCCAATAGCATCATGAGCTTTAATAACAATATTATGTTTACATGCCTCTCTCTCTTCATCTTTATAAAGTCCCAAAGAGTATCTAAAGTATTGAAGTCTATGATACTCAGAATCAGGATATAGATGTTTAGAACAACGAAGTGTATCAATAAGCTTCATGCGATTACTAAACCCCTCTTTCTCTAACATCCCCAAATCAAACTGAATATTATGAGCGATTAAATAGTTATTTTCACTATTTAATTGCTTTAAATCATTCCAAAATTTAGTAGCAACAAATGGATTTTTACCTATTAATAAATCAGGAGTAATATTATGTACTTCCATCGCCTCTATTTTAATATCAACATCTGATGAACACAACTCATCATAAACTTCAACTTCGCCTCGGCTACCAACAACCATTGCACCAATCTGTATAATTCTATCCTCTTTTTGATTCCCTGTTGTTTCAGTATCAAACAAAACATATTTAGTCATTTTTATCTTCTTTTCTTTTTTTTATATTTTTTTTAAAATTTTTCATATAGTTATAAAATGATTTTAACTCTTCTGTAAAAGAGCTATTTTTATCAAAATATTTATCTTTAAAACTCTTCCAGTTCTTTTTTATTTTCTCTTTAAGAGTCAACATCATTGCCATGGTCGATTTGTAGATTTCTAATTTTTTTATCCAATCCAAACTATTCATTAACTTCTGATACGCCCAACGAAACCAATTAAAACTCAAAAGCTTCTTTTTCCCTGCTTTAAATAGCCAAAATACAAATGCAGCAATAGGTATTTTGGCAATATAAAGAATCAAACCAAAAAGCATTTTACCTTGTATAAAAAAGACTCCTGCAAGTAAACCTGCACCTTCAACACCAAGAAGAAATGAAAGGAAAACCAACAAAATAATATAACGATTACTATTTGCTATTTTTCCTTCAAGCTTTTGAGTAATATGCCAAGATTCAATCTTGTTATAGATTGGTTTAGCAATACCTTCCCAAATAATCTCTTCAAAAAGTATAAAAAGAAAAACAAGTATAAACTGTAAAACCAACAGTAAGCGTTGTGCAATTTTTTGTAAAAAGTTCACAGATTAGTTCCTTATGAAAAATATAGGGTATTATAACAAAGTATTTAAAAGATTAATAAAAATGAAGTGGAATAAAATAAAAATAAGAGGGGAAGAGCCCTCTTTAATAGTGTGCGAGAAATCACTCGAAAGAAAAAACTATTTTCTTCTAAGCTCTTTGATTCTAGCTTTTTTACCTTTTAATGCTCTAAGATAGAAAAGTTTAGCACGTCTAACACGTCCTCGTCTAAGAACAGTAATACTCTCAATACTTTCAGAATATAGAGGGAAAATTCTCTCAACACCAACAGAGTTAGCACCAATTCGTCTAACCATCATTGTACGACCTGTACCTTGACCTCTAAGAGCGATACAAACACCCTCATAGTTCTGAACTCTAGTCTTTTCACCCTCTTTAATTCTAACAGCAATTCTCAATGTATCTCCTGCTCTAAAATCAGGAACACTTTTATTTTCTAATTGAGCTTGCTCAAAGCTTTCAATATATTTATTTCTCATCATACTACCTTTGTATTATTACTCTATTAATTTAGAGTTGTTTATGCATATCAGGTCTAAAGTATTTTGTTTTACACTTTGCCATAGCATTTTTTAAGTCCGAAATTTTAGCGTGATTTCCCTTTAATAATTCTGATGGAACGCCAATTTCATTATAAATCTTAGGTTTACTAAACGATGGTGCTTCCAATGCTGAAGCTTCAAAACTTTCAACACTCAAAGAGTCACTATTTCCTAGTACACCATTCACATTTCGTGCAATAGCATCACACATAACCATCGAAGCCAATTCGCCACCTGTCAAGATAAAATCGCCAATAGAAAAGAGTTCATCTGCAACCTCTTCTATAAAACGTTCATCTATCCCTTCATAACGCCCCGACACAAAAACAACATGCTCTTTTTGTGCTAAACGCTTTGCATCATTTTGTCTAAATGGCTTACCTACAGGAGTCGCCACAACTACATGAATCTTATCTGAAACACTTTTAATAGCTTTAATCGAATCAAAAAGAGGTTGAGGAGTCATTAACATTCCTGCTCCTCCACCAATCATTGGCTCATCTACTTTTCCGTGCTTATTGAGTGTGTAATCTCTTGGATTAAGATACTCAACCTCTATAAGCTTTTTATCAATAGCTCTGGCTAAAATAGAGTCTGAAAAATATCCTTTAATAAGAGAAGGGAAAAGAGTTACAAAAGAGAATTTCATACTAAGAAGCTTCTAAAATCTCTTTAGCGTCTTTGGTAAAGATGAGTTTAGCTTCCATATCTTTTTTAATAATATATCTATCAATATAAGGAACTAAAAAAGTTTTCGATAAACCCTCTTTTACCAATTTTTCATCTGTCTCTATAAAAAGATAATCCACATCAGCAAGACGTTGCATTTGTGAGATTTTTCCCAATAGAACATCATCTTCCATTACAGAACACTCTTCTATCTCAAACCAAAAATGTTCATCATCTTTTAATTCACATCGTTCTCGTGTCTCTTCTAATGAAGCGTAAATTTTTACATTGGTTAACTTTTTTGCATAGTCAATACCTGAATATCCCTTAAAAGAGATAAGACCACGAGTAAGATTTACTTCATTAATTTCAAGTAATCCAGCACTAGACTGAAAGCTATAACCTGCTTTAAATTGTTCTGGAAAATCGGTGTGAATATGGAGTTTTAAATCTCCATGAAGTCCATGGGTTTTACCCACTTGGGCTATAAAAAAACGTTTAGGTTGATTCATATATTATTTTTTAGATTCTACATTAACACGATAATTTGAACCACCCTTTGCTTTACACGCAGAGATTACCGTTTTAATAGAGTTGATCATTCGCCCTTCTTTACCAATAAGTTTACCTACATCGTCGCTATTAGCTATGATAGTAATCTCATTATAGTTCTCCTCGATATTTTTGATAGAAACAGCAATATCTTCTGGATGATTAACTAAAAGCTTGGTATATTCAGTAACGAAATCAACAACCATCTCTATTTTCCTGTAATTTTCTTAACTCTATCACTCATTTGAGCACCAACAGAAACCCAGTAATCTAATCTCTCTGTATCAACAGTCAAATTATTCTCTTTAATCATTGGATTATAGTGACCAATTGATTCAATCCAACCACCATCTCTTCTTTTTCTGCTGTCTGTTACTACGATTCTGTAAAATGGCATTTTTTTTCTACCCATTCTTGTAAGTCTAATTGTTGTCATATTAATTCCTTGAAATATTTTTTAATTTCAATATGTGGGGTAACTAATCCCAAAACACATTACTGTGGAGTTGTCTATTGAACACAACTACAAACAAGCACTGACAACTGTTCTTAATGAGAGAACACTCATCAACGCTTTGAAAGCCGAATTCTATCATATTATTTATAATTAAATGCTTGAAAAAGTTAATATTTACTTTAACTACAATACATTTAGAAGAGTGGATTCAAAGAAGTAAATCTAGTTAATAGCCTATTAACCACATTTTAGGTAAAATAACCACAATTTATAACACAGGGTTTTACAATGGATATTAGACAAAGTTTTCTAGATTTTTTTCAAAGCAAGGGACATACGCTTAATGCAAGTAGTCCTTTAGTTCCAATTGATGATGATGGTACATTAATGTTTGTTAATGCAGGAATGGTTCCTTTCAAAAGTATATTTACAGGAGATGCACCAATTCCAAACCCTCCTCGTGCAACAAGTTCTCAAACCTGTATTCGTGCAGGTGGGAAACACAATGACCTTGATAATGTTGGTTACACAGCACGACACCATACACTTTTTGAGATGTTGGGTAACTTCTCGTTTGGAGATTACTTCAAAGAAGAGGTCATGGCATATGCTTGGGAGTTTATTACTTCAGAAAAGTACCTAAACCTACCAACTGATAAGCTGTGGGTTACCGTTCATGAAGAGGATGATGAAGCGTATGAGTTGTGGCAAAAACACATTGCAAAAGATAGAATTATAAAATTTGATGACAAAGAGAACTTTTGGGCAATGGGCGATACAGGTGCTTGTGGTCCATGTTCTGAAATTTTCTATGACCAAGGAGAAGAACACTTTTCAGGCGAAGAGGATTATATGGGTGGAGAGGGAGACCGTTTCTTAGAGATTTGGAATTTGGTATTTATGCAGTATGAAAGAGATGCAGAGGGAACACTTCATCCACTTCCAAAACCAAGTATTGATACAGGTATGGGATTTGAGCGTGTTGTAGCCATTAAAGAGGGGGTACTAAATAACTATCACTCCTCTCTATTTATGCCTTACATAGATAAAATTGCTGAACTTGTGGGAATACCGTATGATTATAATGCTTCTAATTCTGCTTCCTATCGTGTTATAGCTGACCATTTACGTTCATGTTCATTTCTACTTGCACAAGGAGTTAACTTTGATAAAGATGGTCGAGGGTATGTACTCAGAAGAATTATGAGACGTGCCATTCGTCATGGTTATCTACTGGGTCTTCGTGAACCATTTATGTATAAAATGGTAGATACTCTAGTAGAGAGCATGGGAAAGCAGTATCACTATCTAGTAGAGAGAGCAGAGAGTATTAAAACCTCTATGAAACTAGAAGAGGAGCGTTTCTTTAAGACCATTGAAGATGGAATTAAACTCTTTAATACCCAACTTGAAAAAACTACCGATATGTTTAATGGAGAAGTGGCATTTAAACTCAACGATACCTACGGTTTCCCTCTTGACCTTACAGAAGATATGTTAAGAGAGAAAGGTATTAAACTCGATACAGATGCTTTTAACAAAAAACTTGAAGCCCAAAAAGCACAATCAAAAGCAGGATGGAAAGGTACAGGAGAAGCATCAGCTACAGGAGATTTCAAAGAGATAAAAGAGCATTTTGGAGTGAATGAGTTTGTAGGCTACAGCACAACTTCAAGTAAAGCAACGGTTTTAGCACTACTTGATGAAAACTTTAAACGAGTAGAAGAGATTAATGGAAAAGGTTGGGTATTTTTAAGTAATACACCTTTCTATGCTGAATCAGGTGGACAAGTAGGCGATACAGGAATATTGGATTTTAACAATGAAAAAGCAACAGTTAAAGTAGTAGATACTAAAAAATTCCTAGAGATGAACCTTTCAGAAGTAGAAGGGTCTATTAAAGTATGCGACCAAGTAGAAGCAATCGTTCACAACAGAAGAGCAGAGATTGAACGTCATCACTCTGCAACCCACCTACTCCATGCAGGACTTAGAGAAATTTTAGGCGACCACATTGCACAAGCAGGTTCTTTGAATGATGATAAACGTTTACGTTTTGACTTTTCTCATCCTAAAGCGATGACAAATGAAGAGTTAGAGCGTGTTGAAGCGTGGGTAAACGATAAAATCTCTCGTAATATTTCAGGAATTACAAAAATAATGAGTGTTGATGAAGCTAAAAATTCAGGAGCTATGGCACTCTTTGGCGAAAAATATGGAGATGAAGTTAGAGTTGTAAGCTTTGGAGATGCATCGGTTGAGCTTTGTGGAGGAACGCATGTGAATAATGCTTCTGAAATTGGTCTATTTATGATTACCAAAGAGTCTGGTGTAAGTGCTGGAGTTCGACGAATAGAAGCTATCTGTAGTAAATCAGCTCTTTTGGAAGTTCATGCCCTAAGAGCATCACTCAATGAAGTGAAAGAAGCACTTAAAAACCAAAATCCAATAGCAGGGATTAATAAACTAAAAGAAGATGTCAAAACATTGAAATCAGAACTTAAAATAGCTCTAAATTCTACTAAAAAAGAGTTGATAGCATCTGAGATTAATGGTGTTACTACTATTGTAGAAGAGGTTGAAGCAGGAGATATTAAAGAGCTTATTGATGAAGCTAAAAATAGATATTCAAATGTTGCGATTATGCTCTTTCAGAAAAAAGGCGATAAAGTTCTGATTGCTTGTGGTTCAAAAGAGACAAATGTAAAAGCAGGAAATTGGATTAAAGCAATAGCTCCTATTCTTGGTGGTGGAGGTGGTGGAAGACCAGACTTTGCTCAAGCAGGTGGAAAAGATGCTTCTAAGATAGGGGAAGCGAAAGAAAAAGCGTTAGCTTATTTGCAAGAAAATTTATAAAACGAGATTGAAGCCGTCGATTCCATATTGGGAATCGGCGTGTTTAAACCCGAAAAAAATTACTCTACAAAACTTGCTAAATCATTTTTAACAGAGATAATGTCAATATATACTTGAATATCATCTTCACTGATTCCAAATGCTTCTACAAAAGAGAAAAATAAATTTTGCTCATCTTCGTCTGCATCACCATCTGCAAGTAATATATCAATTAAATTTGCCAAAATTGTAAACTTTTGGTCTTCTGTCAATTTCTCATTTGCCTCTTTTTGAAACGCTTCTAAATCTTGTTTTTTAGAGTATTTTTGTGAAAGACTCATTAACTCTTCTGCATCGCCAATTGCATAAAGTTTAACTGCCAAATAGTTAAGCTCTTCATCATCAATCTCTCCATCTGATGCCATCATGTAAATCATACTTGTTGCTAGTGCTATCGCTGGTGTTAGTTCTGTATTAGATGAAAATTTATCAAAAAATCCCATGTTATATTCCTTCTGTTAATTATTTTATTATGAGGTCGAATTATAGCCATATTTTTCACAGTTACAACACAAAAGACAAATTTAAGATTATATTGTTATATTTCCTTAAATAATAAAACATTGGAGTCTCTTTATGAAACACACCGTAGTCGAATTTTTCGGAACATATGCCCATAGCATTGTATTTTTACATGTTATATCTGCCATTATTTGGATAGGAGGAATGATTGCTATTCGCTTAGCTGTCCACCCTAATCTACAACTTATAGAGGATACAAAAACAAAGCTAAGTAGAACACTTGCCATTATGGGTAGTTTTTTTAATATCGTTATACCATTTATTATTATCTTACTCATTACTGCTCTTATTATGTCCTTGGGACATCCTATAGAAAATAAAATTTTCATGAATATCAAAGAAGCCATTTGGATGATTATGGTAGTTAACTTTACATGGATGTATATCACAAGAAAAAAAGCTCAAACTTTTTTTGATAAAAACCGATTAGCTGATGCTAAACTTACACTTATTATTATTCCTAAAGTGTTACTTCCTATAAATATTATTTTAGGGATAATAGCTCTTTGGTTAGGTGTAACTTTAAGAGGATTTTAATACAATTTCAAAAAATTTAATAGTGGTGTGACAGTTATTACTTTAGAGTAGCCCAGTCACACCCTACAGGACTTCTATGATACACCTCGCTTCCAACTCCTCTTCACGTGCTTTACTTCTTAATCAATTTAACATTAACTTTATTCAAAAAGCTCCTCAATATGATGAAGAGCAAATCCAAACCAAAACAGCCAAAGATTTTGCCTACATCGCTTCAAAAGGAAAACTAGAGTCTGCTATAAAAGAGTTTGGATTAGAGACTCCCCTACTCACAGCCGACTCTGTAATTTTATCAGCCAATGGCGAACTTTTACGAAAACCAAAAAATATAGATGATGCAAAAAGAATCTTAGAGCTTCAAAGTGGCTCTAGTATGGCTATTATTTCAGCCATGCACTATAAAACAAAAGATTTCTATCTCTCTGATGTATCTGCAACCTACTATAACTTTAACTCTTTTGAAAAAGAAGATTTAGAAGCCTATTTAGAGAGTAACCTATGGAATGGAAAAGCTGGAGGATGTATGGTTGAAGGGTTTTGTAAAAAGTATATTAAATCAGTTCAAGGGTATGAGAGTACGGCTATGGGATTGAGTGTTGAGACGTTGATTCCTTGGTTAAGTAAATAATTTTATGGTATAATTATACGGATAATTAAGAATATAATTGAAAGGATTTTTAAATGGTAGCCTATACACAACAAGAACTTGTATCAGCCACAGAGATTTCAAAACAGTTTGGAGAGTATATTTCTAAAGTCAAGAATGGGATAGTTAATAAAATTGGTATTTTAAAAAATAATAGATTAAATGCGATTATCTTGTCTGTTGAAGAGTATGAACAATTAATTGTAGCTCGAAATAGACTTGAAGATTTAGAAATGTATCAAACAATAAGTGAACGAATGAAAACCCCTAAAGATAACTATCTTGATGGTAACGATGTATTAAAAAGACTGAATTTATCATTAGAGGATTAGCGATGTATCACTATAAATTTCATCCAGAAGCTGAAAAAGAGTTAAGAAAGCTTAATCACTCTATTCAACTTCTTTTTACTAAAACTTTGAAAAAAATTCTTACAAGTCCTGAACTTGGCATTGATTTGGGACATAAGAACAGTCTAAATTTAAGTGGCTTAAAAAAGATGTACTTTGACCATAAGCGTTATAGAATTGTTTATCAGATTTTAGAGGAAGAGATTGTTATTCATCTGATTGCTATTGGAAAACGTGATAAGATGAAAGTTTATGAAAAAGCTAGTGAGAGGATTGAAGAGTAACAATGTACCAAAAAGAACTAAACGCCCTAAAAAAAGCAAATCGCTTTCGACAACGACAAATATGGGATAAAGATTTAATAGATTTTGCTTCTAATGACTATTTGGGTTTAGCTAATGACAAGAAGCAACTTGGAAAAGCCCTAAATCTTATAGATGAGTATGATGCTCATGCTCCAAAAGCGAGTATGTTGGTTAATGGGTATCATGAGATTCATCAACGGTTTGAAGAAACTTTGGCAAAACTAAATGGTTTTGAAGAGGGGATGATAGTAGGGTCTGGATTTTTAGCAAATATGGCACTAATAGAAGCTTTGGTTCGTAAAAATGACATGCTGTTTATTGATGAAGATTATCATGCTTCGGGGATGATGGCAACAGGGCTTTTGAGTGATAGAGTTATAAAATTTAAACACAATGACCCCAATGATTTAAACGAAAAGTTAAAAGAGTATCAAGGTCGTGGACGCAAAATTATTGCTGTTGAGGGGGTCTACTCTATGAGTGGTAACCTTTGTAATAGAGAGATATTTGATTTAGCAGATAAATATGAAGCCTTACTAATTGTAGATGAAGCTCACTCTTCTGGAGTTATCGGTAAAAATCTCCTTGGTATTTTTGAGTATTATAATATAACACCACATCAACGACATATCAAAATGGGAACTTTGGGTAAAGCTTATGGGAGTTATGGTGCTTATATTCTAGCCTCTTCTCATCTATTATCTTTTTTAGTCAATCGTGGAAAACCAATTATCTACTCTACTGCACCATCTGTTATTGATACAGCTTTGGCACTGGTTAATATTAAATATGTAGCCAATAACTCTCAAAAATTTTATAAAAAAATAGAGAAACGACATAAAATTATAGAAAAGCAGTTTAATATAAAAATGAATTCTCTAATTTTAGCTCTTCCAATGCCATCCAATGAATCAACTGTTCAAAAACAAAAAGAGCTAATAGAGCAAGGGTTTTTAATAGGAGCAATTCGCCAACCCACTGTAAATCAAGCTATTTTACGTATTATTCCTAGAATTGGGAGTTCAAAACAGAATCTGTTAAAACTTTGTCAAAATATTAAAATTACGCTATAATCTCTCTTATTCTCTAAAAAAAGGAAATAGTACATGGTTAACCGATTGATAAAAGGTTCTATTGTCTTGGTCATTATCTTTTTTATTGCCTTATTTGCTGGATTTATCTACGCATACAATGAAATAAAGCTTGATGCAGATAAACTTATTAACTATAACCCTCAAACCTCTTCTGTTATTTTAGATGCAAAAGGAAAAAGAATTGCCTATGTTTTCAAAGGGAAACACCGTCTTTATGCAAACTATGATGAGATTCCTGGGTATCTTATTGAAGCATTAATTGCCATAGAAGATACACGATTTTTTGAACATGATGGAGTTAATCCTGATGCAATTATACGGGCGGCACTAAAAAACTTTAAAGCTGGGCATAAAGTAGAAGGGGGAAGTACCTTAACACAACAGCTTGTCAAAAATACTATTTTAACCAATAAAAAAAGTTATAGCCGAAAAATAAAAGAAGCCATTTTATCAATGAAAATTGAAAATGAACTGACAAAAGAAGAGATTTTAGAACGCTATTTAAATGAGATGTTTTTTGGTCATGGCTACTATGGAGTTAAAACTGCTGCAAAAGGGTATTACAGAAAAGAGTTAGACCAGTTAACCCTTAAAGAGTCTGCCATTCTTGCAGGATTAATGAAAGCACCAAGTACCTATGCACCTACACGAAACTATGAGAAATCACTAAACCGTGCTGATACTATTCTAGCAAGAATGAATAAATTGGGTTGGATTAGCCATGATGAGTATATTGATGCAGTAAAAGAGACTCCAAAAATTTACAAAGATAGCCTAACTCAAAATATTGCTCCATATGTTACAGATGAAGTAGTTAGACGTTTACGTAAAGAGTTTAAAGATATTAGAACAGGTGGATATACTATCTACACAACCATTGATATGGAGCAACAGAAACTTGCTAAAAAAGCTCTAAATTATGCACATAGAAAGATTGTAAAAAAACAACGAGAGAGCCTAAAAAAGACAACATTAAATGGTGCAATTCTTGCTGTAGAGAACAAAACAGGTAATATTAAAGCGATGGTGGGTGGTGTTAATTATAAAAAATCTGCATTTAACCGTGCCACAATGATGACTCGTCAACCAGGTTCTGCATTTAAACCATTTATCTATCAAATTGCTTTAGATATGGGGTACAACCCTGCTACAGAGCTAACTGATGTTGCCAGAACATTTCAGTACTACAGCCATGGAAAACGTAAAATATGGAGACCTAAAAACTATGAGAGTGATTTTGTAGGATTTATTAAACTACGTGAGGCATTGGTTCATTCACGTAACCTTGCAACGATTAACTTGGTTACAGAAATTGGGGTTAACCGTATTTTTGAAAAGCTTAAACGACTCAACATTCCTAAGATTCCACAAGATATGTCTATTGCACTTGGAAACCTTGGGGTTAGTCCTGTAAAAATGGCTCAAATATATTCTGCTTTTGCCAATGGTGGACATATGATAGAACCAAAATTAATATCTAAGGTTCTTTCGCGAAATGGTACGGTTATCTATGAGAGTAAAACCAACGAAATTACTGATTTTACAACCCCTCCTCAAGCCTATCTTATGACCAGTATTCTAAGGGATATTGTAAAAAGAGGAACAGGACGAAATGCTCAGGTAAAAGGTGTTGAAGTTGTGGGGAAAACAGGAACAACCAATAAAAATGTAGATGCATGGTTCTGTGGATATTCTCCAACAACAGAAGTAATTGTATGGATGGGAAGAGACAATAATAAACCAATTGGACGGGGTGGTACAGGAGGTGGAACATCTGCTCCTGCATTTGCTTATTTCCTAAAACGTCTACATAAGATGTATCCAGATATGCCTCGTAAATTTTCACGTCCAGAGGGTGTTTACAATGCACGAAATGGCATAATAACAGAACTCTATACCAATTTGTCGCCACTACCAACACAAACAAAATCAGCGACAGACCCAGAAAATGATTTTGATTTATTCTAATAGAGTCTCAAGGTTTTAACCTTGTAACTCTATTAACTTCTCTTTAACTTCTGCAACATGATTTTTAACTCTAACTTTTTCCCATTTATATGCTAATGTTCCATCAGGAGCAATTAAAAAAGTACTTCTAACTACCCCCATGTACTCTCTACCCATAAACTTTTTGGGTTGCCACATACCAAAACTTTTACACAAAGATTTATCTTCATCGGCTAAAAGTGTAATCTTTAACGCTTTTTTCTCTATAAAATTTCTATGTTTCTTGGGAGTGTCTGGACTAACTCCTAAAATAATGGCTTCAAGATTAGTAAAATCAGGCATAGCTTCTGTAAAATCACACGCTTCGGTTGTACATCCTGGGGTATTGTCTTTTGGGTAAAAATAGACCACAGCCCATCGCCCTTTTATATCTCGAAAACATATCTCTTCTTCATCTTGATTGGGCAGACAAAAAGCTGGGATAACATCACCAATTTCTAACATGCTTACTCCTTATTATTTTTTCGCTAGTATAACAGAATGAATAGTAAAAATGAAATGATTATAAAAAAAGAGAAATTATTAAAAGAGATAGAGGTTTTACTCTCGTATAACCCACAAAAGAGTGTTGACATTAACCCTAACTACATAGAATATTTAGAGCTTAATGATTTAGAGTCAATTAAAGCAAACCTCATCAACAAAGTAGGAACAATAAAACAAGAAGATATTGTATGGCTAGAGCAGTTTAAGAAGTATGAGTAGTCAAATACTCTTCAGCATCCCAAGATTCAATACCTAAATCTAAAGCAACCTTTGCCATTAACCCTGTTCCATGTTTATGGACTATTTTTTTATCTTTGTCATAAACTTTACCAGACTTTACAGCACAAGAGGGACTTCTATCTTTGCCTATAAAAAGTTTTATGTTTGGATTTTCTTGAAAAAATTTTTTGGCATAATTGTATATTGGGGCAGATAAATCATGATGATTTTCATTGGAGATGGCTCTTGTAGTAGAGTTCTCCATAATTAAATCCATGGTTGGTCTGGGTGTTCCAAAAGCATAATCTTCTGGACAAAAAGAGACAATACTAAAAGATTCAAGTTCACAGAGTAACTCTCTGTTTAAATTATCTTTTGCATCATAACGACAACTACAACCTAAAAGACAAGCAGAGAGTGCCACTTCTTTTTTTTGATTTTTAATCAACATAAACTATCCAATAGAGATAAGTATTAATAAATATCATAAAAAGCATAACAAGAAAAATACGTTTACCTGATTTTTTATGTGAAGATGAATATAAACCTGGTAATCCTTTTCGTCTTCTATCATCTACTGCAAATAAAATAACTCTCAACCACATAATCAAGATAACAATAGAGAAAAAAAGCTCAATAAGTAATAAATAAAACAGCTCTTTCTCTACAACTATATAAATTTCATAATTAAAAATAAATAAAACAAATACTGTTAATAAAAATAGTAAAGTTTGAGTAAAACGATGTAAACCATATTTTCGATTGCCTACTAAAAGTATAGAAAAAGTCATTAAAATGGGTAAAGATAATAGATATACTAAAATAATATCCATGAAATAGGGGGCAGATGTACCTAAAAACCCTATATCTAATAAATATTCCACTTGTACTCCTTTGAAATAATAACATTGGAACATTAATATATGAACACAACAATTTCAGTATAGCATATCTTTATTTTAACTTAAATGAAAGAAATAGTACCCTCTACTATTCTAATTACAAATAAGTACCGACTTTATCTCTGTAAACTCTTCTAATGCCCATTTCGGTCCTTCACGCCCTATTCCTGAAAGTTTAGAACCACCATAAGGTTGAACATCAAAACGTAAAGTTGGAATATCATTGATAACTACTCCTCCACACTCAGCATCTTCTATAAACTGCTGAGTTACTTTTAAATTATTGGTAAATATAGAAAATTGTAATCCATAAGGAGAGTCATTCATTTTTATAATAGCCTCTTCATAAGAGTCTACTCTGACCAATGAAACAATTGGTGCAAAAACCTCTTCACAAATAATTTTCATATCATCAGTTACATTTGCCATAACCGTTGGAGTAAAACTTCCATCAACAACTTCTCCTCCTGTTAACAAAGTTGCTCCCTCTTCTTGAGCAGAGGCTACCCATGTTTCTGCACGTTCTAAAGAGTCTGAATCAATAAGTGGACCCATAAAGGTATCTTCTTCATAAGGAGAACCTACTTTGAGTGTTTTAGTCTCTCGTGCAAGTACCTCTGAAAACTCATCATAAACATCCGTATGAACATAGATACGTTGTAGAGATATACAGACTTGACCAGAATTTACAAAAGCACCATAGGCACAACGTGAAGCAGCGTACTCAATATCTGCTGAAGTATCAATAAATGTTGCTGCGTTTCCTCCAAGCTCTAAACTCACTTTTTTAATTCCTGCTTGTTGAGTAATAATATTTCCCACAGGAACAGAACCTGTAAATGATAGTACACGAGGAATCATACTTTTTACCAAAGTACTACCTACCTCTACATCTCCATAAATAACCGATAATGCATCTTTTATGGCATATTTAGAGCTGTTAAATAGTTTTGCTAACTTATAAGATGTTAAAGGTGCTTCAGGTGTTGGCTTTAAAACAACAGCATTCCCAGCACCCAAAGCAGGAGCAATCTTATGAGCTACCAAATTCAACGGAAAATTAAATGGAGTGATACACGCAACCACGCCAACAGGTACACGTGTAAAATAGGCTATTGTTTTTCTTCCACTTGGTGCAATATCAGTAGGAATCGTCTCCCCATGCAATGCAATTAGCTCTTTTGCTGTAATTCTAATGGTCTCAATACATCGGTCAACCTCTACTCGTGCAAAAGCTAATGGTTTAGCCACTTCATGTACCAAAGTCAATGCCATATCTTCACGATGCTCTTCTAACATATCTGCCACATCTTCTAGCCAAGAGACTCGCTGATGCAGAGGCGTTTTTGCTGTAACTTTAGAGGCAACTTCAGCAATCTTCAATGCACTAATAGTATCTTCTGCAGTACATATAGGAGCTCGACTTACCACCTCATGAGTATAGGGACTTCTACGTTCAGAAAAATTTTCTCGTGACTCTTCTTGACTTCCCATAAAAATTTGTGCATCATTAATTTGATTGCTTCTATTAAATATTCCAAACATCTTTTACCTTTATTTTAATATTATAGTAGTTAATTATATCCTAAAAAAAATCATTCAAAAAGCTTTTAGCCTTCTCTTTTACCCTCTCTACATCAACCTCTTCGAGACTTTTAGAGAGATCTTCTTTTACACTATTTAATTTTCGTTTAATAAGCTCTTTTTTTCCTATTCCTAAAAAACTGCCTATCTGTTTCTCTAACTGATACTTTAAAATTTTTTGCATATCAATAGAGACTTTAGGATTTTTCAATGTTCCATAGATACCACCATAAAGCTCTTGTCCTCCTATTGTCATTTCAAATTTAGATTTTATAGCGTTGGTTTTAGAGTAGAGTTTTGTATCGGTTAGATAGAGATGTTTATCACGTCCATTATCAATTCTCAATGTTGAGTATAAAATAGAATTTTGATACCCAGCGATAAAGGAGCTATCATCATAGGTATCTTTTAATATATCAATACCTGTTCTATTAAAAATCATATCGGTTATTTTTGTTTTTCTAAACTTCGTCTGTTTTAGCTTACTGTGTAGAATAACTATCTTATTTTTTATATCATAATCAATAGAGCCATAAACCTTTGCAGACAAAAGTGCAGGATAAGAGAAAAAGCGTAAAAGTTTAACCAATGAAGTACCATATAAGTTTAACTCCAATTTATTTTTACTATATTTATACTTTAATAAGCCCTCAAAAGTATCACTTTCACCTGTAACTATTAACTCTTTATTTTTAAATTTCATTTTACTTTTAAAAGAGAAAATCTTATCCCTAGAGACTGATGGTATTGTTGCTTTTTCCATATAGATAAGTGCTTCTCCATCCCTTTTATATTTTGAAAAACTTCTAAAATGGGCATCTATATCTGCCTTTCCATGAACCAGAGGCTTCTTTTTCAAATAGATTAAAATATTTTCACTATTCACATCACGCAATGCTATCTTTAAACTTTTAAACTCTTTGGGAGTTTTAATAAAAGAGAAAGCAACATCTCCTTCAAATGTTTCCCCTTCTCCTTCTACTAAAAATTTGGGATAGAGACCTGAGATATGCCCTTTTATATCAATTTTTTCTTTTAAATCAATAGAGTTATATTTAAAAGAGTTACCAGTAAGATGATAATCCATATCAATTTTTCTACCATGCACCTCTCCATGAAAAGAGGCTATAGCACCTCTATTAATCTCTATATTCATACTTACTTTAGGATAGTTATCAATATTTAAAGAAGAGACTTTTAAACTATTTTTAGTTTTGTTTGATAGAAAATAGCTTAAGCTTTGAGTCATAGTATACTGCCCCAAAGAGGTATTTAATAGATAAAAAATCACTATTGTTAAAAAACTTAACAACCATAATAGATATTTCCAAAATATGTGCATTGAGACCCTCTCATTTTTGGCATAGTTTAGCATAAAAAGAGAGTTTAACACGACTTTAGATAAAATGTTCCATTAAATTTTAATGAAAAGAAACACTGGAGAAACGCACAAATGGATGCAGCAAAATATATATGGATGAACGGCGAATTTAAACCTTGGAACGAAGCACAAACTCACGTATTATCACACACCCTACACTATGGAAATGGTGTAATTGAAGGAACCAAAGCTTATAAAACAGATAATGGATATGCAATTTTTAGATTAAATGACCATACCAAAAGACTTAAAGAGTCAGCAAAAATGACCCTTATTGACATCCCTTACACTGTTGAAGAGATGAATCAAGCTCAAATTGAATTGATTAGAAAGAATGAGTTTACAGGAGACAATGTATACATTAGACCTTTTGCTTTCTTAGGTTATGGAGTAATGGGTGTTTATCATAAAAATGCACCTGTAGAGACTGTTCTAGCAGCATGGGAATGGGGTGCATACCTTGGAGAAGAGGGATTAAAATCAGGAATTAAACTTAAAATTGCTTCTATGAGCCGAGCAGGAAACACATCAAGTATGGGTAAAGCAAAAGCAACTGCTAACTATTTAAATAGCCAAATGGCAAAATTTGAAGCGATTGATTGTGGTTATGATGAGGCACTACTTCTTGATGACCAAGGGTACGTAGCTGAAGCGAGTGGTGCATGTTTTTTTATGATTAAAGATGGCGAGATTATTACTCCACCAAACGATAACTCTTTGGCTTCTATTACCCAAAAGATGGTTATTGAATTGGCAGAAGATATGGGATATACTGTAACACGAAGACGAATTACTCGTGAAGAGGTATATGTTGCAGATGAAGCCTTCTTGACAGGAACAGCTGCCGAGATTACCCCTGTACGAGATATTGATGCACGTATAATTGGTGGTGGCTCACGTGGAGAGATTACAGAGATTATTCAAAGTACCTACTTTGATATTGTATTTGGAAGAAATGAAAAGTACAAACACTATTTAACATACATATAAAAACATATTTTGAGCAAAAGCTCATGTGATAAACCACAACCCAAGGAATAAAAATGCCAGCAGACATGAACGACTATTTTAAAAAGAAACAACCCAACAACAGTGGTGGGGGCAATAATCAACCACCTAAAAGAACAATGAACAATAACTCTAATGGAGGAGGTAATGGTGGTTCTAAATCAGCACCATCATGGATATTTATTGCTTTAGCAATTGTAGCAGCCTTTATCTTTTTTAAACCATTTACTATCATCAACTCTGGAGAAGTGGGAATTAAAGTACATACAGGTAAATTTGAAGAAGTACCTTTAAAAGCAGGTTTGAAATTTTACATTCCAGTATTAGAGAGAATCATTATTGTAAACACAAGAATGAGACAAATTATCTACTCAAATCAAGACAATGCACTTGTAGGAGATAACTACAATTCAAGAAGTACTTTAGGTGCAAACAATATTGAGGGTGGAGTAAAAAGAAGCCGTGCAATTCCTGTACTGGACAAAAGAGGCTTAACCGTAAATATTGACCTAGCAGTACAGTATAGATTGCGTGCAGAGTCAGCACCAAAAACGATTGAAAAATGGGGTGCAAGTTGGGAAGAGAAAATTATAAACTCTAAAGTAAGAGAGGTAGTTCGTGATGTTATTGGTCAATATGCTGCTGAAAAACTTCCAGAGATGAGAAATGAAATCGCAACAGCAATTCAGACAAAAGTAACTCAAAAAGTAAATGCACTAGAAGATAGACCTGTTGTTTTGGCATCTGTTGAACTTAGAAACATTGTTCTTCCTATAAAAATTAGAGAGAAAATTGAGCAACTTCAAGCAGAAAAGCAAAATGTAAACATTGCCGAACAACAGAAAGAGCGTGCAAAACAAGAGGCACAAAAAAATGCAGAAATTGCACGTGGAGAGGCTGAAAGAAACAGAATTGTAGCTCAAGGTCAAGCTGATAAAATTCGAATTGAAGCAGAAGAGCAAGCAAAAGCAAACTCACTTATCTCTGCATCATTAACAACTCAACTTCTTCAATTAGAGCAGATTAAAACTCAAGCTAAATTTAACGAAGCACTAAAAGTAAATAAAGATGCACAAATTTTCTTGACACCTGGTGGAGCAGTACCTAATATTTGGGTAGATGCAAAAGCTAAAGAGCAGAGAGCTATTTCAGCACAACAATAATCATATGGTGTGATTTCTATCACGCCATTATTAAACTTATAAACATGGTGCGATAGCAATCGCACCCTACGGAGACCTTACATGACCATTAATTGGCAAAAAACCCCCCTAATCCCTGCAATTGCACAAGAGCATGAGACAGATGAGATTCTTATGTTAGCCTATATGAATGAAGAGGCTTATAACTTAACACTTCAAACTGGCTATGCCCACTACTTTAGCCGAAGCAAACAACGTATTTGGAAAAAAGGCGAAAGTTCTAACCATACCCAAGAGGTAAAAGATATACTTTTAGATTGTGATGCAGATACCTTGATTTTAAAAATTCATCAAAATGGTGTTGCGTGTCACACAGGAACAAAAAGCTGTTTTTTTACCTCTGTAATAGAAGAGAAAAGAGTGTTAGAGCAAGAAGTAGATACCACTGCTATGTATGGAGTAGTTGATAGTTTATATCATACGGTTTTAGAACGTAAAAATGATAATAACACTAAAAAATCATGGACAAAAAAACTGCTTAATGACAAAGAGTTAATGCTAAGTAAAATTCGTGAAGAGGCAGATGAGGTTTGTGTAGCGATTAATGAAGAGTCTGATGAGCAAGTTATTTATGAATCTGCTGATTTACTCTATCATACTATTGTAGGTCTAGGTTACCGTGACATATCTCCTGATAGAGTTAAACAAGAGTTGGCTCGTCGATTTGGAATGAGTGGAATTGAAGAGAAAGAATCTAGGAAAAAATAATATAACTAAATCTAATTTTTTAGTTGTATTCTACAAATATATTTATAAAATAAAACAGAAAGTGTTCTAAATCTATTTATTTTTTATTATACTTTAGCCTAATGCCCATAGGATAAGTGTTTAGACCTAGATTTTAATTTTATATTTCATTATAATAGAGCTATAAATATACATATATAAACTAAAACTAGGAGGGCATTATGAAAAATTTTATTATAACCATTGGCTTACTTTCTACATTAAGCTCCATACTATTTGCAGAAACTATTTTAACATTAGGCGAAAGAAGCTCCTCAGCTATTGATATGATGCCAGCAAATCAGATTAAAGATACTTTAGAAATATCTCAAGATACAACAGCATTTGCGAAACAGATTACAACCATGAGTGCTGAAGAGCAATTAGAATATGATAGGCGTTACAACGAAAAGTTTTTTCAACCATGGGATTCTGGAATGGTTATGTTGAGCCAAAGTGAAAGAACATGGCAATTTAAATATGCAAAAGAGAGAACCTATCATCAAGATAGAACTCGTATTCCAAAATCGTGGTATAAACAACAGATAAAAAATTCTAATTTCTCAAATTCAGATACCCTATCACAACCTGCCATTACAATTAGACATACCGATTTAAAACTCTATCCAAGCTCAGACGGTATCTACTATGACCCAAAAAGAACAGGCGAAGGTTTTCCTTTTGACTATAATCAAAACTCATCGGTACATATAAATACACCCCTAGCGTTATCTCACTACTCTTTAGATAAAAAATGGGTTTATGCACAGACATCTTTTGCTTCGGGATGGATAAAGGTAGAGGATATTGCTTTTGTTTCATCAGATTTTCAAACACAATTTAGGAATAATGATTACTCCATTACAGTCAAAGACAATTTAAATCTTAGCGATGACGATGGATTTATCTCTCTGGTCAAAATGGGCAGTATCTTTCCTATAGACCCAGAAACAAAAAAATATCTTCTTGCAAAAAAAGATAAAAAGGGTTATGCTTATTTATCAAAAGTAACTGTTAACGACATTGATATTATTGCACATAAACCTATTAAATTTAATCAATATAATATTGCTTATATCTCTAAACAACTCGTAGGAGAGCCTTATGGATGGGGTGGAGGGTATCAGACTCGTGACTGTTCTGCCCTAACAAAAGATTTTTTTGCTCCATTTGGAATATACTTGGCTAGAAACTCACGACAACAGGCCAATAATGGAAATGAGTTTATCTCACTTAAAGGTCTAAATGCCAAAAGAAAACAACAGACTATTTTAGCTGATGCAAAACCATTTAGGTCTCTTCTGTTTGTACCAGGTCACATTACACTCTATCTTGGAGAGAGAAAAGGCGAACCTATTATTTTACATAACTATTGGGGAGTACGTCTCAAAGATGGTAGTAAAAAAGTTTTAGCAAGAGCCATTATTAGTACCACAAAACCTGGAATGGAGTTGGCAAATGTCAAAAAAAGAAGTATGTTGATTAATACATTGACGGGAATAGTGAACTTTTAAAAGTTCACTATTTTAAGATACTAACTTAAAGTACTACAAGATGGGCTATCTGCATTTCCACCTGCAAAATAGTCTCCATCAAAACTAACCAATGAATATTTACTATCATCTCCTAAAGAGTCTGTTAGACCTTTAATCGACAAAAATCCTAATGAATCAGCACCGATATATTCAGCTATCTCTTCTGGTGTCTTAGAAGAAGAGATAAGTTCTTGGGTGGTTGCTGTATCTATTCCATATCGACAAGGAAATTTGATTTCAGGAGCTGCAATACGCATGTGAACTTCTAGTGCACCAGCCTCTTTTAGTAGTTTTACAATCTGTTTAGAGGTTGTTCCACGAACCAAAGAGTCATCAACAATCGCTACTCTTTTCCCTTTAATCATATCTTTAATCGGAGAGAGTTTTAATTTTACTTTTAAATCTCTTATCTCTTGGGTTGGCTCAATAAAGGTACGTCCTACATAGTGATTTCGGACAATTCCCATCTCAAAAGGAACACCCATTCCATCGGCATAGCCTTTGGCAGCAGCCACACCAGAATCAGGAACAGGTAAAACTAAATCTATATCAGAAGGTGTCTCTTTTGCCAACTGTTTACCCATTTTTAGACGCATATTATAAACAGTCTTTCCATCAATAATAGAATCAGGACGAGCAAAGTAGATATATTCAAATGCACATGGATGAGGGTCTGGCTCAAAAATCATCTCTGAGTGTGGCTCTTTATCTTTGTCAAAAATAAGCATCTCTCCTGGTTTCACATCACGAATGAACTCTGCACCAACCAAATCAAAAGCACAGGTCTCAGAAGCAACTATCCAACCACCATTTTTAAGTCTTCCAAGACTCAAAGGACGAATGCCAAAACGGTCACGAATAACAAACATTTTACTACGACTCTGAATAGCTAAACAATAAGCACCTTCTATCTTTTTCAACATATCTTTTATACGAGCTTTAAGTTTATTTTTTTGACTTTTGGCAATAAGATGTACAATATTTTCGGTGTCCATATCGGTTTGGAAAATAGCTCCATTTTTAATAAGTGCATCACGAATTTCATATTTATTGGTCAAGTTTCCATTATGAGCAACTGATATTTCGCCTAGTTTATACTTTGCGAATACAGGTTGAGCATCAAGTACCGAATCTTTTCCTGCTGTCGAATAACGGTTATGTCCTATGGCAGAAAAACCATCCAATAATTTTAATCTACCCTCATGAAAAACATCCGTTACAAGCCCTCTTCGTTTAACAAGATGGATTCTTTTACCATCAGCAGACGAGATTCCTGTAGACTCTTGCCCACGATGTTGCATAGAGAAAAGTGCATAATAAGCTATCTTTGCAGCATCTTCTGCACCATATACTCCAACTATTGCACACATACTATATACCTAAACAATCATTAATAGAGTACATTCCATTCTCTTGACTGACCAACCATCCAGCAGCGAGTATCGCTCCTTTTGAGAATGTTTCACGACTAGTAGCTGTATGATTAAGCTCTAAAAACTCTCCATCATTATAGAAGCCAACGGTATGTCGTCCTACTATGTCTCCACCTCTCAGAGCCATAACAGCTATCTCATCTTTTGTTCTTGCTCCAATTTGACCATCACGCCCAGAGATACGGACAGCATCCAAATCCAATCCACGACCTTTTGCTGCAAACTCTCCAAGTGTCAATGCTGTTCCAGATGGAGAATCTACCTTGTGTCTGTGATGTTGTTCAACAATTTCTATATCAAAATCTTTTAATGTTTTTGCTACTTGCTCTACAAGTTGTTTAAGCAGTGCAATTCCTGCTGACATATTTGAAGAGTATAAGATAGGCATCTTCTCAGAAGCTTCAATTAAAAGATTTTGTTGATGTTCTGTAAAACCTGTGGTTGCAATAACCAAAGCAGTTGGATTGTTAAGTGCATTTTCAAGTAAATTTTGGGTAGCAACAGGTGCAGAAAAGTCAATAATTACATCGGCATTTTCAAGAACAGTTGCCATATCATTCGTAATTAATGTAGTCTCAGGAACAGCTACTTTTAGCTCATCAAAAACATGTAATACGCTTAATTCTAAGCCCTCACTCTCTAATACATTCTTGATTAAGTGTTCGCCCATGCGTCCTGTACTACCTACTATTCCTACTTTTGTCATTGTTATATCCTCATGCGTTAAATTATTTCGGATTATACATGATTTTTTATAAGGGTGGGATTTAGGCTACTACAAAGTAATCATATAAGATGTTCCCACTAAATGTAAGAACATCTTATAAAAGGATTAAGAGAGTTCTTGAATATAAGCAATCACTTGCAACGCTGCGACCGAACCATCTCCAGCAGCTGAAACTACCTGTTTTGGTGCTTGAATTCTCATATCTCCTGCACTAAACAACCCTGCAACATCTGTTTTCATACTAAGGTCTACAATCACTTGACCCCAATCGTTCATGGCACAGATAAACTCTCCATCTTCATCTTTTAGAACAGAGTTGTTTACATTGTGACCAACAAAGACAAACAGACCTGTATTTGGCATGTCTGTAATCTCATTGGTTTTAAGATTCTTGATTTTAACACCATCAAGCCCCATCATTCCACCATATGCCTCCTCTATTACAGAATCGGTAATCAGATGAATATTCTCTTTTCTTTTGACTCTTTCTAGTGTTGGAGGAGCTGCACGAAACTCATCTCTTCTATGAACAACATAAACATCCGAACAGATATTTGATAAATAGAAAGCCTCTTCAAGAGCAGTATCACCACCACCAAGAACGGTTACAGGTTTGTTTTTATAAAAAAATCCATCACAAGTAGCACATGTACTTACACCTTTTCCAAAAAATGCATCTTCGCCATTAAAATTTGCTCGTTTTGGAGTTGAACCTGTACAGACAATAACCGTTAACGCTTCAACTACCTCTCCACCTTCAAGAGTAATGGTAAAATACTCTCCTGTTTTAGCAACACGTTCTACTTTTTTCATCTCATGTTTTAGACCAAAGTGAAAGCACTGCTTTTGCCAAGTATCCATAAAATCCATACCCGTTTTGTCGTGTTCAAAAAAACCAGGATAATTTTCTATCTCAGAGCTTTGGGTAATCTGCCCACCTGGTAGCCCCATCTCAAACATAGTTACATTTTGTAATCCACCACGCGTTGCATAAAGCCCTGCCGTAAGACCTGCAGGTCCTCCACCAATAATTGCACAATCTAACATAGTTATATTCCTTCTATATTTAAATTTTTATGAAAATAATAGTAAGTATGATTTTAATAAAGATTTGAAGTAGGTTTGGTAACACCGAACATTAAAGCGTCCAAGTTCCTATAGGTATTCCCACATAGAACGTGGGAATGTGTAAAACGAGTAATAAAATTACGCCAATTGAGCATTAATTTTGTCAGCAAATGCATCTTTAGAAGCAGCACCTACCATTTGGTCAACAAGTTCGCCATCTTTAAAGAAAAGAATCGCTGGAATTGAACGAATTCCATATTTAACAGAAATCTCTTGTTGCTCATCTGTGTTTACTTTTGCAATTGTAGCTTTTCCATCAAAATCATTTGCTAACTCTTCTACTACAGGAGCAATCATTCTACAAGGTCCACACCATGGAGCCCAAAAATCTACCATTGTTACGCCTTCTGCGATTGTTGCCTCAAAGTTGTCTTGTGTTAATTCTACGTATGTTGCCATATTTGTATATCCTTAATTTTATTTTCTAACTAATGCTAAAATTATACATCAATTATGTTTATAGATTATGTAATCCACAATCTAATGTAAACGATTTATAGCTTATCTTCTCTTAAGTTGTCAAGCTTAATCCAAAAAAATTTCAGAATATTGTGCAGAACGACTATTTTTTAGGACATTTACCGACTTTCCTTTAATAGTATAGACAAATGAGATTTTAGGGCTATTACTGTGGTTTGCATTAGCTCGGTGTAGAAGCTTGGAGTGAAAAATAACCACATCGCCTCTATTTAAATTATAACTCTTCTTTGTTTCGATAAGTGACATATTTAAAGGGTTTGTCGTCTCAAAATACTCTTTCTCTCCAAACTGCTCTTTGGAAAAGTTCATTTTATGACTTTTGGGAATAAACTCTAAAACACCATTCTCTGCATTCTCCTCTCCTAATGCCAACCAAACACTTACCAAATTGTCTCCATCATACGACCAATAACGTCTATCTTGATGCCAAGAGGTTTCTGTACTACCATAAGGCATTTTTGTCATAATAGAGTTATGATGTGCGAGTGTAATAACCACGTCATCTTCTAAAATCTGCTTTAAAATAGGTCGTATTTTTTTATTTTCCATCCAATTTTTAAAGACAATATCTCTATCATATACTTGACGTAATCGTCTAACGGTTATCTCTCTCTTTTTCTCTATGCTATGGTAATCAGTAACTTCTGTTCGATACTCTTGAGACTTATTTCCATAATCTATCTCTGTTTCAATCGGTTCTATTTTATGTTTTAGATGAACAAGTGCTACATCGAGTATTTTATCACACTCTAATTTGTCTACAAAATTTCGTAAAAGTAAAAACCCATTTAACTTAAACTCTTCTAACTCATCTTTTGTCAATTCCATTAATACACCCCAATTTCTCTATAAAAATAAGTATACATTATATCTTTTATAAATTTATTTATCATTTTAATTTTTTAAACTTTTTTCAAAAATATGGTAATACTTTATTATTTTATGTTAAAATATTTTTCTCCAAAATTATATTTACAAGGATTTTAAAATGAGAAAACTTTTATTTATTGCAACAGCAACAGCACTTATGACAACTGCATCTTTTGCAAGTGGAAATGTAGGTTGTGGACTTGGAAATTCAGTCATTTCAAATCAAGATTCAGTTTTAATGCAAGTTTTTGCAGTAACTACCAATGGAACTTCTGGTAACCAAACATTTGGTATTACTTCAGGAACATCAGGTTGTGCAAAACCAGCTAAATTTGTCTCGAATGATAAAGCAAATGAGTTTGTAGCAGGAAACATGGATATGTTGGCTCTTGATATTTCAAATGGAGGGGGAGAAGCACTTTCAACACTAGCAACACTATTGAATGTATCCAACAGAGATGTTTTTGCATCAACACTTCAAGCAAATTTTGACAAAATCTATACCTCTTCAAATGTATCATCAGCAGATGTTATTGATAATATCGTATCATTAGGATAATTATTTTTTAATGATAGTAGCAGTTCAAAAAGCAGTTATACTCTTTTTAGGACTGCTTCTATTTCAAAATAGCCTTTTTGCAACACCCCTTTTTTTAGATGATACACTATCTAAACTTTCACAAACTCCTCAATGGAAACGACTACTACACTTTAAAAATGGAGAGAGTGAAATAGATGATAGACGATTCTTTTTTTCAAAAGATGGAAAAAACAACCCAAAAGCTGAACTTAAAGCCTCTATTGAACAACTTATCTCGGATAGAAGTGATGATGAAAACTCTACTCTTTGTCACTATCCATCACGTTCTGAATGGATTTTAGAACAACTTCCAGAGTTAAGAAAGAGTATTTTTACTCCTCAATGTAAAAGATTAAAAAAAGAGATACAAGAGTTAGGAGCAAAACAGGTAACTCTTGTTTTAGCTTCTGCACATATGAACTCCCCTGCTTCTGCATTTGGTCATACTTTTTTAAGAATTGATAACAATCCCAATACACCTCTTCTTTCATATGCAGTAAACTATGCTGCCCAAACTGCTGAGGACAATGGCTTTATCTATGCCTACCAAGGTCTGTTTGGTGGCTACAAAGGTCGTTACTCAATTGACCCCTACTATAAAAAGCTAAACGAATATTCTGACCTAGAACAGCGTGATATTTGGGAGTATACTTTAGATTTAACGCAAAAAGAGATAGATAGAATGGTCAAACATATTTTTGAAATTAGATACTTCTATGCTGATTATTTCTTTTTGAATGAGAACTGCTCTTATAACCTTTTGTGGCTTATTGAGATTGCAAAACAAAAGAGTAATTTAGTCCATCAGTTTAACCATAAAGCCATTCCTATTGATACCCTTCGAGCAGTGGTTTCTGAAAAATTGGTCAAAAAAAGTATCTACAGACCTTCCAAACGTAAAGAGATTTTAGAATTGAGTAGACCGATAGAAAACAACTCTATAGCTTTAGATTTTGCTCAAAGTGATGAGTATAATTTAAGCCTAATAGAAAATTTAACAAAAAAAGAGAAAATAGCCTCTTTGGAACTGGCAACGGCTCTATTAAAAATAAAACGTTCCGATAATAAAATATCTAAAAAAGCCTATCTCGACAAATTTCTAAAAATATTACGAAAAAGAAGTACCTTGGGGAAAATAGAGAGAAGAGAGATTAAACAGCCATCTTCTCCAAAAGAGGGACACCTCTCTGCCAAAACAACCTTTGCCTATCTTACAGATAAAAATATTGAAATACGAAGTAAAATCTCGTACCATGATATTTATGACAACGATAACGGTTATATTTCGGGTGCATACATTAGTTTCTTTGACACAGCCATAGAATATAGAGATAATCAACTCCAATTAAAAGAGATACATTTTTTGGATATTAAATCCTATGCCATACAAGATAGCATCTTTAAACCAATATCATGGGAAGTCTCTTTGGGTGGAAAAAGAATTTTCAATAATGAACTCTACAGCTATCTAAAAGCAGGTGCAGGTATCACGTTAGGAGAAGATAATCTTTATAGCTACACAACTATAACACCAACCATCTATTACAAAAATAACACTCAACAGAGTATCTCTATAAACAGTGGGTTACTCTATAATCCATCTAAACATCTAAAATTCGGGTTACAAGGTTCAAAAGAGTGGTTTAAAGGAGATAAGAAAATAGAACAATTTGAACCCTTCTTTACCTACAGTTTTGACCAAAAATCAGCTATTAACCTAAAATATACTTACAAAGATTTAGATGGATTAAAAGAGAGAGAAGCTTCTCTCTCTTGGTTTTGGTACTATTAATCCTTATCTGCCAAACTCAAAAGAGCAGGTAATAGTAATAAATCAACTACAAAGGCAATCATCAATGCAAAGGCTGTTACAATACCAAAGTTTTGGTTTGGCGAGAACTCCGAGAATGCAAACAGAGAAAAAGAAACCGAAAGAATAATAGTCGTAAACAGAATAGCTTTTCCTGCATAACGTAAGACCTCATCAAAAGTATCTTCTATATTTAAACCTCGTTTTCTAGCATCAAAATATTTGACTAAAAAGTGAATTGTATCATCAACAGCAACCCCAATAATAATAGCTCCTGCTATGGCTACACCAATGTCAATACTAATACCTATCCAACCCATTAGACCAACGACTAAAATAACAGGTAGAATATTTGGTAAAATAAATACCCATAGAATAGAGAGTCGTCTAAAGATAAAGAACATAACCATTGTTACCAAAAAGATTGCTAACGAGAGTGAATAGATAAGTGTATCTGTGACATCTTTTTGCATATGTGCAAACATTGCTGTTTGACCTTGAACGGTTGCAGAGTATTCAGTTTTTGACCACCAATTTTCTATGTATGCCATCATCTCCAAATCTTTAGAGGTATCTACAATATCCATCTGACCTGTGATTCTAAGCTTCTGTTCATTAATATCCATCTTATCATTTATCTCCATTCCTTGGGGAAGAGATAGTGAGTATAAAAGCAGATATTGAGCAATCAAGTTTTGGCTCTGTGGAATCTCATCTTTGCCATCTACTACTTTATTAAAGCGTTTTACAGTATCCATTAATGAAGCCAAATGTCGAACTTCTGGAAAATTGGCTTGGAACTCTTGATAGAACTGTTCAACAGTTTTCATAAACTTAGGATTTTTAATTCCATCTTTTACTTTTGAATCGACCACAATCTCATACGCCATTGGGCCTGTAAGATTTTTCATCATAAATTCGGTTGATTTTCGTATCTCTACCGTTTTATCAAAATATCTAATGGTATTGGAATCTACTTTTACTTGAAAGAGTCCAATAGAGAGAAGAACAAATACTCCTGTTGTAATCCAAACAATTTTTTTGGCATTATTAACAATGAATTTTCCATAACCCAAAGGTTCTTTGGATTTTGTTGCTTCGACAACATGAGCTTTCATCGGTTTTTTTAGTAAGAGTAAAAGAGCAGGCATCCAAACTACCGAAATGATAAATGCCAACACTGCACCAGAGGCTGTGGCAATTCCAAGAGTTAAAATAGGAATAACTTCGGAAATAGTCAATGTTGCAAAACCAATTGCTGTGGTTAATGAAGTCAAGAAAATAGGTAAAAAGTTCTTTTTCATACTTTCAAATACAGCAAGTTCATTCTCCATGCCTTCTCGTTTATGAATCAACCATACAGAGTAGATATGAACAGCATCGGCAATACCAATAGCCACGACAAATACAGGAAGATTTGCTGTAAAGTTATTGAGTTTGTAGCCCAAAAGAACTTGAACTGCCAATACCGTTAAAAAGGTAAAAACAACCACTCCTATAGGAATAAGAGAACCCGAAACTCTACGGAAAAGAAGAAGCAGAAGAATCATCGAAGCCAACAGAACCAATGGGGTAAAGGTCATGGCATCGGATGTTCCAATAACCACAAACGCTTTATTGAGTGCTGGTCCACCATTGAGCCAATATTTATAGCCTGTTCGTTCTCTTTCAGGAGCTAATATCTTCTCTAATGAATCCATAATAATCAAACTTTTATCGCTATCATCATTTACTTTTGGAGTCAAACGAGCTGAAATCATGGTGGTTGTTCCATCTTTAGAGATAAAGGCATCCACTACCAGTGGGTCAGTAGTGGCAATCTCTTTTCTATTGGCTAAATATGTAGGTGTTGCCTTGTTTATATTTTGAATAAAGTCCTCTACCACAATATCATCAGGCTCTTTAGGATTGGCATGAACATATTGATAATTGGTCAAAGAGTCAACCCGTGCAATATATTTGGTTTTCCAAAGGGCTTGGGTAATTCGGTCAATAGATGCCAATGCTTTTTTGGAAAAGATTCCATTTTCATCTTTAAAGACAATAACTACCCCATCATCATTTCCAAAAGTCTTTCTAAAATTATCGTAATCGGTTAAGATTTTTGAATCTTTTCCAAACCAAATACGATAACTTCCATCCATCTCAATATGTTTTAGATTGGATGATAATACTAATACCAACAGTGGTATACCTATGGCAATCAACCATCTAAACTTTTTCAAGAATGCTATGTAACTCTTCATTTTTTTCCTTTATTTTCTAAAAATAGTACCCAAACTCCATTTTCACAGAATCTATCTCTTTAAAACTAGAACCCTCTTTAGGACTCAAATGTTGATATGAAAGTTTCAACTTATACTGTTCTAGCAAACGCGTGTTGTACTCAGCAAAGATAAGCTTTTCCTGATTATCTCTATCAATAGCCACACCTGCCAAAACATCAGAATCAGCACTATCATTAACCGTTAGTCTAAATCCTAACATGATGTCATCTGCAAACAGATTTCCAAAATCTTTAGCTCCTAACTTTGAGTTATCTTTGGCATCATAGTTATAATATTCTGCCAATAGACCCAAGTCAGATTTATCCCATACACCATAAAAAGTATGTTCTACTCCTAAACTTATTTGAGAGTAGTCCGAGACTTTAGAATCATCGCTTTTGGTATAGGCAAGTTCTGTTTTATAGATAGTCTCTCCATTTACCAAAGTGGCATACCCCATAATCTTATTGACCATATAAGCATGTTGCCGAAGTTCTCTACCTACAGGAGCTAAATAACGCTGTTCATCATAACCATTTTGATAAATAACGGAATAGTCCAACTGCATCTCTTCTGCTGAAGCAGAATATTTTAAATAGAGTGTTGGTCTATCGTTACTCTTTTGTCTCTCTAATTTATCATTATAGTTTGGAGGTAAAAAACTATTTACCGATTTGCTATCTTGAACTTTCTGCTTCTCTTCATGAACTTTTGCAATTAACGACAACTCCGAATTATCAAAATATTGAGTATATGCAATATTCCACGCTCCAATTTTACTATCATAATCAAAAGGGTCATCAAGTATATCTTTGGTATTAAAACTGTCGGTATGGTTATAGAACTCCATAGCCCCCCAAAAACGAGTATTTCGTCCTATTAACAAATCCGAATTCTCAAAATTATGTTTATAATATAAATCCATAGCATCAAAATAGCGACGCTCTTTATCATCCTTATCAAAAATCGCTTTTCCACTAAAAACAAACTCTCCATCACCTACTTTCTCTTTAAGCTCTAGCTCCAAATTAAAAGCATTTTGTTTCTCTCTCTTCCCTGCTATATCGTGATTGATATAGGAACTTTCAAAACCTATATTTCCTTTGTATTCAAAATTTTGAGCATGTAGGTTCGGTAACACC